>QMPP01000048.1 GCA_003650425.1 Bacteroidota bacterium | reverse complement strand
TTTAGTTTTTAGTGCTGATTCTGTCCGGCTTGATTACATTAATTTCTTTAGAAAAAATTGTGTTGCCGGGTGAGGCTGACAAATCAAAGAAAAACTACCTTTGTTGAATTCCAATTAATTGTTGTTTATGATTCCAACCAAGCTTGACATACTTTCGCAGTCGTACCTGTTTGAAGATACCCGTTTTACCAGCCTGATGCTGCACCGCATTTATCACGTTTTGTTGATATCCAGTGTTTACGATGCCTTTATACTTGAAGAGGATGGCCGCGTTGATGAACAGATATTTAACGAGTATATGTCGCTTAACCTGCGATATCCCCCCGAGTTTATTAAGGCAACTTCCAGGGAGCAGGCCTTTGAAAAGCTGGAATCGGTAAACATCGACCTGGTAATTATTATGCTTAGTGCCGACGAAAAGGTAACTTTTGACCTGTCGAACGAGATAAAACAAAAATACGAGCAAATTCCCATCGTGGTGCTCACCCCTTTCTCGCGCGAAGCCCGGATTAAAGTAGAGCTTACCGATGAATTCGCCGCAGTGGATTATGTTTTTAGTTGGCTTGGCAATGCCAATATTTTGCTGGCCATCATCAAACTTATTGAAGATAAGATGAACGTGGAGCACGATGTGGGTGAGGTGGGAGTACAAGCTATTTTATTGGTTGAAGATAACGTTCGGTTTTACTCAAGTTATCTCCCTATCATTTATAAAATTATTTTTAAGCAGTCGAAATCATTCATGTCGGAAGGTCTTAACGAGCATCAACAGATGCTGCGCATGCGCGGCAGGCCAAAAATTTTATTAGTAACAACTTACGAGGAAGCTACCGGTATTTACAATAAGTATAAAAGTAATTTACTCGGTGTTATTTCTGATATATCGTACAAGCGAAAAGGGGTAAAAGATGCGAAGGCTGGTTTTAGACTGGTGCAAAAAATTAAAAAAGAGAATAAATATATGCCGCTCTTATTACAATCGAGCGACAGATACAATCGGGAAAAGGCAAAGCAGTTAAAAGCCGGTTTTATTTATAAGCATTCGCAAAGCCTTACTTACGAATTACGCAATTTTATCAAAAGATATTTCGCCTTCGGGAGTTTTATATTTATTGACCCGAATAGCGGGGAAGAGGTGATGCGAACAAAAAACCTGAAGGATTTGATGGATAAAATATTCCTTGTTCCTGAAGCCTCTCTGCGATATCACATTGAACGACACCATTTGGCAAAGTGGTTGCGAGCCCGGGCGCTATTTCCTTTGGCTCAGTTGTTTCAGGAGTTTGAGCCAGACGATTTTAACGATTGCAACGATGTAAAGCAGTTTATTTATAGTGCCATCTCTAATTATAGAATAGCCAAGGCTCGTGGAGTTATTACACAGTTTCAGCGCGATAGTTTCGATGAGTATTTTATGATTGCCAGGATGGGTGAAGGATCCATTGGGGGTAAAGCAAGAGGTCTTGCGTTTTTGGATACTCTTATCAAACGAAATAAGTTGTACAGCCAATTTAAAGACGTGGAAATAACTATTCCGCATACGGTTGTTATTGGAACTGACATATTTGATGAGTTTATGGAAATGAACGAGTTGTATAAAATTGCCCTTTCTGACCAATATACCGATGAGGAGATATTAAACGCGTTTGTAAATGCGCCACTATCTCAAACTGTTTCTGATGATCTGGAAATTATTGTAAACCAATCTTCCAAACCATTGGCTATCCGGTCGTCAAGTCTGCTGGAGGACTCCTATTATCAACCCTTCGCGGGTATCTACAACACTTACATGGTTCCGGTAATTGAAAATAACCGGGGGATAACCAACAACATGGTTCGTAAAGCCATTAAAGCGGTTTACGCTTCAGCATTTTTTAAAGATAGCAAGGCTTATATGGAGGCAACTTCCAACGTGATTGATGAAGAAAAAATGGCCATTGTCATTCAGGAGGTAACGGGTAAACAGTATGGTAACACCTATTATCCAACTTTTTCGGGGGTGGCTCGTTCTATCAACTTCTATCCTGTAGAACCGGAAAAATCGGAAGAGGGAATTGTTAATATTGCAGTAGGTCTTGGGAAATATATTGTTGACGGGGGGCTTTCGTTACGTTTTTCGCCCCAATATCCAAAAAAAGTACTTCAAACTTCAAACGCTGATATGGCTTTAAAGGAGACACAAAAATACTTTTATGCATTAGATATGAATCCCGATGCCTTTACTACCAGTCCCGATGATGCCATGAACCTTATCAAGTTTCCGCTCCGTCAGGCCGAAAAAGACAAATCGATCAAACAGGTGGGCTCCACCTACGATTTTCACAATCATATACTTCGTGACGGGTTTAATTACGAAGGAAAAAAACTGGCTACCTTTGCCGGGATATTAAAACATAACCAGTTTCCTTTAGCCGAAATCTTGCAAACCGTGCTAAAACTTGGCGAACAGGAGATGGGCAAACCCGTTGAAATAGAGTTTGTGGTTGACTTGAACGAAAGGAGGGGAAACCGAAAAGTATTTACCCTTCTTCAGATTAGACCCATTGCCTCTAAAGATGAAAGCGTAAATATTGATGAAAAGGCAATTGTTAAGGAAAAGTTGCTGTTACTTTCAAAAAAAGCACTAGGTAATGGCATAATTAGTGATTTAACAGACATCATTTATGTTAAACCGCAAAACTTCGACCCTGCCAATAACAAGGATATTGTTTCGATGGTTTCAAAACTAAACGATGACTTTTTAAAAGAAAACAGAAACTACATATTGATAGGACCAGGCCGGTGGGGCTCCAGCGACCCGTGGTTGGGCATTCCGGTTAAATGGCCGCACATATCTGCTGCGCGGTTAATCGTAGAATCAGGACTGAAAGATTATCGAATCGACCCCAGTCAGGGAACCCATTTTTTCCAAAACCTCACCTCTTTCAGAGTGGGTTATTTTACCATTAATCCGTTTATTGGGGATGGCTCATGGGATATTGATTTTCTGGACAAACAACCCGCCTTATTCGAAAACGACTATTTGCGCCACATACGGCTCGATAAACCTGTTACCATAAAAATTGACGGTAAAAAGAATTTAGGAATCATTTGCAAGCCGGAAGATTGATAACCGGAATGATTTTTGGGTTGGTGTTGGCAATGAGATTGTTTAGTGTTGGAATACTTTTTTAACAATAAGATATTGAAAATCAGAACACAAATATCTTTTTATGATTCCTCCTTTGTTTTCCCTCCAAAGAGGGAAATATTGGAATTTGTTTTCTTATTTACAATATATTTCATAATTATTTAAGTGGTCAACTTTAAACAACTTCAAAATATTGAATTATTGAACCAAACAAATGTAAGTAAATTGGTAAAGCAGAAATCCGTTTATGTGCTCTTCTTCTTTTTTACTACTTTTATCCATTATTTATTTTTCTAAATAGAATGCAATGGGCTCAATATTGATAATGATCGCGGTATTCGGCGGATACCTGTTGATGTACCGGATATACGGTAAATTTATAGGAAATAAAATATTTAAGTTGAATGACAATAACCCTGTTCCCTCGGTAGAACTTGAAGACGGTGTTGATTTTGTTCCCACCAAAAAGGAGGTGATTTTCGGACACCATTTTGCCTCCATCGCCGGAACCGGACCGATAGTAGGCCCTGCCATTGCAGTAATCTGGGGGTGGCTTCCTGCCTTAATTTGGGTTTTCGTGGGCTCTATTGTGATGGGTGCCACCCACGATTTGGGAACTCTCGTTATTTCCATGCGTAATCAGGGAAAATCGCTTTCGGAGTTTACCGGTAAGTACATTAATACCCGAACCAAATATTTTCTGTTTTTTATTGTTTTTCTGGAACTTTGGATTGTGGTGGCAATTTTCGGATTGGTTATTGCCATTTTATTTAAAATGTTTCCGCAATCGGTTATACCGGTATGGTTTCAAATTCCCATTGCTATTTATCTTGGGTTTCTGGTATATAAAAAGGGTGCCAATCTGGCTGTCTGGTCTATCATTGCCGTAATTGCTTTATACCTCACGGTTGTTTTAGGTTCGTTTGTACCTTTTGAAATGCCGGCCATGTTCGGGTTATCACCGGTGGCTATTTGGACTATTATTTTGTTGATTTACGCCTTTATTGCTTCGGTAATACCAGTTACAACCTTGTTGCAGCCACGCGATTACATCAATTCCCATCAATTGGTGGTAGCTTTGGTATTGTTGGTGCTGGGTGTTTTGTTTACCGGTTTCAATGGCGAGCTGCATATTGTAGCTCCTGTTGTAAGAGCTCATCCCGAAGGCTCTCCGTCATTGTGGCCTTTCCTGTTTATTACCATTGCCTGTGGAGCCATTTCCGGATTTCATGCATTGGTTTCATCAGGAACTTCGTCTAAACAGATTCGAAAAGAGACCGACTCTCTTTTTGTAGGATACGGCTCCATGCTTATGGAAGGCTCGTTGGCTACACTGGTAATTATTGCCACAACAGCAGGAATAGGAATGGGGTATATTGGAAGTGACGGACACGAGCTTACCGGATTAGCAGCCTGGACTTCTCACTATTCGTCGTGGAGTGCTGCCGGAGGATTAAGCTCCAAAGTAGGCGCTTTTGTTGAAGGGGCTGCCAATATGATCGAATCGATAGGTATCCCTAAAAGCATAGCCATAACCATAATGGGGGTGTTTGTGGCAACTTTTGCCGGAACCACGCTGGATACAGCAACCCGTGTTCAGCGGTATCTGGTTACCGAAACTTTTCCCAGGACATTTAAAAATAAATACATTGCAACCGGTTTTGTGGTTTTAATTGCGTTAATACTTGTTTTTTCTACCGGAGCCGACGGGAAAGGTGCATTAGCCCTTTGGCCTATTTTTGGAGCTGTTAACCAAACACTGGCAGCCCTTGCTCTCATTGTGATTACCTTATACTTAAAAGGGCGTACCAAATGGGGATGGCTCATTACGGCACTGCCCGCTCTGTTTATGATTTCGGTATCATTATGGGCTGTAGCCGAAAATCAGTTCAATTTTGTAGCCAAACACAATGTATTATTGCAGGTTTTGAACGCTATTATTTTTATATCGATGGTTTGGATTACCATAGAGGGCTTTATTAAGTTTTTTAAAACAAGTTTTGAACCCGCGAAAATGGATGAGGAATTAAAATCCCGGAGTTAACCGCAATAATGGAAACAAAAGAGCTACTTCAGAGATTACTGGATAGGATTAAACATCACTGGAAACTTTATGATGAGGCTACCCGTAATACGGCTGTGGAATCCATCGAATTTGAATTGGGAGAGATGGAAAATATTTTCGGGTTGCTTGTGTTGGGCTCGTTTGTGGGGTTACCTTCGCCACCCATGCAGATAACGTTGGAGCTACTTCCCGAAATGGAAAAACATTTTGCTCTAATGCTTGCTAAAGTAGATATGGCCAACGAACCCGTTTCCAATCTGTTTTCGGTTTTTGATATTATGTAACCATGAGCAACACGGCAAAAAACATATTCTTTTTGGGGAAAGGCGGCGTGGGAAAATCAACCTCCTCGGCACTTACAGCCCTGCACCTTGCTTCAAAAGGGCATAAGGTTAGGCTTGTTTCGATGGATCCTGCTCACAATCAAAGCGATATTTTTAAAAAAACTTTTTCCGACAAGTTCTTAAAAATCAATAATAATCTTTCCGTTAAAGAGGTAGATGTAGGTCGCTGGATAGATAAGTATCTTAAAGAAATGCAGGAGCAGGTTAAAAGGAGCTACTCCTATTTAACGGCTTTCAATCTGGAGAATTATCTTGACATTTTAAAGTTTTCTCCGGGAATGGAAGAGTACGCCTTGTTACTGGCTTACCGGGAGATACGAAACAGCGCCAACGAGGCCGACTATTTGGTGTTTGATATGCCACCCACGGCGCTTACCTTAAAATTTTTCGGCTTGCCCGATGTTTCATTAACCTGGTTGGAAAACCTGCTGGCGTTGAGAAATAAAATTATCGAAAAAAAGGAGATCATTGCCAGGGTAAAACTGGGAAAAAAGGAGATAGAAACGGATAAAATACGTAATAAGCTTTATCAACAAATTGAAGAGTATCACTCCATTAAACAAGTTTTTAAAGATACATCAAAAACAAGTCTTAATCTGGTAATGAATACCGATAAGCTCTCTTTTGCAGAGTCGCAACTTATTGTTAACAATCTGGCAAAATTTAACGTGATAATATCCAATGTTTTTCTCAATAAATGGGATAATGATTTTAATATATCTGAAATAGAGGAGAGATACAAGGAGTGTAAATTACAAGTTTTCCCTCTGAGCGAAACACCTCTGCTCGGGGTTGATACATTAAACAGCTACCTGAAAAAACTTTCAGGGTTTATCGAAATTTAAAAGATTTATTTAACGATAATAATCTCCGGAGTTTCCACTTCGTTGCTCAGGTTAAGTGCTCTGTCGTAAATGGAAACCCGGTATTTGATGGTGTCAAAATCCGACAATGGATTGTTAACGTAAAGCGTATCCTGTATTACCCCTTTGATGTTTTTATTGCCATGTTCAGGCGTGAGGTTTGGAAAACGACCGTTAAAAGTGATGGTGTCGTATTTTTGCAAATCAGGATCCCACGAAAGCAAGGGCACTTCTACGAATGTTCCGTTTTGCTTTTCATAATATTTAATCAAGATGTTATAATAATAGTCGCTTCCTTTATCGAACGGAGATATCGTATCAGCGGGGTCTAATCCCAAATCGCCATCGCCGTCGGTATAGGAGATAGATAAAACTCCACGCTCGGTTTTTCCGGTTTGCGGATTAAGCAACAAAACAAAATTATCATACGCTATTACAGGCTCTACCGGGTATTCCTCAATTTTGCGGCACGAAAACAGCGTGGCACCTAAAACAGTAACCAGAATTAACAGTATTTTTGCTGCATGTTTCATTATTTGCAAAGTTAGTTAAATTAACGGTCGTTTAATTCAAATAGTATGCCGAAAATCGATTCCATATTTTCTATCCATAGCAAGGATGCATTTAACCGGATGGCCTTGGAGATTTTTCGGTTTCAATACAAAAACAACCCTGTTTACCGGCAATATGTCAACTATTTGAGTTGCGATGTGGGAAAGGTTGAACACTACCTGCAAATTCCGTTTTTACCCATTGACTTTTTTAAGTCGCACGATATTGTTTGCGAGGGCAAAATACCGGCTCTGACTTTTACCAGCAGCGGTACAACAGGCATGACATTTAGCCGCCATCCTGTGGCCGACCTTTCGGTTTACGAAAAGAGTTTTGTCAAAGGTTTTGAGCTTTTTTTTGGCCCGATATCCAATTATGTTGTGCTGGCTTTGCTGCCATCGTACCTTGAACGGGAGGGATCTTCGTTGATCTATATGGCAGAAAAACTAATCGGGACTTCAGCCTTTGATGATAGTGGCTTTTATTTGAATGAGTACCGGCAACTCAGGGATGTTTTATTAAAACTTAAGTCGGAAAAAAAGAAAACCATTTTGTTGGGAGTTACTTACGCTTTGCTCGATTTGGCAGAGCAGTTTCCCGTGGATTTTCCGGAGTTGGTGGTCATGGAAACCGGAGGAATGAAAGGCCGGCGGAAGGAGATGGTTCGTCAGGAATTACATGCTGTTTTAATGTCGGCATTCGGCGTTAAAAAAATTTATTCAGAGTACGGAATGACGGAGCTCTTGTCGCAAGCTTACTCGAAAGGCGACGGACTGTTTGCAACCCCTCCCTGGATGAAGGTTCTGATTCGCGACACCAACGACCCCTTTGCCTATTTGCCCGAAAACAGAACCGGTGGAGTCAATGTTATCGACCTGGCCAATATTTATTCATGCTCCTTCATCGAAACAAAAGATTTGGGTAAAATTCATCCCGGCGGCGATTTTGAGATTCTCGGCAGATTTGACAACAGCGATGTGCGAGGTTGCAATTTGTTGGTAGAGTAGTTGTGCTTCTTTTGTTTGGTTTAGTTAAACACTTAGGGGCTTTGCTACGAAATAAGTTGACTAAAGCAAGTGTGAAGTTATTTTGTGCGATAACAACGCAAAAAACACTTTTATTATCGAATTGATTATTATTTAATTGATTTACTAATTAAGTTCATGGTTGGTACTATATCGCATAGACTGTTTTGCAGACAATACGTTACATCGTGCTCAAAACCTTTTAGCTTAAGCAGATTTAGATGATGGCACTCCTTTAAGGATTCAGAAAGATTTTTATTGCTGCGGTATGCTTTTAGCAGGAGGGAGCCAAAGTCAGATAGCGTTGGCTTAATGGTCAGCTGCGTTACCAGCCCATCAATTATCATGGCAGCACACAAGCCATCGTCCAACGAAAAATTGTTGTTGGTACCGGAACAGAATAACACTACCTCTTCTTCTTGCAAAAGCCTGGTAATTATAGCCTCTGTATTTAAAAAAGCACCAATAAGCACTACTTTGGCATTAAGACAGCTGTTAAGAGCTTTGGTGCCGTTAGTGGTTGACATGATGATGGTTTTACCGGAGACCTTTTCGCGAGTGAATTCCAGCGGCGAGTTTCCCAAATGGAAACCTTCAATTTTTACCGCTTGTTGCTCTCCGGCTAACAAAACCTCTTCGGGGTTATAAAGGAGTGATTTTTGCAGTACTTCCTCCGGTGAAATAGCCGGAACAACTTCATAAGCACCGTTTGCCAAGGCTGTTAGCATAACCGAGGTGGCACGCAACACATCGATTACCACTATAGTTTTGTTGTGTGTTAATTCGGGTCGAGCTGCCGCTGCGTATGGGATAACGCTAATCTTCACGTTGGCTGATTTTTATTTCAATATCTTTTTCGGCATAATGGGCAAAAGCATGTTTACGGTGTGGGAAATGGTGGTTGAAAAACCCCCGAAACAAAATCATGGTTCCCACACCAATGAGCATGACCGGCCAAATAATTAATTGGACACTAATTCCAAACAATACCGGAATAAAAAATATCACGCCGATAAAAATTAAAATGTATCCTGTTAATTTGTGAGGTTTTCGTGCTAAGACAAAAATACCGATAATAATAAGAATTGATTGCCAGTGAAAGAGATATTCTAAAATTTCGGGATTGATAAGGCCAAAATTACGTGCAAAAAGTAAAGCACCAAAAATCAGCAGTGCAATTCCGGTTAAAAGTCGATTGTTAAATTTTTTGTTTTCCATGGTATTACTGTTTTAAATGATGCAGCAAAAATAGGGGTAGCAAGTGGCGTGGGAAAACAAAAATCGGTGAATGGAGGAAGCGGGTCGGTAAGATGCAGTAGCGGGTTTCAAAACAAGCGATATTTATTTCTGATTTTCAATATCTTATTGTCTCAAGTCAATTGTAGCTTTAAGCCACCATATCAACACCAATTATCTTTTAAGATTGCTTTTTATTGTTTTATTAGCTTTTGTCGAAACAGCAACTTGTTGTTAGAGTAAACCACGGCAATATATAATCCTGTCGGAAGATTGTCCATTGAAACGGAACGGTTTATATTTTTAATGGCTTTAACCGTTTTACCCATGCTGTTTACGATAAGAACTTTTGTGTTTTGCAAGTCGGTAGTTGTAGTTTTTATAAAAATTTCATCCCTGACCGGGTTTGGAAACAGAGTAATTTCATGGGTTATTTTGTTTTCATTATTGAATAGTGCACCATTACTGTTAAGACGCATTAAAAACACATCGTTAGAGCCATCATCATTAACTTGTTCGGTTCCCATTATTACCATATCGGATGAGGGTAAGCCAACTACATCTACTCCCTCTCTTGGTTTTTCGGTAGCAATTATTTTTTCTTTGGTTAATACTAAATTGTGGTCGATAAACCATAGGGCAAGTTCATCATCAATAGTGCCGGTAACCAATATTTTATTGTAACCCAATACGCCCGAACCTGTTATTACAGAACCTGGGTTTATGGCTATAAAATCGCTGCCAAATACATTATGATTATCTAAATCCATAACCAGTAAATTAATAAATCTATCACCAGGTACTGAGCCAGATGCTATGACCACCACTCCCTGATGGTCAGTATAATTATCAACCCCGGCAATATGTGGTGCTGAAAACGACCATAAAGCACCATCTCCATCGCCAAAATTATTATACATTACCAATCCCGAACCCCCAAGTGAGATGCCGGCGGTCCAAATTTTATCGGGAGAAAGCGTTGCCGAAGTGTAAAATGATCCGTACATATTATTAATATCCTTAACATCATTAATGTAATGGCCATTGTCAGGGTTGTACAGATAGTACCAAATGGGATAGATACCGGTTTTACTTTTCACGGTTTGCAGTTTATACGATTCTCCATCGTAAAACTCATTAACTGATCCAAACCAAAAGTCGTCGGTTTCTGTTTCTTCGTGCGACCAGCGTTGTGTCCCGTTTTGGCTATCTAATAAATTCAGGAAACAGTTGTTATCTTTACTGCCGGCCAGGGCAACGCCACCCGTGTGGGTTAAACATAAAGCATAATACTTTGAAGGAGTATCTATAATAATTCGCCAAAGCTCCTGCCCCTGATTGTCTGTTTTAAAAACAAAAGCTCTTTGATTCAAATGATTTTCATCTTCAAACCATCCGCAAACATAAATGTTCTCCAGCGAATCGGTAACGATTGCCGTGGGTTGATTGTAATACCCAAAATGATAGGTGTTATTGTAATAGTTTTGCGCATTGCTTAGTAAAGAGGCAGATGAAAACAATACCAGAAAAATAATATGTAGCTGTTTTTTCATAGTGGTGATTTTTAAGGGTGAACAAAAAAACGATGAACGCTCAAGTAACCTTCAATGGAAAAAGGGTTAAATGCCAATGACAAAGTTAACGTTTTTTTAAGAAAAACCAATACGCATCATAATAAGATTTGGTTTTTAGTATCTTGTGTAGATTGTTTTTTGAAAAAACTTGCAAGAAAAGCCTCCATGAATAAACAATGAGGCTTGCTATTTTGTATGTCAGGTATACTGATAGGCTTTGAGCAGATAGTTTCAGAATTAATTCCAAAGCTAAGAGGGTGGTTTTGAATATTTCAAACACACCTAAAGCAAAGGATTATTCAGGAGGTTAGATGCATGGATACGCAGGAAGTTGAGATGTTTCAGGATAAATCAAACCAAAAGAGAGTGATAGGATTAGTCCGCTTTTTAAAGAAGCAGGGCGTTGTAGCTTATCAATCGCGGTTAATTGTTTTGTCTGGTATTTGAATTATGAGGAGGTTTGGAAAGAGGTATTGTAATTTATAAATGATAACCTTGTTATAGGTTACCATTTATTAAAATTACAGGTGTTTCGGTTGTCATGGCTAATGCGTGGCCATCCGGTTTGAATCATAGAAGCATCCCATTGTAATGCTATAATTTCAGAAACACTATTGCCGTTATTGTTTTCGTATGTAGTAGAAAAATAAAGAACGTCATCAGACAGCATCACACTTCTGGCAGAATTACCAAGATAGTACTCTTGTTTTTTCCATAATTCTTCTCCCTTATCATTTACTGATATTAAAGATGGATGCGCATAACTTTCCATGCCTGTTAAGTTGCTATTATTGTCAATTACACTATACCACGGTATAACTAAGCTCTCCGGGCTTTCAATTAACCCTGTTTCATTATCTGATATTTTGTAAAATGGTGGCGTAATAAATGTATTTCCATTATTATCAGTAAGTAAATTATTTGGAAACTGTATAGGTCCGTTTAAAACAAACTCCCATTTTAAAGTATAATCATTTAAGTTAAGGCATTTAACGGTATCATACAATGGTACTACCAAGTTATTGTTGCTTGTAAACACCGGATATACAAGAACGTTAACAGCACTTCCTTGAAGGTATTTTTCGATAGCACCATTGTCGGGGTTGGTTACAATCAAGCCTTCAGGTTGATAGTATCCGTTTTCATCCCAAGGGTGTCCATAAGAGTAGATCATACCGTCAGGGCCTACTGTTATCTGATTTGACCCGCTGTTTTGTCGTAAACTATGCCACTTCTCATTACCTTGTTCATCTACACAGAACATTGCTTCAAGCACACCATTAAGCGTACCGCTGGTTTGGAAAACCAAATCTCCATTGTTGGTTAAAGTCAGTCCGCTAAGGGGTAAATAAGCATCCCATTCGATGTTGCCTAACTTTAACTTGCGTGGGCACTCCCATGTCCAGTTTATGTTCCCATTTTCAGGATTTATAGCGAACAGAAACATTCCGGAAGTGCAGTAGAGTGTTCCATTATCTCCTACTACAATGTTATTACTAATATAAAATTCTGATAAACCCTCTGTTTTCCACTTCAATTTACCATCGGAACTTAATGCATAAACGCGAGTCATTTCCTCTACCTCAAAGGGTACTGCTTCAAAATAGATTGATCCGTCATTACCCTTTGCCAACGGCACATCATTAATTTTAAAGCCGGGTTCATCCAATTGAAAAACCCATACGGTATCACCTTTGGATAGTCCGGAAGAGTCATCACCCGGATTTACACCAACTTTATCACACGAAGAAAAAAATAAGGATAATACCACCAATAACATCATCAGCTTAAAAAATCCATCTAACCTCTTCATAGTTTTAAAGATTTACTTAAACATACAACAATTAATAATGCTCAGATATTGATTGCCAAATTTATAAAATTCATATACTGTTGTCAAGTGTTTTTTATACTATCCCGATAGTACTTCATAAATTTGAATCGTCTATAAGCTTATTATCTGAAACTATGGGTAGAGTTTACATCGAGCTCAGTTTATTAAACTGAAACCGCCACGTATGAGAGCATACGTGGCGGTGTGAGAGGACAGGGGAAACAATTCCCTTGCCTATTCGATTAAGGCTTAACTTTATTTAATGCCCAATTTTTTCTTTACAAGCGGAAGCACATCGTCGCCCTGATAAAAAACAACAGCACCGGTTCCTACATCTAAAATATAGTTGTAGTTGTTTTCTTTACCTACGTCAGTAATGGCATCTTTAATTTGCTTAATGATGGGATTGAATAACTCCTGTTGTTTTTTCTGTAAATCCTGATCGGCGTTGGCCTGGAAAGCCTGAATACGCTGCTGGAGGTCAGTAATTTCTTTTTCTTTGGTTTGGCGAATCAAATCCGACATGCCGGCAACATTTTGCTGGTAGTCCTGAGCTTTTTTCTTATATTCCTGTCCCATGGTCTGCATTTGCTGATCCAGGTAGTCAGCATAATTTTTTAACTCTTTCTGCAAAGAATCGGTTTGCGGCATTTCAGTTAATATCTGATTGGAGTCGATGTATCCAATTTTTGCATTTGTTTGGGCAAAACCCATACCTGAAATTAAAAGGGCTACGAACAAAATTGTTATTGCTTTTTTCATCTTTTAAAAACTTATTTTACTGTAAATTAATTTATTTGTGTGATTTTAGGAGGCAAATTTAGAAAAAAAAGAATAGGTGTTAATTTAAAACATGTTAAATAGTTAAAAATAATTCAACCTATTCTGTTCGATTTACTTACGGGGGGGGTTACTTTTTCTTACGGCTATCGCGTCGAACGGTTTGCATAACTGTTCCAACTTCATCCAAAACATCATCGCTGATGTCGTATTTTGGAGCAGCATATAAAATGGTTACCCCACCTGATTTATCAAAAACAAAAGCATAGTTGTTTGTTTTGGCCAGTGACTCAATGGCGTTGTACACTTTCTCCTGAATGGGCTGAATCAGCTCCTTACGTTTTTTATACAATTCGCCCTGTGGGCCAAAATATTTTTGTTGAAGGGTTTTCATTTCGCCCTCTTTTTTAACAATTTCGTCTTCTCTTTTCTTTTTTACTTCGTCGGGCAGTAATACTTTTTCGGCTTGATACTTTTTGTATAGCTGATCAATTTGTGAATAAAGAGTGTCGATCTCTTTTTGCCATTTTTCTGACCAACTGTTTAACTCATCCTGAGCGTCATGATATTCCGGAATGTTGTCAAGTACGTATTCGCTATCGACATAAGCATATTTTTGCGATTGTGCCGTGGCATTATTGGTTAAGCCGATGGTTAAAAAGAGTGTTACCAGGGCAACCGTTATCATTTGTTTTTTCATAGTTTTAATTTTTATATGGTTTCTATAAAATGTTCAAAAACTTTGCCAAAATTAATCCATTGATTGGTTAAGTGAAAAATGGAAATGGCTTCCGCTGGCGCTGGGCAGCCCTGGAATGGGGTCGAAACCGTAAGCCCAGTCGAGCCCTAGCATACCAAACATGGGTAAAAATACCCTAAACCCAACACCGGCAGCCCGCTTAACATCGAAAGGGTCAAAAGTATTGAAGTTAAGCCAGGAGTTTCCGGCTTCGAAAAACACCAGGGCATAAATGGTGGAGTTCGGGTTAAGCGATAGCGGGTATCTTAATTCAAGGGTATATCTCGAAAAGATGGTTCCACCAATATTTTTATCTTTATAATACAAAGGGGTAATCGATTCGTTGGTATAACCCCGCATGGCAATAATTTCGCGACCGTCAAAATTGTTATAGCCCGACATGCCATCACCGCCAAGGTAGAAGCGTTCAAAAGGTGTGTTTCCTAAGTCATCATTATAGTGTCCCAAAAATCCGTATCTGAATTTGGTGGCTAAAACAAGCTTATCCATCAGCTCGAAATACCAATAGGCTTTAATTTTCCATTTATGATATTCAATCCATTTATATTTTGTGTTATCATCAAGTTTGGAGTAATCCTGATTGGAAAAGGCAGAGTACGGAGGTGTTAGTTCCAGTGACAACGAGAGGTCTGATCCGTTACGGGGATAAATAGGGGCATTGGTTGAATTACGACCCAGGATAATTTCGTAGCTCAGGTTGTTAAAGTTCCCGGTTCCGGTTCCAACAGGGAAAATGGTAGAATAGTTTTGTAGTTTGTAAAACTGAAGGTTAACAGCCTGATAAAGTGTAAAAAAGTCGTCGGGCCAGGTAAGCCGTTTTCCCAAACCAACGGTATAGCCGTTGATAACAAACGATGAACTGTTTTCGTTCCACGATGGCAACCCGTTTCCATAACGTGAGTGGTAGTACGAAAGTGTAAGTGCGTTGGGTTTTCTTCCACCCAGCCAGGGTTCGGTAAACGAAGCACTCCAACTCATGTATCCAACACCATAGGTTTGAAATTTTAACGAAAGTTTTTGGCCGTCGCCCGAAGGAATCGGTTTCCAGGCACCTTTATTAAAAAAGTTACGAATGGAGAAGTTGTTAAAACTTAGTCCCAAAGTTCCGATAATACGGCCGTATCCCCATCCTCCCGAAAGTTCAATTTGATCGGCAGAAGCCTCTTCAACTTCATATTCGATATCAACCGAACCGTCTGACGGGTTAGGGTTGATGTTTGGCTTTAAATTTTCGGCGTTAAAATATTTTAACTGAGCCAGCTCGCGGGTGGAGCGAATAACATCGGAACGGCTAAACAGGTGCCCCGGAATAGTACGCAATTCGCGAATTACAACATGATCGTTGGTTTTGGTGTTGCCCTTGATGGTAACTTTGTTTATACGCGCCTGTTTACCCTCGTGAATCCTTATCTCAAGATCGATGGAGTCGTTGCTTACATAGGTTTCAACCGGTGTGGCATTAAAAAACAGGTAACCATTGTCCATGTACAGCGAGCTGATATCAAATCCTTCGGGGTTGTATTGCAGGTTGGTTTCAAGCAATTCACGATTATAGACATCTCCCTCGCGAATGCCCAGTATTTGACTTAAAAACTGCGAATTGTAAATGGTGTTGCCAATCCATTTAATATTTCTAAAGTAGTAGCGGTTACCCTCGTCAATATGAATGTCGATGGCAATGTTTTCGTCGTTTACTTTGTAAACCGAATCACTAATAATCTGTGCATCGCGATACCCTTTTTTGTTGTATTTATCTACAATCTTTTTCAGGTCATCTTTATAGTCACTTTCAATAAATTTAGAGCCTTTAAAGATTTTAACTTTGTAGTTGGTTACAAAAAAGTGAGCTAAATCCTCCGGTAACATTTTAAATTGAAGTCTGATGGCATGCTGTACCATGGTTATAATGGTTGGCCCCAAACTGTCGAGCGGATTCAGGTGGCCGCGCTCTTTGGTTTCTTTCATGGCGCTTCTTACCGCATCAGCCGAAAGGGCATGATTTCCATAAATGTTGATGTGTTCGATTTTTACCTTGTTGTTCTTTTTAATTTGAATGGCAAGGTTTACAAAGTTTTCACTTTTTTTATCTGTCGATTCATCAATTTTTACCTCGGTGTTCAGGTATCCTTTATCGCGATAATATCCTTTAATAATGTTGGCGGTTCTTATTTTAAGGTGTTCGGTAACCACATCGCCACGGGTAAGGTTAATTTTTTCGCGAATATCGTCGGCGGCTGTTTTTTTAATACCTGAAAAGGAGAATTTGTTCAATCGAGGGCGTTCTCTTAAGAAAATATCCAGAAAAATTTTGTCGCCTTTAATG
>QMPP01000047.1 GCA_003650425.1 Bacteroidota bacterium | reverse complement strand
CAACCGGATGATGTACTCAACCATGGGGGTTTTTCCGGTACCCCCAACGGTAATATTACCCACACCAATAACAGGAATAGGGTAGCTTTTGGAGGGAAGAACACCCAAATCAAACATCCAGTGGCGGATAAAAACAGCTAATCCGTAAAGGAGCGCAAAGGGATATAAAAGGTACCGGAAATAATTCATAGCGTAAAAATAACAATGATATTTTAACTTTAGCTGAAAAAACCATTATTTTTATCGCAAAAAAGAAAAAATGATTCTTAAACAGCTAATTTCATTTTTAGAGGAATTTGCCCCACTTTCCATGCAGGAGTCGTACGACAACGCTGGACTTTTAACGGGCAACGCCGAACATGAAATCAAAAGCGCACTAATAACACTTGATGTAACCGATGAGGTTTTGGATGAAGCCATAGCCGGTGGTCACAAGTTAATTATCGCGCATCACCCGTTAATTTTTAAAGGGTTAAAAAAGCTCACGGGCAGCAACTTTGTCGAAAATCTAGTGATAAAGGCTATTAAAAACGATATTGCCATTTACGCGATACACACCAACCTCGACAACATGTATCAGGGGGTAAATGCAAAGTTAGGTGAAAAACTTAATTTAAAAAACCTTCAAATACTTCAACCCGGCGGATCCGGATTAAAAAAATTGGTTGTTTATTGCCCGTTAGATTATGCCGATACCGTTCGCGATAAAATGTTTGAAGCCGGAGCCGGCTCCATTGGACATTACGAGAACTGTAGCTACAACACAACCGGACAAGGAACATTCAGAGCGAATGCAGGCACCCATCCTTTCGTGGGCACAATTGGAAAAACACATATCGAAAAGGAGATTAAAATTGAAACCGTAGTCTCCTCGCTAAACCTCTCGAAGGTTATTAACGCCATGCTTTCGGCACACCCTTACGAAGAAGTAGCCTATGATATTTTTTCAATGGAAAACCGTCAGGGTAACACCGGGGCAGGTATGATTGGGGAGCTTGAAAAAGAGAAACCGTTATTAGAATATCTTAAGGAAGTTAAAAAAACGCTCAATGCACAAGCTATAAAATTTAATCAGGCCATTCAACGCCCGGTAAAAAAAGTAGCCTTTTGTGGCGGTTCAGGAAGTTTTTTAATTCATCAGGCTTACCGCGCCGGAGCTGACCTTTTTATTACCTCCGATATTAAATATCACGATTTTTTTGAACACCAGGGAGCCATGACCATCGTAGATGCAGGTCATTTTGAGACAGAACAATTCACAAAAGAACTTTTGTATGAAATTATTAAGGAAAATTTTACTAATTTTGCACTCCAAATTTCAGAGACTCCCACTAATCCGGTAAAGTTTTTGTAACAAACTGAAAATAAATTTGATATGACAAGTAAAAAAGCAAAAGCCAGCGAAGAAAAAGAAGTTAGTGTTGAGCAAAAACTCATTGCCCTTTATTCTTTGCAGCAAATTGACTCTCAAATAGACAAAATCAGAATCATCAGAGGGGAACTTCCGCTGGAAGTACAAGACCTTGAAGATGAAATTGAAGGTCTGGAAACCAGAATTGCTAAATTTAACAACGAAATTGAAGTACTGAATGGTGCTATTACTGATAAAGAAACCGCTATTAAAAATAGCAATGCCCTGATTAAAAGGTATGAAGAGCAACTGCTAAATGTTCGCAATAACCGCGAATACGATGCTTTATCAAAAGAGGTTGAGTTTCAAAAACTGGAAATCGAGCTATCGGAAAAAAGAATCAAGGAGGCAAAATACAAAATTGATCTTTTGCAGGCAGAAGCGGATCAGGCTCAAGCCAAGCTTGACGAGCGTAAGCAAGATTTAGATGCTAAAAAAGACGAACTTGATGATATTGTTGAAGAAACAAAAAAAGACGAACTAACACTTCAGAAAAAATCGGAATCCAACGAAAAATTTATCGAAGACCGCTTGCTTACCGCCTATAAACGTATTCGTACCAACGCGCTAAACGGCCTCGCAGTTGTACAAATCGAACGCGATGCCTGCGGTGGTTGCTTTAACAAAATCCCGCCACAGCACCAGTTAGACATCAAACTCCACAAAAAAATTATTGTTTGCGAATATTGCGGTCGAATCCTTGTCGATAGCGATATTGCCGAAAAGGTAGCCAATCAGTAACAAAAGCAAAACATTTTAGTAAAAGGAGTATCTTAACAGATGCTCCTTTTTTTATTTACTTTTGAAAATAAATTTTGTTAAGGAAATTCTGTTAACCATAAAGTTTAAAAAAAATACTAACAAATTTGAAACTCTCCCTGCTATATATTTTATTTATTCTAATCGGTTTAACTCCGGTCAAGGCACAAACCGTTGATGTAAACACGCGCTGTCAGCATGCCTACAACGATATTATTGCCTTACGCTTTGATGATGCCCGTGCACTTATCAACAAAGAAAAAGTTGCAAACCCTCAAAACCTCTATACCACATACCTGGAAAACTCCATCGACTTTTTAACCCTTTTTATGGATGAAAACGAGACCTATTACAATAAAATAGAAGACCGTGAAGATCGCCGACTCGACCTCCTGAGCAAACTACCCGACAATAATCCCTACAAAAAATATCTTCAAGCCAACATCAACCTGCAATGGGCCATTGCCAAACTTAAATTCCACAACTACTTTAGCTCAGCCCTGGGCATTAGGCGCAGTTACCTTTTACTTGACAAAAACAGACAGCAGTTTCCCGATTTCAAGCCACAACAAATTACCCTTGGGGTGCTCCATATTATTATCGGTATGATTCCCGATCAATATCAGTGGATATTATCATTGGTTTCGATGGAAGGAACAGTACCACAGGGGGAACAGGAGCTATACAACATCCTTGATCAGGCCGACAACGACAGCAGCCTTCAATACCTAAAACCCGAAATCCTCTTTTATCTTGGCTTTACAGAGATGAACCTTGGCCTCGACGAAACAAAAAAAGAAACATTGATGATCAGGCTTACACCCTATACAAACCACAACCTGATGCTTACTTTTCTTAACGCTAATATGCTTGCCCGTTCGGGATACAATGATAAGGCATTGCAACTGCTGGATTCAGCACTATTATGGAAAGGCTATTATCCGTTTTATTACCTCCATTATTTAAAGGCGGAATATCGGCTGCGAAAATTAGATACTAAAGCAGCAACAGATTATCGGTTCTACACAATGCATTACCCGGGCATTAATTTTATAAAAGATGCCTGGCGAAAAACCGGATGGTGTTATCTAATTCAAGGCGACACTTTGGGTTATCGCACCATGATGAAAAAAGTTTTACATAATGGCGTAACGGATGTAGATGCCGACAAAGAAGCTCAAAAGGAGGCACTTTCAGCCAAGATTCCTAATGTTACGTTGGTAAGAGCACGACTACTTTTCGACGGAGGGTACAACGCGGAAGCCCGGCAGGTACTGGCAAATGCCGATACCCTTGGCTTTACTGCCGAGGATAAATTAGAAATACTGTACCGGCTGGGACGAATTGAGCAAAAGAGCAATCATTTTGAAACCGCCAAAAGTTATTACATCAGCACCATTGAAAAGGGGAAAAACTCCACCCGCTATTTTGCCGGTAACGCGGCATTGCAGCTGGGCAATATTTTCGAGATGGAACAATATTATCCATTGGCCTTAAAATACTATCAAATTTGCCGTAACCTCCATTTTAACGAATACGAAACCAGCATTAAAGACAAAGCCAAACAGGGTATCAAAAGAATTGAAAGCAGAGAGTGAATTTGATTTACGATGCAAGTTGTATAAGTAATTGATTCCCAATTAGCAGATAAGGAGTTCTGAAATTTCTTTTTATCTTTGACTCAAAATTAATTCGCCATTATTTAAAATCGTAGTATTATCCGTAACCTATTAAAAAATATCGACAACAAAAACCACAAACCGCAGCTGGGAGCGCTGGATATATTCATGTACATTGGCCCGGGATTGTTGGTAACGGTAGGATTTATCGATCCGGGTAACTGGGCTTCCAACCTTGCTGCCGGTGCCGATTACGGCTACACCCTTCTTTGGATGGTAACACTCTCTACCATTATGCTTATCATCCTTCAACACAATGTAGCGCATTTGGGTATTGCCACGGGTTACTGCCTGTCGGAAGCAGCCACTATCTACCTTAAACCGGTTTGGTCAAAGTTTATTTTAACCTCAGCTATGATGGCTTCCATCTCCACTTCGTTAGCCGAAATTTTGGGAGGTGCTATCGCCCTCGAGATGCTGTTTGATGTTCCCATCACAGCAGGAGCCTTGCTAACCACCATTTTTGTTGCCATTATGCTGCTTACCAATTCGTACCTTAAAATTGAAAAATGGATTATCGCTTTTGTTTCGCTTATCGGCCTTTCATTTTTATACGAACTCTCATTGGTTGATATCGACTGGGGTGCTGCTGCCATTGGATGGGTTACCCCCTCCATCCCCGAAGGATCGATGATTATTATTATGAGTGTGATGGGTGCTGTGGTGATGCCTCATAACCTGTTTTTGCATTCCGAAGTCATCCAAAGCCGGCAGTGGAACCGAAAAGATGAAAAAATTATCAAAAAACAGCTTCGGTTTGAATTTACCGATACCCTCATCTCCATGCTTATTGGCTGGGCCATTAACAGCGCCATGATATTGCTCGCGGCAACTACCTTTTTTAAAAACTCAACCCCCATTACCGAACTACAGCAAGCCAATCATCTGTTAGAACCACTACTTGGCAGTAATGCCGTTGTTGTGTTTGCCGTTGCGTTGCTGTTTGCCGGCATTGCTTCAACGGTAACATCGGGTATTGCAGCAGGCAGCATTTTTGCCGGCATGTTCAACGAACCATACGACATTAAGGATAACCACTCTCGACTTGGGGTGGCCATCTCGCTACTTATCGCGTTGGCACTAATCTTTTTTATCTCTAACCCGTTTCAGGGATTAATCATCTCACAGATGATTTTAAGCATCCAGCTGCCCTTCACCATCTTCCTGCAGGTTTACCTTACCTCGTCACCAAAAGTGATGGGTAAATATCGCAACTCGCTCTTTTTGAAAACACTACTATACTCCATCGCGGTGATTGTTTCGCTGCTTAACGTCTATCTGTTTTACACCCTGTTTTAAAAAACTTACCGGAAACAGCTGTCCAACATTGTTTGGCAGATAAACTCAGCAGCGTTGCCATCACCAAATATATCAGGATAAGACAGTGTGTTTCCTGCTTTCTTAAAAAGTTGCCAACCTTTTAAAATCATTGCTTTATCAGCATTGGCTATCATTCCGCAGCCTGCTTCAACAATTTCTTTCCATTCGGTTTCGCTACGTAAAATAATAGCAGGCTTTTTAAAAAAGAAGGCCTCTTTTTGAACACCACCCGAGTCGGTTATTACCAGCTTGCAGTGACTCTCCAGCAAAATCATATCCAAAAATGAAACCGGCGGAATTAACTTCAGCCATTTTGAAATTATAACCTGCCTGTACACATCATCCAACAAATTCACCTCCATCAACTTGGCCGTTCTGGGATGAAGCGGTAGCACTATTTCCATTTTTTCCGTTTCGGAAATTTCAAGGAGCGCTTCAAAAATAGCCGTCAAACGCTCGGGAACATCGGTGTTGCTATCGCGATGGATGGTGGCTAACACAAAATCTTTTCCCATCAGGTTATGCTCCTCCAGCACCTTCGACTGCTGCGCCGCAAGAGTTTTAAAAAAGAGGCTGTTATCGTACATCACATCACCACAATGAAAGATGCCGGGATGGTCAGCCGAATAGGGTTTTTTGTTGTCAGCATTAAATCCCTCGTTAATCAGGTTTTGGAATCCTGTTTGCGTGGGGCTAAACAGCAACGTGGAGGCATGATCGCACATGATGCGGTTAATCTCCTCAGGCATCGATTTGTTAAACGAGCGTAACCCGGCTTCAATATGGGCAATGGAAACGTGAATTTTAGCTGCGGCAATGGCTCCTGCCAGCGTGGAATTGGTGTCGCCGTACAACACCAGATAATCAGGTTTTTCGTCCAGCAGAATTTTTTCAACTCCTTCTATCATTCGGGCGGTTTGAACGCCATGCGACGAGCTACCAATATTCAGATTGTATTTGGGTTCGGGAATTCCCAGCTCTTCGATAAACACTTGCGACATGTTCTGATCGTAATGCTGCCCGGTATGCACAATAACCTCTTCAATTTTATCGGAAAAGCTGTTTTTGATGGCTCTACTCAAAGCAGCAGCTTTAATAATTTGTGGCCTGGCGCCAATAATAGTTACAATTTTCAAGGATTACATTTTTTTAGATGAAAGCACAAAACTAAGTAAAATACAAAACCGGCCACCTAACACGTGATAAAGCAGCTTACAAAAACTGACATCAATAATTCAGCCCTTAAGCAACAGCACAACAGCCTGGGCAGCCACCCCCTCTCCTGTTCCGGAAAAACCAAGCCCTTCGGTGGTGGTAGCCTTAATCGAAACATTTTCAATATTCGTTTCCAGTATTTTTGCTATTACCAATCTCATCTCGCTAATAAATGAAGAAACTTTGGGCTGTTGCAACACCAGCGTTGTATCGAGGTTACCAATAATAAAACCTCGTTGCTTAACAAGCAATATGGTTTTTTGCAATAAAACAACACTGCTGATATCTTTATACCGGGAATCGGTATCAGGAAAATGGTTACCAATATCACCCAGCGCCAGGGCGCCCAGCAGGGCATCTATTATGGCATGAAGCAACACGTCGCCATCAGAATGTGCCAGACATCCTTTGATAAAAGGAATTTTTACCCCTCCAAGCCAAAGAGGCCTACCCTCCACCAACCGGTGAACATCATATCCGGTTCCTATTTTAAAATTGTCAGCCATTTTGTATGAACTTTATACCCGACAAAAATATAATTAAAATGACGAGCCCTAAAAAAGTTTTTGACGTACTTTTGTCAAATAGGGCTTAATTAGCCATATATGCACTTCTAAGGCTTAATCGGAACAAGTAAATAAATATTACAAATATGAAAAGTACACTTTTAATTTTATCTTTACTAATTACAATAAACTTATACAGTAGTGAAGTTGATACCTTGATACTAAATTCAAAAATTAAAAATGTAACCGTATTTTTTGATGGCGCACAAGTTACAAGAGAAGCAAAAATAAATATTCCGGAAGGAAAGCACCTGTTAATATTAGAAAAACTACCAGCAGAGATAACCCCGCAAAGTATTCAAATCGAAAACAATCAAAAAGGAGAAATACTTTCTGTAAAACATGAAATCACATTTCCAAGTCAAGAAAATGAAATTATTTCAACATATAAAGACAGTATTAAACAACAAGAAATTAAAATAAAAGAAATTAAAAATAAGATAAGTGTTTATGAAATAGAAGAAAAAATATTACTTGATAACAGCATACTAAATAAGAAAGGTGAAAGTTCCAATATTGCAGAAATTAAAGAAGCATCAGCGTTTTACAGAACAAAATTAAATGAAATAAGGCATAACAAATTAAAGTTGACTATTGAAATCGACCTAGTGAAGAAAAAAATACAAAACCTTTACAAAAACCTAAATAAGAAAATATCGCAAGAGCAAAAATCTTACAGTAAAATTTCATTCGCCATTGATTGTAAAACAGCAATAAATTCAAATTTCAATATTAGTTATTATGTTTCATCGGCAGGATGGATACCTTTATATGATTTTCGTGTTAATGATATTAGGGAGCCGTTGAATATAGTTTACAATGCCAGCATTTATCAATCAACAGGTGAAGATTGGAAGAATGTAAACTTAACATTATCAACAAACAGACCTTCCTTGAATAACTCTAAACCTGAATTAGCAACCTGGTTTATCAGTGAACGAAATAGTAATAAAACAAAAAATATTATTGATGGACAATCTGCGTTAAAAGGGATAATCACAGACCAGGAAACAGGAGAACCAATACCATTTGTCAACATCATTGTTTATAAAGAAGGTAAAATGATAGCGGGAAGTACATCAGATTTTGATGGAAGATATACGATTAAGCCAATAAAATCCGGCTCTTATGATATTAGAGCTACTTTTATTGGTTATAACGATTTAGAAATGAAAGGGGTTGTTTTAAATGCTAACAAAATTACTTTTCAGGATTTTAAGATGAAAGAAAGCAATGAATTATTAGAAGAAGTTCAAATAGTTGAATATAATGTTCCATTGGTAAAAAAGGATAAAACATCTTCGGGGACAACTGTTACGGCAAATGAAATTTTAAAAATGCCAAGACGTTCTGAAAGATCTGTTGCTTCAACTGTTGGAGGAACTCGAGGCAGCAGAGGTGAAGTTTCTGATTTTTATCCATCTGAAATAAATACGATTAACAGCAATGTTATAGATAAAGAGTATAATATTACAAGCCTCGAATACAAAATAAAAATACCATACACAATCCCGTCTGACGGTAATGATTATTATGTTAGAATAAAAGAGGTGGAAAAACCTGTTAGCTATGTATATTATTCCATTCCAAAACTTGAAAAAGATGTCTTTCTTATGGCAGAAATCAGCAACTGGGCCAAACTAAATCTGTTATCAGGCAAATCAAGTATTTACTACAAAGGCACCTATACAGGCCGGTCATTTATTGATGCCACCAGCACAAAAGATACTCTGGAGATATCATTAAGCAGAGATAAAAATATTATTGTAGAAAGAACTCTTTTGAAAGAAAAAAATAAAAAGCAATTTATTGGAAGAAATGCCAAAGAAACGATAAATAGGAGTATAGTAATTAGAAACAATAAAAGTGAAAAAGTAAAAATAATAATAGAAGATCAATTCCCTATATCTGAAGATAAATCCATTGAGATTGAAAAACTTGAATATTCAAACGGAAAAGTTAATAATAAAACGGGGCAGGTAATCTGGGAACTTGAATTAAAACCAAATGAGAAAAAAGAATTGATTTTAAAGTATTCAATAAAATATCCAAAATACTTGAATTTGAGTATTGAATAAAACAACCAAGCCCAACATTATTTAAGGTATTGGCCGGATGGGAATTAAATTGAATATGATGAATATTAACAAACACAATAGTAATGGTGAAGTTAGATGTTTCAAAACACCAATGGCCTCATTTACTTAACCGTAGTTATCATCTGATTTCGATTATCGATTTATTATATAAACAGCAAATTATAAAATTATGAAACCAGTTTTGTATGCTTTAGCTCTCTTGATTATTGCCACATCCTGTGGTAACCAAAAATCAAAAAAGGCAACTATTGCCAATGTGGTTGAAAAGGTAAATTACAATGTTGCCCCCCAGCCAAAAGATAAAGCTGAGGTAATAATAAACCTCCCGGTACTTGGCAAAATAGACCTCTCGGAGATGAAAAAGGATAGTGTTAACCATTACGGTTTTGAAAATTGTAAAGGTAAAGTTGCCCGGTACTCCTCCAACAACCGCCTTGTTGTTACCGACTCCCTTTCATGTGGCGACGAAGCCCACATTTATACTTTTTATGTTTTAGATAAAGAGAAGAACATTCGTTATGTTGATGTTCAGAAACTGGGCATGAGCCTGATTCCGGGACAACAGGTTTACTGGTATGTATTGTCGGAAAAGGTTTACGATTTTCGGTCAAGTCCTGCTAAATTATCTTACCGTTCCGATACCACAGAAGTTATCCCCACGAAGCCGTTGCGTAAAAAATTAATAACTAAAAACCTGGAAGACCCGGAAGGACGGCTGAAGCTTTGGAAAATGAAATTTAAGGGCCTCTGGCGGCTGAAGTAAATTTAATTACTAACCAATCAGAAAGCAAATATCTTTTTAGCCCGCACGAAAGGATTCGGAAGCGGTGATAAATTAAAGGGGTGATTTCCACAACAAAAAAAGGCATCCTCAAAAGGATACCTTTTTTTCTATGTTTAAATAACAGTACTTGCTATTGAGGAGCAGTACCTGTATTGGTAACGGCTTTTCCAAAATCGAATACCAGTGAAAAACGCATGGTATTTTGTAAGGGGTTTTGGGTTGTGTTCAAGGGAATCAGATAAGAGAAATCCAACCCGAAAACATTGTAACGAATACCCACGCCAAGCGTGGCATATTTACGATTTCCTTTTGTCTTGTCTTCTAAAAAGAATCCTCCGCGAATGGCCAACAGTTCATTATACCAGTACTCGGTACCAAAAGACACATTAAACTCGCTCATCTCTTCCGAAAAGCCCTGTGGAGCATCGTACCACGAATGTATCATCCCCGTGATAGGCGAAACGTTGTTATCCATACCTGCTGCAATTTCGTAGCCACCACCGGGTATGGCAATAGGGTTGCCGTTTTCATCCGTTTTATAAACCGGAGGAGTGGGAACAAGCAATTTATTAACATCGGCAAAAAAGCTCATTTTATTGTATTCATCCAACTCGATGGTTAATCTTGGACCCAGCCGAAAATTGGTAGGAATAAAGTCTTTTTTAATGTTGCTTTTGCTGTATGAGATTTTATTCCCGATATTTGAAATGTTTAATCCCCAAGCAAAGGTAGCCGGTAAATTATTAAACCAATTAACATCCTTTTGCCAGTATAGAGCCAGGTCGGCAGCTACTGCAATACCGGCTGTTGTTTCAACGCCACTCTGTCCGCCATAGCCTTGGGTAAGGTTAGAATAGATAAACCGTCCTGCCACTGCCAGCGAAAGATTTTGGTGTAATTTCCGGGCGTAGGTAGCATCCACGGCAAACTCGTTTGGTTTAGCGATAATGGTTGGATTTCCGTCGTTATCGGTAAACTGAATTTCACCCATGGTAAAATAACGCAGGGTAGCACCAAATGCCGAAAGGTCATTAAATTTATGAAAATAGCCAACATAAGCCAGGTTAATATCGTTAACGAGATTTCTGAGCCAGGGAGTATAGGAAATCCCAAACCCGTTTTCCTGCTCGGCAAAAGCATACTTAGCTGGATTCCAGTGCATCGAAAAAACATCAGGGGAGCTGGCAACTCCGGCATCACCATAACCACCCGCACGGGCATCAGGGCTAATCATTAAAAAAGGTACGGCTGTAGTTATTACATTTTGGTCGGGGTAATTAATTTCCTGTCCCATAGTAACAATAGAGGTTAACAACATTCCGGTTAACAGTAAATTTCTCAATCTTATCATTTGTGTTTCTTTTAAAAAAAGGTTTGCAAATCTAACGAATTAATTTAATTAATATTATTCAACTATAATCAATCCGCTAATTTTATTAATTTTTGCCTTACAATCTCCTTTGATCCATTGTTACCCGACACGACCATTTCATAAATGAATATTCCGGAACCGGGATCTCCTCCTCCATTTACAACCGATTGCCAGTTAAGAGAAATTTCAACTTCTTCGCCGGCATCTGACAGCTCCGAATATTGCGTTCCTACAAGCTGTCCGGTTATCGTAAATATACTAATGGTAACCTTCAGGTCGTTTCCTCCTGATAGGTTATAAAACTTTAAGTTGGTGGTACTTTTAAAAGGATTGGGATAGGCCATTACGTTGTTTAATCCCACATCCCCGCTGGTTTTTACATAAAACGAAATTTGCTGAATCCCCGAGTTACCTTGCAAATCCCAGGCTCTGATGGCAGCGGTATGCATACCATCACTTAAATCGTTTAATGGCATTTCAATAGTCCCGGATGTGTACGAATCAAGTTCGGGCAAAAAATAGCTGTTAACCACCTGCGCGTTGGTATAGTCCTCATCAATAATAAACAAGATATCACGTCCAATATTCACGCCTGTATGGTTAATTCCATTGGGGTCGGAAAGCTGCGCGTACAGTATAGCATCCTTGCCAATGGCATCGTTGTTTTTAATCCCCGGTTCATTAATATACATGGTAATGTCCGGCCCTTCATTATCCACCATGGCATCCTGATCGATGCCACCCACCACCAGATTTTCGTAGTATCCGGAAGCATCGGTATAGTTTACACTATCAACCGCGTAATAACTAATTCTGCCCTGACCATACTGATAAGCTATCTCTTTAGGGACAACAAAGGTAAAGTGAAATTGCCCATTTGAAACAGTACTTTTTCCTGTAAAAAGCAATTTATCGAACAAAGTAAAATCCTGTTTAAAACTCCTCGGGTCGTTAGCTCTGGTTTCATAAACCGATTGTTTATCGAAAACCTTCGGAAAGAGATAGCCGTTAAAATCCTCTACAACAGCACCATTTTGCCTTATTTCGCCCTTCACCGTGATGGTAGCCATGGCTTGCACTGTATCAGTAGCCTTACCCCCGAGCGTTTGCATTGAGGTTGTAACCACATTATATTTTGGAAACGCCAGCATCAAAGCCGGATCGCCCAGCAGGGCAAAATTTAGGAAATTGGTATTGGAGGGCACTTTCGACATCCGCATTAAATCTCCTAGGCGCGGCAGTTCGTTGCCTTCGGTATTTTTAAGATCGTAATAAATACGGCTGTTTAAAGCAATGTTAGCGTGAGCATAAGCCAAACGTGTGGTGGTCATCAGGGCAATGCTGCCGCCCTTTTCGTTCAAAAACACCTCTTCACCCGCCGACAAAAACAGCGGATCATCGAAACGGCTGAACTCGCAGGTGGCCGTGATAAACAGCGGCAGACGGTTGTAGTTATCAAAACTTCTGATGGAGGGCATGTCCAGAATATGCTCTTCCGACCATCCCGTAAGGCCACCGTGACCCGTATAGTTAACAATTAACGCACCACCATCCACTTGCTCTTTGATGGCTTCATGAGCATCGGGATAACGGTAGCCACTGGAAGTTTTTTCACGAAAGTAAGCATCGGCATATATTTTATTGATGTTCAACTCAGGATAAGCCGTATCCACAATAGCCACCAGACTTTGTGCCTGATTAAGATGCAGGTTCATATCCTGGTCGTCGGCCACAAAGCAGATGGTGTTACGCCAATCACGGCAAACAGCCTGCGAAGCCTTGGTATAGTTTTTTATCTTGGCAAGCGCTACATCGGCCTGTTTAGTAGTAGAAACAGGCAATCTGCCTATTCCGACATCGAGATCACCTACCGAGTTAAACCCTTCATCATCATCCAATAAACCAAAAAAATCATCGGTAGCAAACGAGGTAGTAAATTTCAACGATTCCACCGACTCGAAGATAGGAACCATGTTGGTGTTGCCCTTCACCCTGTTTTTATAATCAAAGGAGGCATCGCCGTACAACAGGAGGTAGCCGGGTTTACTTCCAAAATTGCCCCGCTTATACAGCATACGCACAAAATCGCGAATAGCACTAATGTCCTGCATCCCCGATGAAAACTCGTTGTAAATTTGCCCGGTAGTTACCACCTTTGAAATTAAATTATCTTTCTGCTCGTGCCAATCGGCCAACTGCTGTGCCTGAGGCAGAAACAATTCCGGCGTAACAATAATAAGATTAAGATTACCGATATCATGTAAGTTTTGATTGGGGATTTTTACCGCCGATACCGGGGATAAAAACCTTGTACCGTCGAAAGCTGCAAAATGTTGGTTAACGGCTCCCTGAACCGTAAAAGCTACATCTGTTTCTGTTCGCTCCAAAGAAATAGCCTTAGGATTGGTAACATCCGTCAAATCCCAAACAACACCATTTTGAGGAACATCGCTCAATACAAACCGGTAAACGTTAGCTACATTCATCGAGCGATGATTACTAAACAGCATCTGCCCCTGCCGCCATTTCAAGTTACATTCGGCATTAAGCTCAAGGTAATCGAGCCAGCCTACGGCTGATAAGTCGTCGGTTTCTCTTATCACTTCGGCCGTTAGCATTTCGTTGTCATCAACAAATGCCCTTGTTTTGGTAACCTCTTTTGCGTAATACCCCGAGTTGGATCCCACATAGTTGATTCGTGATGAGTCTATCACCTCCTGTCCATTTACCTTCACTCTGAAATAGGTATATTCAACTCCTCGTGCCACAACGTGCATCTTGATAGAAACAGGTTGTGATGTGAGCCGGTTGGGAAAATCGAAAACAAATTGTCGGCTGTTGGTATCAATCGAAAACCGTTCGCCCAACCAAAGTTTTCCAGACAAGGCAACGTTTTCCAAATCATTATCAACGGTGGCATAATCATCAAACGAAGTAAAGGTTTCTTCGGGTGGGTCAGTTGGGGTGATTGCTTCGGCAACCCTTTTTCCCGGTGTGTCGCCAAGGGTCAAAAAATAAAAGGTGGTATCAGAGTATATATTATTCTTGTGTTCGTATTTTCCTGAAAAAGGATTGTAACGCCATATTACAGAACCCTGCGCTGCAAACAAAATATAATCGTCCGTGTTAAAAGCTCCATCTTCTTCCCCCACTACTTTTATAGCATCTTCCAACAAGTCGTCCGCCCTTTCAATATCATTGGCTTCGGAAAGCATGCCACTAAATTGTCCGTATATCTGTATCTTTTCAGGGTTAATGTTGTCCACATCTATCCCCAGGTTTTGCAAATCGGAATAGGTAAGTTTGTAAATTCCAGATGTTAGTACCCCTATTTTATACCAGTCTCCGGAGTTCAGTACCGACTCGCTGTTATAGTGATGGAGTACTGTTTTTTCAGCTTTATTGTCTTCTGAAAGTACGGTTTCGGTAACGATGTTAAACTTTTTCAGCCTGATGATTTTATCTCCTTGCTTTTTTATCGGCAAAACAAAAAGGTGCGCCACTCCCCGGTTTACTTGAACTCTAACTTGAAAATCTTCCGTAAGAATGTCTTCGTCAGCATAATGCTCCGTGGCAAAGCCAAGAGTATCTGCCTCAATGGCCTCAACAGTAGCCTTTATGGTTTGATTGGACAAAACCGGAATGGTGGTGTTGTAGCAAGGAAGTGTAGCAAAGTCGCGGTGGGTAACCGAGCCCTTGAAAACAGGATAGACCACCCGGTAATCTCTGCCGGTCTCCACGCCATCGTTCAACCAGTTAATTGAAACAGACTGCATTTGCTGCGCCCAACTCAACATGGGTAAAAGAAAAATCAATACAATAAACAGTTGTTGTTTCATACCATAATACTTTTCAGAAATTTTTTATTTGGCAAGGATAATTTTTGAACGCCGTGTTCCCACGCTTCCATCGTCATTCACCACCTTAAGGCTGCAAATGTACAAACCCTTGGCCAATTTCTCGCCACTATCGGAATCACCATTCCAAACCAATCGCGAAAATACGTATCCTTCTGGAGAATAGTTCCGTTTCATGGTTTTAACCAATCGGCCATCGGCTGCATAAATATAGAGGAATACTTCCACGGGATGATCGGCCTGGTTATGGGCAAAAACAAAAGTTGTTTGATCGTAAAACGGGTTGGGATAGTTGTACAACGATTCAATATCCACCTGTGAAGCAGAAACCACCCTAAAGTCGATGCTGGCTTCCGACGAGTTATTATAGATATCCCAAACTTTAAGGCTCAGGGTATGCCACCCCTCAGCCAGGTTTCGTAACGGGTACGAAATAACACCTTTATTATAGCGGTTAACATCAGAGCTGTAAAAATCGTTGAGGATGTACTTGTTCTCTGTTTCGCCGTCGATGGTAGCAACAATATCGTGGCCAATCCCGTTTCCGGTAGTATTGATACCGCTTTCATCCTCCACGTAGGCAACCAATACCGGGTTTTCGTTGGTAACACCTCCCGGCTTAAAGAGGGTGTCATTCATATAGAGAGCTATTTTTGGCCCTTCGGTATCGCCGGCAGCACCTTCATCGAAGCCACCAATTACAATGTTTTCGTAATAGCCAACGCCATCCTCGCTGTCACTATTAAAATAGTAGCTGATTCGGCCTTTTCCGTAATTGTAACCGATATCTTTGGGAACGACAAAATCGAAACTAAACTGTCCGTTATCGATGCTGGCGCTTCCGCTAAAAATAATACTTCTCCAAAGATAAAAATTCTCTTGTTCACTATCATTGTCGGTACCCTTTGTCATGATGCTGCTCTTTTTATCATAAATGGTGGGATAGATAGTGCCATTAAAATCTGTAATCGGGTTATTGTTTGCATCTACAATGTTTCCCTCCACCGAAACATGCTGCAAGGCTCTGAGCGTATCGTATTCGTTATCCACCACCACGTGCTGATTTATTTTCAATGTTTGTGCTTCAAAATCAGGATAAGCAAGCTTTTGAGCAGGATCACCAATTAAGATAAACTTCCGGTCGTTATCGCCACCCACCACTTTGGAGTTCATAATAACATTGCCGAAAGTAGGAAACTCACCCTCTTTTTTTGTAAAGAGGTTGTTTTTATAAATGGCCATATTTAAAGCGAGGTTAGCACTGGCGTAGGTAGATCGTGTTGTTGAAAAGAGGGCAACCCCTCCCCCGTTGGGATTTAAAAATACCTGTTCTCCAGCCGAAACACGAGCCGGATCGTCGTAACGACTAAACTCGCAAGTGGCAGTAATAAAGGTGGTAAGTTTATCCCAGTTTTTCCATGAGTTGATATCAGCCAACTCTAAAAAGCGCTCGTGTCCAAAACCAATTTCGCCTCCATGCCCCGAGTAATTAAAGATCAGGGTTCCCTTATCCATCCGGTTGTTGATAGCCTGATTGACCTGTGGAGCACGCTGTCCGCTGGGTGTTGATATCTGCTCGTAAGCATCCACGTAGATTTTATCAATATTGATAACGGGGTAAGTAGTTTCAAGATAATTTGCCAACGTTTCGGCATCGTGCAAATGGCCGTTGTAATCTTGATCATCAGCCAAAAAAGTAATGGTGTTACGCCATGGTCCAAATGTTTCGGTCGTTTTGGTGTTGTAATGAATTACCTTATCAACTGCAAGTTGCGCCTGCTCGGTATTTACCACCGGGAAACGTCCAATACCAATATCCACCTTATCGGTGCCGCCGTTTCCTTCACCATCGTCGAGACAGCCGAAATAATCGTCGGTAGCCACCGAATTAATAATATTAAGCGATTCCCACGACTCCCAACAAGGCACAAAATTGGTATTGTCGCTTTTTCGGTTTTTATAATCGAAAGAGGCATCACCGAACAGAAGGAGATATTTTAATTTTTTTCCCGGGTCACTTTCATCGTAAAGACTTTTGGCAAAATTACGGATGGCAGAAATATCCTGTGCTCCTGAAGAGAACTCGTTATAAATTTGTGCCGGAGTAACCACGGCATAGGTCATTCCATCGGTTTCGGCATGATACCGGGCAAGCCGGTTGGCCTGGTCGATAAAATCGGGGTGGACAACTATCAGGTAATCAATGTTTCGGATGGCATGCAGATT
>QMPP01000046.1 GCA_003650425.1 Bacteroidota bacterium | reverse complement strand
CTTTACTTCCGGTTTGTTTTTAAGGAGGGGGAGCGGCTAATAGGCTCTTACAATCCTGAAATAAAAGAAAATATTGCCCACGACACCTTTACGAGACATTTTAAAAACCTGGGCTTGCCGGTGCCCGGTATTTTGGCTCGAAGCACTTCGTTTGAGTATTTTATTTTAGAAGATGCCGGTGATACCACGTTATTTGATCTCCTTTTGCAGGAAGGGCTTTCGGAAAAAGTTAAGCACTATTATTTTAGGGTTGTTGACGACTTGGTCAGGTTTCAAACGGAAGCAATCCACGGACTTGATTTAAGCGTGGCATTTCCGGCCGGAAGGTTTGATAAGCGTTCGGTATTGTGGGATTTAAATTACTTTAAGTACTACTTTGTAAAAACCAACGATATTATTTTCGATGAAAACCTGCTGGAAGACGATTTTATTTTGTTGGCAGCACAGCTGCTTCAATCGAAATCTGACTTTTTTATGTACCGCGATTTCCAGGCACGTAACATAATGATTAACAAAGAAGCACTTTCTTATATCGATTTTCAGGGAGGCAGAAAAGGGCCGTTGCAGTACGATGTTATCTCGCTACTCTATCAGGCTAAGGCAAATCTGCCGGAGGCTTTTCGTGAGGAACTTCTTAATGCTTACCTCGAAAAACTGGACAGTAAACTTCCGGGTCAAAAAGATAAATTTCTGATAACCTATCCTTTGTTTATCTTTTTTCGGTTGATGCAGGTGCTGGGAGCCTACGGTTTTAGAGGCCTCTATCAACGAAAGACTCATTTTTTGCAAAGCATTCCTTACGCCATCGAAAATTTGAGGTGGGTTACGAAAAGATACCCGATGACTGATTTTCCGGAGTTGAACAAGATTTTTGACCAGATAACTGAATTAAAGGATTATCACGTTACCCCCTTCTCCAACGATAAGCTCACGGTCTCCCTTTCCAGCTTTTCTTATAAAAGATCCGGAATCCCGGTGGATATAACCGAAAACGGGGGTGGTTACGTGTTCGACTGCAGAGCATTGCCCAATCCCGGACGCATTAATGAGCTGAAGGATTATACCGGTCTGCAGGAGCCCGTGATAACTTATTTAGAAGGTAAACAGGAAATGGCTGACTTTTTAGCGCATGTTTCTATCCTCGTTGACCAAAGCATTGATAATTATCTGCAACGCGGGTTTAGTAACCTGATGGTGAGTTTTGGATGCACAGGTGGAAAGCACCGTTCGGTTTATAGTGCCGAAAACATGAAGCGTCATTTAAAGGAAAAGTACGGTAACAGGCTGGAGGTAAGGCTTACCCACATTCAATTAAAAAAAGAGGGGCGCTTGTTATGAAAGCGTTTATTCTGGCGGCAGGATTGGGCTCGAGGTTAGCCCCGTTAACCAATCATAAACCCAAGGCATTGGTAGCAGTAAATGGGAAACCCATGTTACAAAATCTTATCGAAAGGCTAAAATCGCAGGGGTTTGACGAGCTGCTCATCAACGTGCACCATTTTGGTGGTTTGGTGGTTGACTTTTTAAAGGCTCATGACAACTTTGGGGTTAACGTTGCCATTTCCGACGAGCGTAACGGGCTGTTAGATACCGGTGGTGCCATTGTAAAAGCCGGATGGTTTTTTAAAGGGGAAGAGCCTGTTTTGGTACACAATGTGGATGTTTATTCTGACATGGATTTTGTAAAGCTTATTCATCAGCATAGCAAGTCAAAAGCCTTGGTGACGCTGGTAACCCGCAGCAGGATTTCTTCCAGAAAATTATTATTTGATAGCAAAAACCGGTTAATAGGCTGGAAACATTTGCAAAAGAATGAAACAAAATGGGTTGGTAAGCCGGTGACGTATGTGCTTGAAAGAGCCTATAGTGGTATTTATGTTGCCTCCCCGTTGTATCCTGATTTAATACGGCAAAAGGGAAGTTTCTCAATTATACCCGAGTGGCTCGATATGGCCGCCCGTGCCAGTATCATGGGTATTGAACACAATGACGGGTTGTGGTTTGATTTGGGAAGTGTTGATAAGATAAATGATGCAGAAAGTAAAATGAACACGTGAAACAAAGAAGTTGTTTAAAGTTAAAACAACTTTAAAAATTAAATTGATGGATAACAAAAAATTTCTGGAGAAAGTTGCGGAAGTATTACTGAATAGAAGCGAAGATGACCTGTTGGAAACGGTGGTTGTATTCCCAAACAAACGGCCTGAAATATTTTTAAAAAAATATTTAAAAGAGCAGACAACGCGACCCCTTTGGATGCCTGATGTTCGTTCCATCGACGAGCTTATCACCGAGCTTTCACCCCTTACGGTGCAGGATTCGATGGTTAGCTGGTTTGAACTTTTTGAAATTCATAAAGAGATAGAAGGCGAAAACGCGCGCCACCCCGATGAGTTTATCAACTGGGCGCCTATCATGCTGCGCGATTTTAATGACGCCGACATGGCGCTAGTCAACGTCAAAGAGCTGTTCTCTTTCTTATCGAAAGCCAAAGCGTTGGAGCGATGGCATCCCGATGGTACCAGCTTAACCGATTTTGAAAAAGCTTACCTCGATTTTTACAACAAGCTCTTTCAATATTACGACAGGCTTAAAAAGTCGTTAGCCGAAAGAGGCTTGGGAACAAAAGGGATGGTATATCGTAAAGTGGCTGAAAGTGTTGAAAAAGAAAGGGTTATTCCATGGAAACAATTTATTTTTGCAGGCTTTAACGCGCTCACAAAGGCAGAGGAAAAGTTAATTCGGAATTTGAAAAGGAGTTTCCCCGTTACCTTACTTTGGGATGTTGACGAATACTATATCTATCCTAAAAAGCACAATTTACCGTGGCAGGAAGCGGGCTTACCATTGCACAGAATTTTTAAAAACCTAAAGATTGACCGTCCGGAGTGGATTGAAAACAACCTTGTGGAATCGGAAAAAGATATTACCCTCGTGGCGGCTCCAAAACAGGTTAGCGAGGTTAAGTTTACCGGGCAGCTACTGGCGCAATGGACCAGTTCCGAATCAACAGATTCGCCTGTTGATACTGCCATTGTGTTGGCCGACGAAAAGCTGCTTATTCCGCTGCTGACATCGCTTCCCAAGGGAGAAACAACTTACAATGTTACCATGGGCTATCCGCTGACCATGGGGAGCCTGTCGCAATTTTTAACCCTTTGGATCGATTTGCTGGTTCGCCAAAATGAGCAAACAAACCGGACTTATGCTACGGCGCTTGTTTTGAGTATGCTGCAAAATAGTTCCCTACAGTTTTTGTTGCATGCTCCCGAGGCGGCAATTTCAAAAATAAAATCGTTTAATCGTGAGTTTTTGAGCCGCGATAAGGTATTGAGCTGTTTTAAGGAGGAGGATAGCGCGGTTGCGGATACGCTGTTCCAACGCGAGACCAACGCCATGCTGATTTTTGAGCGTATTATGAAACTGCTGTTGCAGCTTAAAAGCAGGGTAGATGTAGCAGTTGACAGGGGAGAAAGATTTGCAAAAGATACCATTATCGAACAGCAGCTATCGTCTCTTTTGGTTGTGATGAAAAAGCTCTTCACGGTGGTTAGCGGCAACGAAAACTATTTCAGTCTGAAAGTATTTCAAAAAGTTTTTACCCGGCTCGTTGCTGGTTCCGAAATCAGCTTGAAAGGGGAGCCGTTAAACGGTATTCAGGTGATGGGAATGCTCGAAACACGACTGCTCGATTTCAAAAGGGTAATCATTCTTTCGGCCAACGAGGGCATGTTACCAAAAAATAGCAGCGCCGACTCGTTTGTCCCCTTCGATATTAGAAAGGAGTTTGCGCTTCCGTTGCCTGATGAGGAGAACGCTATTTTTGCCTACCATTTTTTCAGATTGTTGCAACGAGCTGAAGAGGTTGTTATGGTGTATAATTCGGAGGAGGGCAATTTTGGCTCCGGCGAAAAGAGCCGCTTTCTGTTTCAGCTGGAAATTGAAGCTGTTAAAGCCAATCCTAACCTGCATCTTCATCATCATTTTTTGAAAATTGAACCGGGAAACCACCCCGATGAAAATAACATTTCCATTCCTAAAAGCGAAACAGTATTAAAAAAACTTGACCATCTTCGAGCCAAAGGTCTGTCGCCGTCGGCATTAAACCAGTATATAAAATGTCCGTTGCAATTTTATTTTTCACGTATTTTAAAACTTAAGGTGTCTGACGGGGTGAAAAGTAATTTGGAAGCTAATGTGTTTGGAACCGTTGTTCACGAGGTGTTGGAGGAGGTTTACAAACCTTTTATTGATAAACCTATCGATACTAAACAGCTGGCAAAAACACTCGTTACCCTCGATTACCGGATAAGCGAAAGCCTGAAAAAAAATTATCCCTCGGGTGATGTTACTCATGGAAAAAATCTGTTGACTATAAAGGTGTTAAAGCGATATCTCGAGCGGTTTTTGCAGCAGGAGATACAGAATTTGCAAAAGGAACCCAGAATTTTAGTTGCCGTTGAGAAGGAGTTGCAGCAAAGGCTTGTTTTGCCTGATGGCAAAGAGGTGATAATCAAGGGGATTATCGATCGTATCGACCGTGTAGGATTGCAACTACGCATCTCCGATTATAAAACCGGAACCGTTAAAAAATCCGAAGTCAATTTTAAGGAGTGGGATCAACTGCTCAGCGAAAGTAAGTATTCAAAAGCGTTCCAAACCTTAACTTATGGGTGGCTCTTTCAAAAAAACTTCCCTCAAACAAAACAGCTTCAACTTGGGCTTTTTAGCCTCCGCAATCTTTCGGATGGGTTTATCGAACCTGGAATGCAGGCAGATAACCCGGAGGATTGGTTAGCATATTTTGAAATAGTGCTGACAGCACTACTTACTGAAATTTTTGACAGAGACAATAATTTTATACAAACTCCTGACAGCTCTAATTGCGAGTGGTGCGATTTTAAAACTATTTGTAACAAATAGCCGTTTTTATTTTCAAATGTTGGGTTATTATCCTTGATAAGGTAGCAAATTCTGTATGAAGAGGTATCGTGGGTAAAGATTTTTGCATATATTTGCTATTGGTCTTGGAACGGGATTTCATTTTGGTAAGGAAAAAGAAAATATTATGGTATATGATAGTAAATTCAACATTTTAATTGTTGATGATCATCCGGAAAACTTATTGGCTCTCGAAAGTATATTGGAAGGACCTGACCTGAATATTTTAAAAGCATCGTCAGGAAATGAAGCGCTGGGCGTACTGTTGGACTATGAGGTTTCTTTGGTTTTACTTGATGTTCAGATGCCCGGCATGGACGGCTTTGAAACAGCCGAGCTAATGCGTAGCAACGAACATACTAAAAATATTCCCATCATTTTTGTAACGGCCATCAGCAAACAACGAAAACATATTTTTAAAGGATACGAGGCCGGAGCAGTTGATTATTTGTACAAGCCGCTTGATTTGGAAATTTTAAAAAGTAAAGTAAAAGCCTTTATCGAGTTTTTTAAACATAAAAAAGAGCTTGAGCTCATCACGGCAAAGCTTAAAGAAACGGTAAAAGAGCTAAATAGGGCCAAACGACTTGCCGAGAAATCCACTAAATCGAAATCGCTTTATCTCGCCAACATGAGCCACGAAATCAGAACGCCGTTAAATGGTATTATTGGTATTGCCGAACTGGGACTGATGGATACCGAACTCTCCGACTTGCAAAAAGAACGACTTCAGGACATTATGATGTCGGGTGAAACCCTGCTGGAAATCATTAATGGCATATTGGACATTTCAAAAATTGAAGCTAATATGCTCGAAATTGAAGAGGCCGAGTTTAGCCTGCGCGACATGATTGAAAAAGTTTTTGCCATTATTTCGTTAAAAGCCCTAAACAATGGCAACGAACTTATCTGCGATCTTCAATACGATATTCCTGATATGCTGATTGGCGACTCGCTGCGCATCCGTCAAATATTGGTGAACCTGTTAAGTAATGCCAACAAGTTTACCAAAAACGGAACCATTACCCTATCTGTAAAACAGGAGGTCTTAATTGAGGAGCAAATACGGCTTATTTTCTCGGTAAAAGATACTGGTATTGGAATTCCGGCGGACAAAATACATACTCTTTTTGATACCTACACACAGGCTCATAAGTCTACTACACGTGAGTTTGGTGGCACAGGTCTTGGGTTATATATCTCACAAAGTTTGGCCAAATTGATGGGCGGTGTTATTAAAATTGATAGTGCCGTAGGAAAAGGAAGTGAGTTTTATTTTACCCTGAATCTGCTTACCGGGAAGCAAAAAGAAGATCTCTCGAAAATAGCGATTCCAAAGGATAAAAAGGTGGTGTCAGCGCTTATTGTTGAAGAACATCCGGAAGCGTCTAAAATTTTGTCAGGCTTGCTCTCTTATTGGAACATCGTTAACAAAGTTGCCAACACGAAAAAAGCAGCATTAAAATTGGCAGAGGAGCAACACTTCGATTTTGTGTTTGTTACCATTCAGCCGGCGAAAGATAATATTGACACCTTAAGTAATACGATTGAACAGCTTAAAAAAAGCGCTGATAATTTATTCCTGCTCTCTGAAATTAAGTCGAGTACATTGGTTGAACAGATTCGAAAACGAAGCAACAGCGATTTGATTATCAAGCCGGTTTCGCAATGCGTTTTAAAACGTGAAATTGAAAAATCGCTGACAGGAGTTAATAAATCAGGTGCTTCAACATCGTCAGAAGAGATAAAAAAACCGACTGAAACTGGTAAAGAGAAAAGCAGTAAAGAGAGAGCCTGCGTGCTGGTGGCCGAAGATCAGACCATCAACATGAAAATAGTGGTACAGCTGCTTCAACGAAAGAATTTTAAAATAATTCAGGCTAAAACCGGTAAAGAAGCACTTGAAATTTATCAAAGTCAACACGACAAAATAGATATTATCCTCATGGATGTTCAGATGCCTGAAATGGATGGTATGGAGGCCACCAAGCGAATTAGAGAATTCGAATTAGAAATTCAAAAACATACACCCATTATTGCTATGACGGCACACGCCATGAAAGGGGATAAAGAGCAGTTTCTTTCCATTGGGATGGACGATTACCTTTCAAAGCCAATTCATCCTCAGCTACTTTACGATACCATCAAGCTGAATTTCAAAAAGTAATATTACCTAACATGGTTGGAAAATGAAAGATTTTATTGATTACAATGAATCGAAAACATGGGAGAAACTTAAACACTCTCTTCGTTCGTGGAAGTACATCGGCGTAGGTAAATCATTGCTTATCTGGTTTATGGCTATCTCCATCATACCCTTGGGAATAGTAAGTTTTGTCAATTTTTTAAATGCTTACCAGGGACTGACCATTGTTGCCGACAAATCGCTCACCTCATCGTCGCAGTTGAGAGCCAAATATTTAACAACATTTTTTAACGAGGCCAAAGATTACCTCGAAATCACCTCCGGATTGGAGCATAATGATGAGCTTATCGATACGATTCATAACGTATTGCATGAAAGAGGAATGTCAATGAAGGCGTTTGCTCAGACCGAAGAATATAGCCGACTTGTTTCAGGTTCAAAAAACGATTTATCCGAGCATGTAAAAAATATAGGTTATCAGGATCAGCTCATTATTGATGCCAATGGCGTGGTGCTGTTTAGCATTACTAACCCCTATTTGGTTGGACAAAACCTGTTTACTGATACGGCGTTTCAGTCTTCACGGCTTGTCGTTACTATTAAAAAATCTTTTCGGGAAGGTAAAATTCTGTTTTCCGATTTGGAACGATTTAGGCCTTCGGGAAATTCAATTTCGGGATTTTTTGTAAAAACGATTAAAAATAAAGATCAGGTGGTGGGTGCCGATGTGGTTCAGTTTTCGGTTGATCAGCTGAATAATATCATTGGTGATGTGGGCGGTTACGGCGAAAGCGGCGATGCCTTTATTTTGGGCTCTGATCTTTATTTACGTACGGCAACCCGGTTTGGCGACAATAGCGAGATTTTAACCAAACGTGTTGTCAATACTAAATCTAAAAAGTGGAAAGATTATATCAACCACATCAATGAACCGGCCTTTTTGGTGTCGCATGAACTGGAAAAAGAAAAAGTATCGACCTACAACAGCGATAATAAAGTTAAATACGTACTTGGCATTTATCGTTATCTCAAAAGTCTGGAGCCTTACGGGGTCAAATGGGCCTTGTTCGAGGAGATTGAACACAACGAAGCTTTTGCCTATGCCCGGAGGTTGAGCGATTATGTTAAACTGTCGTTTGTTCTGACTTTTTTATTGGTTTTTTTGATTTCGATATTGGTAACACGATGGTTTGTCAGTCCTATCAAGCACCTTTCGTCGTGGGGAAAAGAGGTGGCCAGTGGAAAATTAGAATTAAAAACCATCAAAGCACCAAAAAATGAAATTGGTGAATTGAAGGATACCTTCATCACGCTGGTAAACTCGTTTCTTAATTACGCCTCGGTTACCAAGTTTATGGCTAAGGGCGATTTTGCCGAGAAAGTTAAAATTCGTAGTAATGATGATGTGTTGGGCAAATCCATTAATCAGATGGTTGACAGTTTTCGGTCGGTTATCAAGCAGGCCAATAAAATTGCCAAAGGCGATTATTCTGCCGTTATCGAGCCCCGAAGTGAAAACGATTCGCTAGGGAAAGCCCTTTACAGTATGACGGAAACATTACGTACCAATGACAAGCAAATTAAAGAGCAAAATTGGCTGAAAAACGGTTTGGCTAATCTTGATAAAACGTTGAAAGGGCATACCGATATCGGTAAGTTGTCGGATGACGTTCTTTCGTTTTTATGCCGTTACCTCGATGCCCAAAGTGGTATCCTATACCTTACGGATGAGAAGAACGTGCTTCACTTGCAATCAACCTTTGCCTTAACGGGTGGAGAAGTAAAAAGAATTGAGAAGCTAAAACCCGGTGAAGGACTTCCCGGTCAGGTACTCAAAGAGAACAAGCGGTTACATATTAAGGTAAAAGATGGAGAAGAACTTCCCGATGTTCCTCTATTCGTTAAAAATGCAAAGCACGCCGAGCTTTTGGTAGTTCCGTTTTCGTATAAAGACAATGTGGTGGGAGTTATTGAGTTGGGCTCCGTCAATAGTTTCGACGAGTTGAAATTAAATTTCCTCGATCGCGGCATGGTTGATGTTGGGCTTTCGGTGGTAACACTGCAATCGTATATTAAGGTAAAAGAGCTGTTGGAGAAAACACAATTACAGGCCCGCGAGCTGGAAGCACAACAAGAAGAGCTACGACAAACCAACGAAGAGTTACAAGAACAAACCAAGGCCTTAAAAAAATCGGAAGAGATACTGCAAAGCCAAAAAGAAGAACTTAAAGTTACCAACGAAGAGCTGGAAGAGCGGTCGAATGCCCTTGAGCTTCAGCGTGATGCCATTAAAAAGAAAAACCGCGAACTGGAACAGGCCAGAAAAGAGATCGAGAAGAAGGCCAAAGACCTTGAAATTGCCAGTAAATACAAATCGGAATTTTTGGCTAATATGTCGCACGAACTGCGCACACCGCTTAACAGCATTATCGTGTTATCGCAGTTAATGGGGGAGGATAAAGAAAAAAATCTTAGCGAAAAGCAAATTGAGTTTGTTAACACCATTCACTCCTCGGGCATGGATTTGCTCGATTTGATTAACGATATTCTCGACCTCTCGAAAGTTGAGTCGGGAAAACTGGAGGTGAACCTCGAGCAACTCTATCTCGATGATTTAATCAATTCGACACGCAGGATATTTGAGCCGGTTATTGAAAAGAAAGGACTGAAGTTAATAACCGAAATTGACGAGGATTTACCCGAGTTTATCATTACCGATATCCAACGGGTGCAGCAAATTATTAAGAACCTGATCTCGAACGCTATCAAGTTTACCTTAAAGGGAACCATTACCATGAAAATCGGTAAACCGGTTTCTGGTATCCGCTTTATTAACAAGAAGCTTAAACCCGAGAGTACCCTGGCTATTTCGGTTATCGATACTGGTATTGGAATTCCGCGTGAGAAGCAGGATCTTATTTTTGAAGCTTTCCGCCAGGCCGACGGAACCACGAGTCGTCGTTTTGGAGGTACCGGCTTGGGATTGAGTATATCAAGAAATTTCTCATCGCTGCTGGGTGGCGAAATGCGGCTTGAAAGCGAAGAAAACAAGGGCGCTAACTTTACGCTATTTCTCCCCTATGAAGCACCAAAAATTAAGGATACGCACTATCCTGATATGATCTCAAATAAGGTTAAAAAGTCCCCAAAAAAGAGGAGTGGCAGAGCGTCAGAGGAGGAAGATGTACCCAAAATTCTAGATGATAAAAAACGAATTGAAGAGGGCGACAGTGTGATTCTTATTATTGAGGATGACAGCAATTTTGCCAAGGTGTTGATGAACCTTGCACATGACCATGGTTTCAAAGCCATTCTTGCCCCCACGGGCGAAATAGGGTTGTTTCATGCCGATTACTACGTGCCCGATGCAATCATTCTTGATATCGGGTTACCGGGAATCGATGGATATAAAGTGCTTGAAAAACTAAAGGGTAATGCCAAAACAAGGCATATCCCGGTTCATTTTATCTCGGCAGCCGATCGCGATATCGAAGTCTTTAAAATGGGTGCCGTGGGGTATCTCACCAAGCCGGTTAACAAAGCCGATCTGGATAACCTTTTCAATCGTATCGAAAACATCTTGTCGAAGCCTGTTAAAAAACTTATGATTGTTGAAGATGAAACCATCATGCGGAAAAGTATCATCAATTTGATGCGTAACGAAAACATCGAAATTACAGCTGTTGATGAGGGAAATGCTGCCTATTCCAAGCTTGAAAACGAAACCTACGACTGTATGATACTTGACTTGGGATTGAAGGATATGACAGGGTTCGAGTTGCTCGAAAAGATGGATAAAAATAATATTGCTAAGGATTTGCCGGTGGTTATCTATACCGGAAAAGATTTGTCGAAAAATGAAGCCCGGACACTGGAAAAATATTCCAAGAGTATTATTCTTAAAGGAGCCCAGTCGTTTGAAAGATTGTTGTCGGAAACCACGCTATTTCTCCATCAGGTAAAATCGGAGTTGCCCGAAAATAAGCAGGAGATGATCGAAAAGGTACAGGGTACCGACAATATTTTGGAAAATAAAACTATTTTGCTGGTTGACGATGATATGCGTAACGTTTTCGCATTATCAAGTCTTTTGGAGAGCTATCAGGCCAAGGTTATTGTGGGCAGAAACGGTAAGTTAGGATTGGAAAAGCTGAAAGAGCACCCCGAAACCGATTTGGTTTTGCTCGATATTATGATGCCTGAAATGGACGGTTTCGAGGTGATGAAGATAATTAGACAGGATAAGAAATTTAAAGATATTCCTATTATTGCGCTCACCGCTAAAGCCATGAAGGAGGACAGGGAGAAATGCATTGCTGCCGGTGCTAACGAGTATCTGGCCAAACCAGTAGATACCGAAAAGCTGATTTCGCTGTTGCGAGTTTGGCTGTATAAATAATCTGTGTGCATGAAAACGCCTTCAAAAGATGAGATAGACAGCATCGAATTTGACTTACTCCTCGAAGCGATTAACCGTAGCTACGGGTTCGACTTTAAAAACTATAGCAAGGCACATATCTTACGCAGATTAACCTATTTTCAAAATTGGAATGGCTTGCAGTCTTTTTCACAGGTTCAGGATTTGATACTTCACAATAAAAGTAAGATGAAGGAGCTGCTGGGTGAACTCTCCATAAAAGTTACCGAAATGTTTCGCGATCCTGCATTTTACCTGGTGCTGCGAAAAAGAGTTATCCCCTTGTTAAAAACGTACCCTTTTCCAAAAATTTGGATTGCCGGCTGCTCTACCGGAGAAGAGGTGTACTCCATGGCCATTTTATTAAAGGAGGAAGGGTTGCTAAAACGAACTCAGATTTTTGCTACTGACTTCAATGAGAAGGCCATCGAAATAGCGAAAAAAGGTATCTACGCAATCGATAAAATTAAATTATATACTGTTAACTATCAGAAAGCCGGTGGAAAAAATTCGTTTACCGATTACTATCATGTGCGTGATAACCGGGTGGAAATAAACCCTGAGCTCAGGCAAAATGTTCAGTTTGCATTACATAACCTTGTAAACGATAACAAGTTTGAAACGGCTCATCTGATTTCATGCCGAAATGTGCTGATCTATTTTAACAAGGAGTTACAAAACAGGGTGATAGATCTGTTTTCCGACAGTCTGATAAATGGCGGATATTTGGTGCTTGGCATGAAAGAGAGTTTGCTTTTTAGCAGTAAGGCAGGAATGTATAAAACAATAGATGCCGACCGGAAGATCTTTCAAAAACGATTAACCGGTGAATAGTAAATTTATGGATGAATGATGACACGGTATAAACTGGTGGTTATTGGGGCTTCTGCCGGCGGGCTTACTGCCTTCGAAAAATTGCTGGCACCATTACAGACAGGCTTCTCTATTCCTATCGTTGTGGTGCAACACATCAGTCCCGACTCAGAAAACTACATGGTTTCCTTTTTAAACGACCATTGTAACCTTCGGGTTAAGGAGGCCGACGAAAAGGAGGTGGTGTTGCCGGGTACTGTTTACGTAGCGCCGCCCAATTTCCACGTGATGATAGAGGAGAATTTGTCCATCACACTGTCGGTTGAAGAGCGGGTAAACTTTTCACGCCCTTCCATTGATGTCCTTTTTGAAACGGCTGCGTACTCCATTCGCAAAGATGTTATTGGCATTGTTTTAACCGGTGGAAACCGGGATGGTGCCATGGGGTTGAAAATGATAAAAGAAGCGGGCGGATTAACCATTGCTCAGTCGCCTGAAGAGGCACAGGTTGATATTATGCCCTCTGCTGCTATTAGTATCGCTCATCCCGATTATGTATTATCCTTAAACGAAATAAGTGAGTTGTTGATGCGACTGTCAAACTAAAGGGAGGATTTTGCTTTGAAGATATTTGAATAGGGATTGCTTCACTTCGTTCGTAATAACGACAACTACTTTGAATTCTTTAATTTACACTCACTATTCTGCATTCTTAAATCTCTCTTCCTGATCATACTGCCTCCTCATTATCATCTCCTGTTCAAACATCAACTCACGTATCAAATCCAGAAAACAGACAGCAACGCCGTCGAAGTCAAAATCTTTACAATGTTTTTTGAAAGAGCCATCCATTTGCTCATTATAAAAGGTAAAAAGAAAATCGATCAGGTTTTGGTTATTATCTAAAGGAATCGATTCTTGTCGTTTACGCAGGTATTGCAAAATACGTAACCCGTCTACCTTGTTGATACATGCGCTTACAAAGTTTTTCCGGTCTTTAAAGTTATTGCGCAGGGGCAGCCAGATATTTTCTTCATTGAACTGTTTCTTTAGAAATCCGTCCATGGGCGTGGGGATGTCTTTTTCAAAGAGGAGGGGGAAGGAGACGAAGGTTTGCTTTACCTCCTCAAACAGCGAGTGGTGATAGATGGGGTAGGAGTTCCAGTCGCCGGAAAGCCCTTTGATAAGTGCCGGGCCGGTTCCAAAAATAACCCTGTCGGAAAGTCTGGGTGATGGCCTGGCAGTGGTGTCAACCCAAAACATCACCGTACCGTTTTTAACCAGTTTTTGCAGAAAGTAGAAGTCTTCGCCGCTGACGACCGGGGTTAGCCCCCCCACTTTTTTATAAGCCCAAACCGGAAAAGCCATGGCAGACCCCAAAGCCGAGTAGGCAAAAGGGTTTCCGATACGTAACATGTTGAGGGCATAGTTGCGCATGTAAATTTCGTAGCGCAAAATAAGGCGGTTGTTTTCTTCGTTGTTGCTTAACCTGTGAAAATAGGGAATGGCCAACCCCATGGCTTTAGGATGATGCTTAAATTTTTCACCAATGGCCGAGAGGTAATTGTTGGGGTACCGGGTATCGGCATCCATAGAGACTATCAGACTGTTGTCATCCGCCTCTTTGATAATGGTATCCATCAGGGTTTTACGTGCCCAGCCCACGCCTCCTTTTTTTCGCGGCCAGCCATTACCGGGAGAGGCTTTATCGATAAGACGGATATCGATATCATGAAACGATTTAAGGTATGCCAGACTTTGTTCGTTATTGGAAACCTGTGCTTGCTTGTCCGGTAAATTCCGCCACTGTTCATAATGGTTCACACAAACCCATAGGGTGAAGTTTTGTTTTTCCTGTTGTATTAAATCATCCAAAAGAGCAGGCAGGTTTTCAAGCTCGTTAAGAACCGGCAGGGCGAGATGGAATTGGGATTTCATGCAGCGAAAATAAATACTTTTTAATGAGTAGTGTTAATTCAAAACAAATTTAACCGGCAGGTTGAAATTAACCCTTACGGCTTTTCCGTACTGTTTGCCGGGAATCCATCTGGGCATGGTTTTTACAACTCTTACGGCTTCTTTATCGCAGCCTCCGCCAATGCCTCTTAATACATTGATGTCAGAAATGGTTCCGTCTTTTTCAACGGTGAAGTTAATGAATACCCGTCCCTGTATTCCTTTTTTCTTTGCTTGTGCAGGATATTTAATGTTGTCGGACAAATACTTGAAAAATGCTTTTTTCCCTCCGGGAAATTCCGGCATATTTTCCACCACACTGTAAATAGTGTCATTTTCTAACTGTTGTTGCTTTTCGGCAACGGCCGGTTTAGGAGTTTCGGGTTGGATTGCCTGTGTCGACGGTTCGGCGGCTTTTGCAGGTTTATTTTCTTGAGAACACGATAATGCAACCATGGCGAGGATTATGACAAAGCCGATAGTCGACAGGGTCATTCTGAATGTTGATTTTTGTTTTTCCATCATTTTAAGGCGTTTTTTAATTAATAAATAACTGAAATTATTGGCAAGAATATTTGTTCGTTGTTGTATGGAATGGCTTAATACCAAAACTTTGTATTCTGAAATGTTCTCAATGGCGGCAATGGTTCCGCGGTCGGCAAGGTACTCATGGTTTTCGGCAATGGCCTTTTTTAGGATATAAGCAAACGGGTTGAACCACTGTAAGATAATAAGGAGTTCGGAAAGCAGGATGTCAATGGAGTGTTTTTGTGTAATGTGCACCTCCTCGTGTTTGATGATTTGATTGGAAGTGTTAGCGTTTAAGTATAAATCTTCGTTTATAAACAGAAGGTTGAAAAAGGAAAAGGTGGGGGTGTTGTTGTGTTTGTTGAGTAAAACGATGGTGTAAAAATCGGTTTTGATTTTCTTAGAGATTGAATATAATCTGACAATTTTAAAGATGCTGAAAAGAAATCGAATTATCATTATAGCGCTTCCCGTAAGATAGAGTATTAAAAACAGATTGGAAAAGGATAAGCTGCTTGTAACCGAGTTAGCCTGAACCGTAATTTCCTGTAATCCAATATTGATGTTGTCAGTGAGTCCTGCTACCGGGAGGTTGGAAACTGAAATAAAAAACTGCTTAATGAGAACTGGTGAACCAAGGGATCCCGCGAAACCAAACATAACGATGCTTAACAGGATAATCCGGTTAGCTGTAAAAGTTGCCTGTTTTGAAAACAACAACTTGTAAGCAATAATTAACACGCTTAAACTTATTGCCGACTGTATCAGGTAGGTGGCTATTGGTTCCATAATTACAAGGTTTTAACTGTTTTTTTTCTTATTGATTTCTTCCTGGATAAGCCGGTTGATATCTTCAAGCTCTTCTAAAGTAAGGTTTTCCTCTTTGGTAAAAAAAGAGGCCAGCGATTTGTAGGAGTTTTCAAAATAGTTGCTGATAAAACCGCCAAACTGACTTTTCCGGTAATCCGACTTACTTATTAACGGGAAGTATTGATATTTTTTTCCAAACGATGTGTGCCCGACAAATTGTTTGGTTTCCAATATTCGTATAATAGTTGAAACGGTGTTATAGGCAGGTTTGGGTAATGGCAGTTCGGCAATTATCTGTTTGACAAAGGCATTTTCAAGTTTCCATAAAACCTGCATAATTTGCTCTTCGGCCCGGGTTAATTGTTTCATAATTTTTACTTGGTTTTACATCTATAACTAAAAACATAGTTAATTATTGCAAAGGAAATAAATAATTTAACATAAACAACATTTTATAACTAAAACTTTAGTTATAATTTTTTTTCGAAAGATTAATACTGTTATGGGTGAATTTTTAAAAAGATATTTGGTTTCTGATTTTCAATATATTACTGTTAGTAATTCAATTTAATTTTAAACAAGTTCTATTAGAAATCGTTTTAAATGGAAGCCCATGATACAAAACGCTGTCGTCGAAGCTCAATGTTTTTTTCTATTAATTGTACAAATGATATTTTTCCTTACGTTCCTCGTTGTAAACTGGGGCGAAAGAGGGGTTTGTAAATTGAAAAAAGCGCAACATGGGGCTGCGCTTTAGAGTTTTTGTTCAGCATGAAAGGATTCGTACGAGAGAAATGGTTAAACTTTAAAATAATTTCAATTCAATGGCATAATAAAACAAGGCTATATCGAAAATTGCGAAATGTGATAAGTTTCCTTTTTTTCTTCCACCTCATTCTTTAACTTGAAATAGTTTTCTTCCACCATAGATAGTACCAAGACCGAGTAATATAAGCATACCACTACCAACAGGCGCGCCTCCGCCAAGGGGTGGTGCAGTCCCCGGACTTCCACCCGGATCGGGAGGATCGGAAGCAATGATTGTAAATGGAAAAGTAAATAATAGCATGAAAAGAATGATTAATTTTAATTTTTTCATTGGTTTATTTTTTAATAATTTTTTCTTTAAAGTTTCATTTTATAAGTTCATTTAGCGAATCTATTCAGGTTTTTTCAATCTGACAATCAATCATCATCGTACAAAAACCTTTCCCGTACTTACAACATTCCCTTTTATAACCCTAACCACAACACAGCCATTACTTACAGCAACATCTATCTTATTGAGACTACCAGATTTTAAATCTTCATTAATCAGTAGTCTTCCATGCATATCATATATACTAACAGTTCCAGTTTGCCATGCGGTTTCACCATCGCATTTTATATAAACTGCTTTATCATAAGCATAAATATTTACTTCGCTATTGCTTCTTTCATCATCAGGATTACCAATTGCGGTTGGTAAGTAAAAGAAATGAACAAGAAACCTATCAGCATCATCTTGCGGTGTTGCTGCGAAAGAATATTCCGGATTGTTGTGGAGGTCGTGAAGGATTCCTGTTTTGAGATCTTCAAGAATAATATCAGTTTCGGGCAGGTATTCTAAACTTTCTGCAATAATTTTATGTGTCGCTGCGGTACTTGCCTTAAAAGCCATTGCCACTGTGTGCTCTTCTCCACCTATCAATTCCGGTAGTATATCAATACTTAACTGAAATCCTTGCTCGTTAAGGTACAATTGTGGCACATCGGTGCTGCCAAACAGTTTGCTAACATCGCGGCCATAGTCGAAAGCGGTGGTCATGTCTTCATCAAAACCTATCCAGACTTCGTCCCGGTTTTCATTGTTGCTTACACTTAAAATGATGTGTGGCGCAACATCCCTATCACCATTTTTATAATATGATTGATTGGAATGCACCCTTGCATCGGCTGGTATTGTCAGTACGGGAGCAGAAGTTGTGGCTCGCACAAAAAATCCCTGGCATATAGGTATTATACCTTCGGTTAGCGAGCCCTCGCCTGCCAGATTCCTTACAAGGTAATTGCCACTTCCGTCACCTGCTCCTGCATCTTGCCACACCCATACGCTGCCTTCAAGGTTGGAGCGTTCCCATGTTCCAATATCCCAGTCGAGG
>QMPP01000045.1 GCA_003650425.1 Bacteroidota bacterium | reverse complement strand
GTACTATTTCGAGCCTTTGAAAAATTTCAACCCCTTTAAAAAAACAAAAAATGTTGTATTAATACCCACCACCATCGATTACAATAACTACGGCTTCTATTTATCGTACCGTTTTAAAAACAGGGAGGCAATGTGTACCCTTACCTCGTAATTTTCACCAGGGCAAAAACCATCACAATGGCAGCCAAATACTGCACCGGCGAAAGGTAGCTACCATTGACAATATAATCGAAAAAGATGGCGGAAACAGGAAATAGCAATTCGCTGATGGTAGCCACCATAGCACGAACCCGCTTAAGTCCGTAATAATAAATAAAGATAGCTCCCGAACCTGTGCTGAGCCCAATGATGATTAAAAAGAGCCAGTTAAATTTAGTAGTCACCTCCAGCTGCCCTAACTTACCAAAAGCAACAACATACAACAGCATAAAAAAGGCAGTAAAGCCATACCGAAAAAAGGTGGCTGTAACAAAGTTGTGATTTTTAAGAATGCTTTTGGAAAACACGGTAGAGCTCCCAAACGAGAAAGCCGCCAAAATAGCAAGTAACGAAGCGTTGATGGTGTTTTTATCAGTATGGAAATTCGGCAGTCTAAACCCAAATGTCAAAAAATAACTGGCCACCACGGCCACGGAAGCCCATACAACAAAATTCTTTTTTATCTTTTCCTTCAATAAAACAGCTGCCAGCGAAATGGCAAAAATAGGTTGCAATTTTTGCAAAAGCACCACCACCGAAAGCTGTTGAAACTGCACTAAGAACAACGCTTTAACAATGGCAATCGTTCCAATGGCTCCGCCAAACAACGCCACTAACGAGATGGTGATATAATCCTGCTTATTAAAATATTTGAGTTCGCGATATTGCCTGAAAAGAAACAGGTTCATCAACAAAAAAGGAATCATATGAAGCATAAACACCACGTAACCCACATCGAGGTTGTAAAGGCGAGGAGTTAATACAACACCGTCAAACCCCCACATAATGGCCGATAAGCCAATAGCAATGGTTCCTTTTACAGGTTCTGTTAATTTCATATTAAAGCTGCAAATTAAAGCTGCAAAAGTAACCTTTTCCGGCAACTATCAGCGTGAGAAATAACTTGAAATTTTACACCCATTACAATGGCGGAGGGCATCAACGAGGGTTTCGCTTAAAGCGAAGCCCTCGTTAAGTCCTCATTTTTGCTCCAACTCTTCCAATCCTAAAAAACCCGAAGCGGGGCGCTATCAAAGCAATTGACATAACACCCCTATACGGGGCTTTGGTTATGTTTTCTGTAATTTTCATACGCTAACACGTATGGTTAATCATATTGCATCCCCTTTGGGGTTTTAAAACCTTGTTTTCCCAAACTCAGATTTACCCGTCCGAACGTGCCTGTTTGGCGCGGGCGGGCAAATCCAATCGAGCTTGTAGGTTACTTTTTAATAAACTTTTGTTGCGAGAGTAATTTGTTTTTATCGTACACCATTACCACATACAGCCCTTTTGTAAGGTTTGACAAGTCGATGAGACGGTTGAGGTTGGTTATTGTTTTTACCGTTTGCCCCATGCTGTTTACAATGTACGCTTGGGCATGGCTTAAACTTTGGCTACTGCTTTTAATATAGAGTTGGTTGGCTGCGGGGTTGGGATAAACCAAGATGGTTTTTTGCTGTTGATGCTCCGGCGTGGAGACCAAACCATTTTGGTCTAATTTCATTAAAAAAACATCGGTAGCATTGCTACCGGTATCCGGCCGCTCTGTTCCCATCAATATCATATCAGTTGATGGCAAAGCCACCACATCAACACCGGCACGGGTGTATTGAGTAGGGATTGTTTTATCTTCCATTTCCGTTAAATCGTGGCCGATAAACCACAAGGCCAACTCGTTATCAATGGTGCCGGTAATAATAAACTTGCCGTTTTCATATTTATCGGAGCCTGTTACCGTAAAGTTGTTGTGGACAATTTTAAAAGACATACCCCAACCATCTGTACCATCAAGCTTTATTGTTAATACTTCCATATAATAATCACCCCAACCATAAAAATAATGGACTGAACACCCATAATCATACCCGTAGTGTTGAACACCGGCAATATGCAATGCATCAAAATATATATAAAGTGAATTTCCCGGCTCAAAATTTTTATAGACAATTAGACCCTCATTTTCATTTAAATCGCCTGCTGTCCATACTTTATCAGCAGTCATTAATATTGAAGTATAAGTAATTCCATAAATTGTATTAACAACATCTTTATCATCAGACAAGTAATTTCCATTTAACGGATCGAAAAGATAATACCATATACGGTGCGGGCCATATTTTGTTTTCACCACATGTAATTTATAAATGCTGCTGTCAAGCACCTCGTTTACCGTAGCAAACCAATAACCTGAGGAGTCTGCCTGTTCATACTCCCAAATCTCGGCACCTGTTTGGCAATTATGTAAAGTGAGAAAACAACGGTTATTTCTACTACCGGCCAAAGCAATATCACCGGTATGGGTTAAACAAAGGGCAAAATATTTTGAAGGCACATCCAATGTATCGCGCCAAACCTCCTGCCCGCTGCTATTGGTTTTTAAAATAAATGCACGGGCATTTTCATTGTTTTTATCTTCGTACCAACCACACACGTACACATTTTCTAGTGAATCGGTAATAACAGCCACAGGATGGTCAACAACTCCGAAATCATACGTCTTATCATAATATCCCTGAGCACTTCCCGTTAAGGAAACCAACAAAACAAGTGGCAGAATCAAAAAAGGTAAACATTCTTTCATGAGATTGGTATTTTAAACAAAAGTAATAAAAATGATGCGCTAATTTATTCAATTTGAACAATCCCAATCAGATGTATTGGGTATTAAATCCAAGTTACCACAACCCCAGGTCATGGTATGTCCTGGCCACAGACCACTAACCAAGTCAGAATATAACACAGGGTGAAGCCCTGTAGATTTAACAATAATGCAGTAAGCCCCCGAAGCGGGGCGTTATTAAAACAATTGGCGTTACACCCCTACAGGCTTTGGTTATGTTCTCGATAATTTCTATACGCTAACACGTATGGTTATTTATACCGCATCCCTTTTGGAGATTTAAAACCGTATTTTTTTGAGATTATTAGCAACTTGTCTCTAAATTAGATAGTACATCAAAGTAGGAATTAGCTAAAAACAGTAATAATCATACACATTCAATGCTATCCTACATTCTTCCGTTAACAGATGTTAAATACTGCATAACAACCAACTTTCTTCTACTTTTTATGTCATTTATTTTGATATTTTTGCGCAACTCCTAAAAAAAATATTTATGTCTTTTGATAGCGAAAAACTTATTCCCGAAGGACTAACATACGATGATGTTTTGTTGGTACCTGCCCGGTCGGAGGTTTTACCACGTGAAACCGATTTAACCACCCGGTTTACCAAAAACATCAAACTTAAAATCCCCATTGTTTCGGCGGCCATGGATACGGTAACCGAATCAAAACTGGCCATTGCCATGGCACAACTTGGCGGCATTGGTGTTCTGCACAAAAACATGACCATCGAAAAGCAAGCCAACGAAGTTCGTAAAGTAAAACGGGCCGAAAACGGGATGATTATCGACCCCATAACACTAAAGGTTAACGCCACGGTGGGCGATGCCCTAAAAATTATGGAAGAGTACAGCATTGGGGGTATTCCGGTAGTAGATGAAAATAACAAGCTGGTGGGTATTGTAACTAACCGCGACCTCAGGTTCGAGCGTAACATGCGAAAATCGGTTAACGATGCCATGACAAGTAAAAATTTAATTACCACTACCGAGTTTACCAACTTTGAACAAGCTGCTGACACACTTCAAAAATATAAAATTGAAAAACTTCCTGTTGTTGATGACGATTATAAGCTGGTTGGATTAATTACCTATCGTGATATCATCAAGATTAAAGAAAATCCCAACTCGTGCAAAGACGAAAAAGGCCGGCTTAGAGTGGCTGCTGCCGTTGGAATTACAGGCAACACCATAAAAAGAGTTGAGGCACTAATAGAAGCAGGAGTAGATGCCATCGTTATTGATACGGCTCATGGCCACTCAAAAGGAGTATTGGACATGGCACGCATAGTAAAGCAAAAATTCCCAAATATTGAACTTATTGTTGGAAATATTGCCACAGCCGCAGCCGCACTTGATTTAATTGCTGCCGGCGTGGATGCCATAAAGGTGGGAATTGGACCCGGATCTATTTGCACAACCCGTATCATTGCCGGCGTAGGCGTGCCTCAGCTAACAGCTGTTTATGATGTAGCCCAGGCGGTAAAAGGAACCGGTATTCCGGTTATTGCTGATGGAGGTATTCGTTATACCGGCGATATTGTTAAAGCCATGGCGGCAGGAGCCGACTCCATCATGGCAGGCTCACTTTTTGCCGGTGTAGATGAATCACCGGGCGAAACCATTATTTTTGAGGGAAGAAAATTTAAGTCATACCGCGGCATGGGATCGGTTGAAGCCATGCAGGAAGGCTCGAAAGACCGATACTTCCAGGATATGGAAGACGATATTAAAAAACTGGTTCCCGAGGGCATTGTAGGACGTGTTCCCTACAAAGGGTCACTAGCCGAGGTAATCCATCAAATGGCCGGAGGATTGCGGTCAGGAATGGGCTATACAGGCTCGGCAACCATTGAAGAGCTTCAAAAAGCCAAGTTTATAAAAATAACTACGGCAGGTTTTGCCGAAAGTCATCCCCACGATATTACCATCACGAGAGAAGCACCAAATTATAGTAGCAAAGGATAAACGATTATTAAATAATTAAAATAATAGTATAATGAAACGTATTGTCAAACAATCACTCTTGTTAATGATAACCCTGTTTATGTTTCAGGGAAGTCAGGCTCAATTTTTTAAATCGCTGGAAAAACAGACACTACTCACTATTGGTGACGAAAAAATTCCGGTTGACCAGTTTCTCCGTATTTATGAAAAAAACAACACTACCGAAGAACGTCAAAAACCGGATGCCATTAAAGAATACCTCGACCTTTACATTAACTTCAAACTAAAAGTAAAAGAAGCCGAAGATTTAAAAATGGATACTATAGCCTCCTTTAAAAAGGAACTTCACGGCTATCGCGAACAGCTTGCAAAACCCTATTTTACCGATAAAACAGTAAATGAAAGATTACTTAAAGAAGCCTACGACAGGATGTTACAGGATGTAAGAGCCAGCCACATTCTTTTAATGGTTGACGAAAATGCCAGTCCCGAAGATACTCTTAAAGCATGGAACAAGATTAATAAAATCCGCCAGGAAATTATTGACGGGAAATCATTTGCCATTGCAGCCGAAGAATACTCCGAGGATCCTTCAGCAAAAGATCAAAAAGAAATTCCCGGTAAACAAGCAGCCCGTAAAGGCAATCATGGCGACCTGGGTTATTTTACTGTTTTTAACATGCTCTACCCATTTGAAACTGCCGCCTACGAAACGCCTGTTGGTGAGGTATCGCAACCGGTAAGAACCCACTATGGTTATCACCTAGTGTATGTTACCGATAAAAAACCAGCCATGGGAGTAGCTGAAGTAGCTCATATTTTTGTGCGACTCCGTCAGGATGCCAGCGAAAACGATGTAAAACGCAAGACTGAGAAAATAAATAAAATTTATCAAAAACTTCAAGACAGCCTCTCGTGGAAAGCGGCCGTAACAAAATACTCCGAAGACAAGGGATCAATAACAAAAGGGGGTAAATTATCGAAATTTACCTGTAGCCGCATTGTTCCCGAATTTGTTGAAACCATCGACAGTTTAAAACCGGGTGAATATTCAAAACCGGTACGAACCATGTACGGATGGCATATTATCAAACTTATCAGCACTAAAAAACCGGGAACCTTTGAAGAAGAAAAAGCAGGATTGGAAGAACGAATAAAAAAAGACTCCCGCTCGCAAATAAGTAAAGAATCGGTTATTAGCAACATAAAAAAGAACAACAGCTTCAAAGTTTATGATGAAGCTAAATCCGAAATTCTTGCCGCCATCGATACCACGGTATTAAATCAACAGTTTAGTGCTGACAGCCTGCCAACAACCTTAACCAAGCCGCTCATCAAATTAGGTAAATTTACCAAAACCCAACTGGATTTTGCCAATTACGTAGCCAAAAATCAGAAAAAACAAGCCAACATCAATAAAGATGTCTATCTAAATAAATTGTTCAATCAGTTTGTTGAAAAAACCTGCATGGATTTTAAAGATGCTAATCTCGAAAAAGAATACCCCGAATTTGCCAGTCTGATGCAAGAGTACCACGATGGAATTCTTTTGTTTAACTTAAGCGATGAGAAAGTTTGGTCGAAAGCCGTGAAAGATACAGCAGGTCTGAAAAAATTCTACACCGCAAACACGATAAATTACCAATGGAAACCTCGCGCTCTGGCAACAGTGTACCACATCAATAAAAAAGAGGACATAAACAAAGCGCTGAATATTATAAAAAATTACGACAACGATGGCGATGTTGCAGAAACGCTTCTGTCCGACAGCATCACCTCGGTAAAAATAATACCGGGAAAATTTGAAAAAGGCGACAACAAATATGTAGATACAGTACCGTGGAAACCAGGTTTTTATGAAGCCGACAACTCGGATGTTGAGGATTTACATGTTTATGTAAAAATAAAGAAAATACTCAAACCACAAGCTAAAGCTTTTGAAGAAACCAGAGGCTTGGTTACAGCCGACTATCAAAATTACCTTGAAAAAGAGTGGATAAAAAACCTGAAACAAAAATATCCTGTTAAAGTTAACGAAAAGATATTAACCAAAGTTATCAAGCAGGAACAAAACAAAAAATAAATAACACTTGGGAATTGCCATGCCCCATGCTGCATTTGGCATAGGTATTGGCAATTCCTTTTTTATAATAAAAACGTTTGAATAAAATCATTTTTCCCATACTCGTTGCGCTATTTGCTTTGGTTTCGTGCCAACAGCAAAAAGAGGGGTCTCCGCTTGCCAGGGTAGGTGATGATATTTTGTATGAAAAGGATTTAGCAGGTCTCCTCCCCCCCAATACCGAACCGCTCGACTCCATTGTATGGGTTCGTAACTACACCCATAACTGGATAAAAACCAAATTGCTTTTGAACAAAGCCATGCAAAACCTCGATCCCAAAGACATTAACTTTGAACAACAGCTCGAAAAATACAGAAACTCACTCATCTCTTACACATACGAAACGGAACTGATTCATCAACAAATGGACACAACAGTTTCCGATTCGGCCATTCAGAAATACTACAACAGCCATCAAAAAGATTTCGTTCTACTTAAAAATATCGTTAGAGCCATGTACGTGGTCATCGAAAATAATAAAAGCCTTGAAAAGCATTTTGTCCATCTTTTTAAACTTCCCGATTCCATCATGATGGACTCACTGCAGTACAATTGCAAAGAATACTCGGCAAACTATTTCCTCGATACCACCGTTTGGCTTCCCTTTGACGAGGTAACTAAAACCATTCCTTTAAAAACTTACAACAAAGAACTTTTCTTAAAAAACAATAAGTTTGTAAAAGTTAAAGATAAGTATTACGTTTATCTGATTAACTTTGTTGACTTTAAAATAAAAAACGATTTCTCCCCGTTGGAGCTGGAACAGAATAATATTCGAAATATTATTATCAACAGTCGCAAGATGGACTTTATTAAAGTTTTACACGAAAAAATCTATCAGGAAGCGGCACGAAAAAATGAATTTGAGATTTATACCTATGACAAATAAAATAAAATATCAATTATTTAAAGGCATGGTCTTGGTTTTAGCAACCATCGGCTTTGTTTCGGTGAAAGCGCAGCAACCTCAGGTAATTGACCAAATAGCAGCCTTGGTTGGCGGTAACATGATATTGCAATCAGACATTGAAAACCAGTACATTAATTACCGGATGCAGGGTATTATTAAAGGAAGCGGTCCCGAAATAAGATGTAGCATTTTGGAAGATATGCTTTTTCAAAAACTATTGGTTACACAGGCCGAAGTTGACAGTATTGTTGTTGACGATGCCCAGGTTAATGCCGAGCTTGACCGAAGAATTGGTACTTTTATTAATCAGTTTGGATCGCAAGAAAAACTCGAACAATATTACAACAAAAGCATTACCGAGATTAAGTCGGAGCTTTTTAATGTAATTAAAGAGCAGTTGCTTGCCCAGCAGGTTCAGCAGCAAATTATTGCTGACGTAAGCGTAACCCCATCCGAGGTAAAATCCTATTTTAGGTCGCTTCCAAAAGACAGCATCCCTCAAATAAAAACCGAGTATGTTATTCAGCAGCTGGTAAAAAATCCTCCCATAAGTGTGGACGAAAAAATCAGAGTTAAGGAAGAGCTACTGGAACTTAGAAAAAGAATTATAAAAGGAGAAAATTTTTCAACCATGGCAATTCTTTACTCCGAGGATCCCGGATCAGCAAAAAAAGGCGGCGAGCTGGGGTTTTATGGACGGGGGCAGCTTTATCCCGAATTTGAAGCCGTAGCATTCAAACTAAAAGAGGGTGAAGTATCGGACATTGTTGAAACAGAAGCCGGTTACCATATCATTCAAATGATTGAGAGAAAAGGTGATTATATAAACGTGCGACACATTCTTTTAGTCCCCAAAGTTTCACCAGCCGACTTGCAGAAAGCACGCAAGGAGCTTGATAGTGTCGCATTACTCATCCGCAATGACTCCATCTCTTTTGACGATGCCGTGACTAAGTTTTCGCAAGGTAAAAATAAAAATAATGGCGGTTACCTGATCAACCAGTACTCGGGGGGAACTTCATTTGAGGCTGAGCAGCTGGATCCACAAGTATCGTTTGTAGTTGACAAGCTAAAAGTTGGCGAAATATCCAACCCTGTTCCCATGAAAACCGATAAGCAAAAAGATGCTTACCGTATTTTATACCTAAAAGCTAAAACCAAACCTCATCGTGCCAATCTTGAAGAAGATTATCCAAAAATTCAACAGTGGGCACTACAGCAAAAACAAAAAAAGGTTATTGATGAGTGGGTAAACGAGAAAAGTCAAAACACCTATATCAAAATTAGTGACGACTTTAAACAATGCTCGTTTCACTACAACTGGTTAAAAAACAAGTAATCATTTTTAATATACACTATGTCAACCTATCAATCAGACGTTGAAGCCATCGAGGCATTTGTAAATAAATACCATCTCCTGCGTAAAGAAATTGCCAAAGTTATTGTTGGACAAGATAAGATTGTTCAAAACACGTTAATATCCATCTTTAGCCAGGGACATGTACTGCTGGTAGGCGTTCCGGGATTGGCAAAAACACTGCTGGTCAATACCGTTGGCAAGGTACTGGGACTTTCTTTTAACCGTATTCAGTTTACGCCCGACCTGATGCCTTCCGATATTATTGGCACTGAAATTCTTGATGAAAACCGAAAATTTAAGTTCATCAAGGGACCTGTTTTTTCAAACGTTATTCTGGCCGACGAAATAAACCGTACACCACCAAAAACCCAATCAGCACTACTGGAAGCCATGCAGGAAAAAGCTGTTACGGTCGCAGGTGTTTCGTACAAACTTGTAGAACCCTTTTTTGTTTTAGCCACGCAAAACCCCATCGAACAGGAAGGAACCTACCCATTGCCGGAAGCACAGCTTGACCGTTTTATGTTTAATCTTATTTTGGAGTACCCCTCTTTTAAGGAAGAAATTGACGTTGTTAAACGAACAACTACTGAAATAACCGCACAGGCAGATGAAATAATGAATTCGGAGGAAATCCTGTTTTTTCAGCACCTTATTCGTAAAATACCGGTAGCTGACAATGTGCTTGAATACGCGGTTAACCTGGTTTCCAAAACGAGACCCAACACCAATAAAGCACACGATTGGTCCAATAAATTCCTGAATTGGGGAGCCGGCCCGAGGGCTTCGCAGTTTCTGATTGTGGGTGCCAAAACTCATGCTGCCATTCATGGAAAATTTTCACCCGATATTGAGGATGTTAAAGCAGTAGCTCTACCCATTCTCCGCCATCGAATTGTCAGAAATTACAAGGCTGAAGCTGAGGGTATTAGCCTTGATGATATTATTAACAAACTCATGGCAGACTAGTTTTAGTGCTGGTAGCGCCACCCAAATATTTAATGTAAACAGGCGGGCTGCTTCTTATCCATAAAACAATTCTATTTCTTTTCCATGTTTTCGTATATCATAATAGATAATTGTGTATATTTGGAACTTCATTCCCAAAATGAAATAGCAGAGAGCAAAAGGTCGTTCTTTTTATCATCCTGAATGGATGATCATTAGATAGCCTATTCATTTGTGGCATGATTTTTAATGTTTCTATTTGTTATATTGATAAAAATATTAACCTAAAATATATAATCATGAAAACGAAAATTAGTATTCTTTTATCGCTGTTTGCTTTCCTTGTTGTTTTATCAACAGGATGCCACAGAAGTAACCCCGACAACAAAACCACCATGAACGATTTAAATATCCCTGATGGTTTTACTTTTGAAACAACCCACGAAGTGCCTGTTACCATTAAGATGCCTTCAACCATTAACTTTAATGACTCATACAGAAGTAGATTTAACATTTATACTGCCAACCCGGCCGAAGGAGGCAAACTTCTTTTATCAGGTAGTTTTGATAACAACAATATGTTTACCGGAAAAATTAAAGTTCCCGTTGCCTTGTCCGAAATATATGTTACCACCATCGTTGGCGACCTTACTGTACAAATTACCACTGATACCTTCAAGGAAGATGGTGTAATTATTAATTTTGGTGATGATTACGGGCTCAACCCACCTGACACTACCGAACCTGGAGGGAAAAGCATAGCTACTGAAGAAGCTTTCACAATGCATGCCCCTTCAACCACCAGAACAGGCTCAAATATGGTTGGGAACGGTGATTTTGAGACCAACGATTTCGGCTCCATCTACTTTTGGAGTACTCCTCACCCGGTTGATAACCGTTGGTACTTTACCCAATATCAGGGAAGCATGGAATGGTACGACGATGGAGGCGACCACGTGGTAAGAACACCATGGACTGAGCCGGGAAACTATTATTATGGTGGCGTTTCACAAATGATTGATGCCAACCCCGGCGATGTAATTACCTTATCGGCCGACATTAAAAGCGTAGGTTCAAAAAACAGGCTCTATTCATGGATATACCTTATTCCGCGAACTGCAAATGGTTCTATTCTTGCCTACTACAACCTCACCTATTACCACCCATCCTCTGCCTGGACTACCAAAACATTAGTAGCAACCATGCCAAGTGGTACCGCCTCATGCCAGGTTCTTGTTTGGACCAACGACTATACCGCTAACGCTGCCGTTTATGTGGACAATGTTGTTGTTACCGGTCCGATTACCGATTCGGATGGTGATGGAGTAGATGATGACCTGGACGATTATCCAAACGACCCCAGCATGGCTTTCAATGTATATTATCCCAACGAGAACGACTGGGGAACACTAGCTTATGAAGATTTGTGGCCTGGGGAAGGTGATTATGACTTTAACGATTTGGTTTTGGATTATCATTTTAAATCAATCTTAAACTCTTCAAACCAATTAGTAAAGTATTATATGGACTATTCAACCAGAGCTGTTGGTGCCAGTTTAATAAACGGATTCGGTCTTATGATGGGAGGTGATCCCACTAATATTGCCTCGGTTACAGGTACTCAACTTACCGAAAACTACATCAGCCTCACCTCAAACGGAACAGAAAACAACCAAACCAATAGCGTTATATTCCTGTTCGACAATGCCTTTAACACCATCGGGGCATCTGGATCGCAGTTTATTAATACCAAACCCGATGTCGCCTATGTTGACCCCGATACTAATCAGCTGGTCGTAACTTATAGTACCCCTACATCTACTGATGTTACAGGTACCGCTCCCTATAACCCCTTTATTGTAGTTGACAGAGACAGAGGTAAAGAGGTACATCTTGCCGGTGAAGAGCCTACTGATTTAGCCGATAATGCTTTGTTTGGAACCTGGATTGACGACAGCAACCCTGCTACCGGCAAATGGTATCAAACAGCAAACAACCTGCCCTGGGCTATCGACCTGCCGGTCTCTTTTGACTACCCGGTAGAGCAGGTAGAAATCCTGAATGCTTATAATCACTTTAGAGAATGGGCTGAATCAGGTGGTAGTGTTTATACCGACTGGTATGAAGACAATACTGGTTACAGAGTACAGGAAAATATATATACTCCTCCTGCATCAAAATAATATTTTAGGTTAATATTTTGTAAGAGGTTGTCTGAACTATGCAGGCAACCTCTTTTTTTTCCTGTCAATTCAAATACCTGTCCTGAAATATGAAATAGTAGATAAGCCTATGCAGCATCGAATCTCCAAATATTTCCTACTTTTGGCAACATGATCTATCCGAAACATTTCGAGGAAAAAACAGGATTCGATAAAATCCGTGAACTGATTGCCGGTGAGTGTATCAGTGAGATGGGAAAACAGTTTGTCGGTAAAATTCGTTTTTCATCCAACGCGGAAGTTCTTGTAAAAATATTGGAACAGGCCGAAGAGTTTAAGCAAATCCTTCAATTTGGAAAACCTTTTCCAACCAACAATTTTTTTGACCTGCGGGAATATTTACGGGGCATTCAAACTCCGGGGAGTTATATTGAAAAAGAACCGCTTTTTGATTTAAGAGCTTCTTTAAGAACTATTCAGGAAGTTCTGATTTACATCGAAAAACTGAATCACGGGGAATTTCCTCGTATCAAATCAATGACTGATGAGCTTTATTTTCCAAAGGATATTTTAAAGGAAGCCAATAGAATTATCGACGACAAGGGAGAGATTAACGACAATGCCTCGGAAAAGCTCCGCGAAATACGCAAACAGATTATTACAAAACAACGGCAGGTTTTAAAGGCCACCAAAAAGGCTTTTGACCTTGCTAAAAAATCGGGATGGATACCCGAAAATGCCGACATCACTGTCAGAAACGGGCGATCGGTAATACCGGTTAAAGCTTCCGACAAAAGAGCCCTGCATGGCTTTATTCATGATGAATCCTCCACCGGGCAAACCGTTTTCGTGGAACCCGGCGAATCGTTTGAAATCAACAACGAAATCCGCGAACTGGAAAACGATGAACGCCGTGAGATTATTAAAATATTAACACAATTTACCGATCGGCTTCGCCCGTTTTTAAACGATTTGTTTCAACTGTACCGTTTTCTCGGCCTTATCGATTTTATTCGTGCCAAGGCTTTGTTTGCCATCAAAACAGAATCCTGCAAACCAATTATTACTGCCGAAAAAAAAATTCTGTTACAGCAGGCTAAACATCCGTTATTACTGTTGGCACACAAAGCACAAAACAAAGAAGTTGTTCCGCTTGATATGGAATTGGACAGCAATACCAGGATTCTTGTTATTTCAGGGCCCAACGCCGGTGGGAAATCGGTTTGCCTTAAAACAGCCGGATTGTTGCAATACATGCTTCAGTGCGGACTGCTTATCCCGGTTAAAGAGGATAGTGAGTTTTATCTTTTCGATCGTTTGTTTATTGATATCGGCGACGAGCAATCACTAGAAAACGACCTGAGCACCTACAGTTCGCACCTGCTGAACATGAAATACTTTTTGCGCCACGCCAACGAGAACTCCCTTTTCCTGATTGATGAATTTGGTACGGGAACCGAACCGCAACTGGGGGGTGCCATTGCCGAAGCAGTGTTGGAAGAATTAAACAAAAAAGAGGCGTTTGGAGTGGTTACCACCCATTACACCAACCTGAAAATAGCCGCCGAAAAAAACAGCGGCATGATTAACGGTGCCATGTTGTTCGACTCAAAAGAGATGCAGCCTTTATACAAGTTGCAGGTTGGAAAACCCGGAAGCTCGTTTACCTTTGAAATTGCCCGGAAAATCGGTTTCCCGAAATATGTTTTACAAAAAGCCAAGAAGAAAAGTGGCAACAAGGCGGTAAGTTTCGACCAACAACTACAGCAGTTGGAACTTGAAAAGCTTAAGCTTGAGAAGAAAGAGAAAGCGCTTACCTCTGCTGAAAGAAAGCTTAATGAAACCCTGGCAAAATACGAGCAGCTCAAAAAAAATCTGGAGCAGTCAAAAAAGGTCATTCTGGAAAAGGCCAACCAACAGGCACTTGAAATCATTGAATCTTCCAACAAGGCCATCGAAAAAACCATACGTGAAATAAAAGAGGGCAAAGCCGATAAAAAGGTTACCAAAGAGGCAAGGCAAAAATTAGAATTGAAAAAGGAAAATTTAAAAAATAAAAAGGAGAATACCGCGGCAAAAACTTCTGTCACACAAAATAAAAAAAATGAAGAGCAACAACCTGTCCCCGGCGATTGGGTAAAAATCAAAGACTCTGATATTGTAGGCGAACTTATCTCCATTGATGGCGACGATGCCCTTGTTAATGTTAACAGCGTACGATTGCGCACCTCGGCATCCAAGCTGGAAAAAAGCAGCTCGGGGCCAAAAGCCTCCTCAACCTTTAAAAGCTCCCGACAAGGCATTATGCACGATATCAACAAAAAAGCTGTAAACTTTAACCTCTCCATCGACCTGCGGGGAAAACGCGCTGATGAAGCCATGTCGATTTTAAAAAAATACATCGACGATGCCATTTTGTTAAATATAAAAGAGGTAAGTATTCTTCACGGAAAGGGATACGGCATTTTACGTGATATAATCCGCGAATACCTGCAATCCGTCGAAGAGGTTCACCGCTTTGGCGATGCTCCGCTGGACATGGGCGGATCGGGAATTACCAGGGTTGTTTTCAGGTAACAGGTACTGAAAAGTACCGGATATGGGTGATAATGCGCTAAGCTTTAAAACGTTAAAAAATCTTAAAAAAAATCTAAACAAACTACTGCCGGATATTGAATATCTTGCTATCTTTACACTAACAACTCACCGCTGAAACATACTGTTTTATTACGAGGGTTGTTATACAACATATCATAATATGCAACAGTTTGATTTAGTACATTTTACCCCCCCCCCCGCAATCCTGCATAAAATATGCTTTTTTGTTATTTCGTGTCCGTTTTTACTGCATCAACAAGTTCATAGCAGAAGCCATTTCGGATTAAGCACCTTTCCAAACCGAGATGGCATAGAAACTTTTTATTTCTAAATGGAAAATTTGATAACAAAGTTTTTACAAATCAATGAACAATACAATGAAAAAAATAATATCAACAATAAGCTTTTTAACATTAATTGTTTTGGTAATAGCAACATCATGTAAAAAAACCGAAACAAGCAGTATTAACAACAATACTAATAATGAATTAACCTCTAATGAGCAGGTCATTTTTAACAAATTACTCTCTTTCAATAATAAAATAAAGCATGGGATAAGAGATGCCGAGCCCATGACTTTAGATAGTGCCGAATGGTATTTGGAATCGTACTATAATGTAGCTGACGCCAGAACAGAAGACCCCTATAAAAACAAAAGGAAAGATACCACCTATTATACCCTTCCGCTAAATGCTGAAGGAATGGTTGAATTTGCCGACATGAACAGCATGTATAATGAAATGCTTGCCGACCTCGACAGTTTGGAAGTATTAATTGCCGACCCTTCTATTTTCCCTGTTTACGGGATGCTTGACTTAATTTCAAGCAACTCATCCTCCGCCTCATTTATGCTGACAACCGGTTTCGGCTCAAATTTTAACGGCAACTACGAGCCTTTTAACGAAGATGACGACTGGCATTGGGGTGATATGAAAGGTAAATGCGACGGCAGCTATATGTGGGAGAACGACGGAGGACAAGAGCTTAAACGAAGGTTAAACAACCCTTACTTCCAATGGGCAGGGCCCGGTTCGTTTATTAATGCAATAACAAAAAATGTTTACTATTATATGTATCCTGATGTAAACAACGAGAATCCCGAACCAAACGTAGATTATATGATTTATTACGAAGAAAGTACAATCAATAAGCCGTTGCCATGTCTTGAAAACGATGAGATGACTTATTATTTGAACATGGCACATGATATAATTTACACCTATGTAAACCAGTACTTGCCAAATACAAATTTACATGGACAAAGACCTACAGGAAAAGCATTTATTGATTTTGACATTTGGACACCTTCCGGAACTAATAATGGCACTTATTGGTGGGAACATCAGTATTTTATTAATTACGGAACAAGAATAAACCTGCAATTACCTGATTAAACATTATTATAAAAGGGAGTATATTGTTAATATGCTCCCTTATAAGAATAAAAATTATGGAAACAAAAATAGAATTGACATTTTTCTTTATTGTAATCTTTTTATTTACGTCAATAAAATTTGTATACAGTCAACACGACCAATTTAGTGGACACATAACCTCTGATACAGTCTGGCAATCTGATACATTGGAGATTACCGGTGATGTAACAATAGACAGTAATGTTACTTTGACAGTATTGCCAGGTACTTTTGTACATGTTTTAGGCCATTATGCAATATTTAGTTATGGTAGTATTCATGCAATTGGTACAATAAATGATTCTGTTGTGTTTACTCACTCAGATACTTTATATCATAATTCACTTTCGACAACCAAAGGTGGGTGGAATGGAATCAGGTTATTATCTTCGGGAAATAACGATACATCAATATTTGAATACTGCATCATTTCCAACGGAAAGGCAGTAGTTCCCGGTACCCCGCTAGAAGACACAAATCAGTTTAACAGAGGTGGTAATATTTATGCAGAGAACATAAATTGCCTAACCATAAAACACTGTTTAATTGAAAACGGGCTATCAAAATCAGATGGGGGAGGGATTTATATTAAAAAAGCAAACTACATGTTAGTAGATTCCAATAATTTTTTCAATAACAGAGTATATTATTCACGTGGAGGAGGGGCATGTATAACGAAGGTTAAGGATTTAACAGTAAGTAATTGTATGTTTAAATACAATGTTGCTTTTTGGCGAAAAAGCATTTATGTTGGAGGCGATGGCAGTGGTTTAGCAGTAGCGAATGGCCTTGATTATGATGCTCATACATTGGTTGCTAATAATTGTTTTTTCAATAATCAGGCTTGGGGTGCTAGCACACTTTATGAATCATGTTATAATGTTATAATCACAAACAATTTAATATGCAATAATTTTGGTGGTGGAATATTAAATGGTCATGGTTTTAATAATGCTTATTATACAAATAATACAATCGCTAATAATACAGGCGGTGGTCCATGGAGCGGAGCAGGTTTTCACATTTTTTCCGATATTACTTCTCCTTATATTTTAAATAATATTGTTTGGAATAATTATGCTGTAGCTCATGATTCAAGTTTTCAAATTGAACAAATATATAAATGCTACAATTGCTTTATTCCGGATGTAAGATATAGTGATGTTATGTATGGCTACCAAGGTGTTGGCAACATCAATACCGACCCTGGATTTGTTAATCCTACCGAAAGCTGGGGTATTGAATACGACGCATCAGAAGCCGATTGGTCTTTACGTGACGATTCACCCCTTATAAATGCCGGGGTACCCGATACCACGGGTTGGAATATACCGGCAACTGATTTATATGGCAACCCTCGTATTTATGGTATTCGCATTGATATAGGAGCCATCGAAAACCAAAACGTTTTGGTGTCAAGTCCTAATATTCAGGATAAACAAGCAGAATGGGTTATTTACCCCAACCCTTCCCAAAACGAATTTCGCGTAAAAAGCAGCCCCAATGTT
>QMPP01000044.1 GCA_003650425.1 Bacteroidota bacterium | reverse complement strand
TAGTACACCAGATTAGTTACCAATATTCCGATGCCGGCACCCACCATTACATCCGACAGCCAATGTTTGTTGTTTACCATTCTGAATACGCCCGTGGTGGTGGAAAAGAGATATCCGCTGTATGCTAATGCCGGTGACGAGTCGATAAATTCGTTGTAAACCACGGTAGCGTTGGTAAAAGCAAAGGTTGTGTGCCATGAAGGAAAGGAGTGCGTGCCACCATTGGGTCTTGATTTGCCCACAGCAAATTTTAATCCATGGGTGATGCCGGCCGTAAGTATGTTTGAAATAAGCAGGTATTTGGTTTGGTCGAACCAGTGGTTTTTACTTTTCGCTCCTACGATGTCAGCAATGTAAAGCTCGGCGACAGGAACAAATAGCAGGTAGTCGTCAATACGAAATTCATAGTCGTTTCCAACGGCATTACGCAGGTTTGTTTGGAGATTTTTTTCAAATGTACTACCACTTATTATTGAACCAATTGTGATAAGTGAAACAGGCAGGATGCTTCGTTTAATTATACTCCTCTTATTGATTGTGTCCGATTGTTGTGCTATGGCAACATGCGTGAACGAGAGGATTATTATTGATAAAAGAATGTATTTCACCTTGTTTGTTTATAAATAGTTTATGTGTTACTTGTTTAACATGGGAACACTACGGCGATTATTGTTATTACGAATTATTTTACAATTAGCTCAACACGTCTGTTTTTGGCTTTTCCCTTGTTGGTATTATTACCTGCAACAGGTTGTGAAGCGCCAAATCCTTTAAACGAAAGCCTGTTTTTCGAAATGCCATGAGCTGTTAAATAGGTAAAAACGGCTTTTGCCCTTTGGCGCGACAAAGTTAAATTATAATTATTACCTCCGGTATTATCAGTAAAACCTCTTATTTCCATTTTTATCGCAGTATTTAAGTTGAGAAATTCAATTAGTTTAGTCAGTTCGGCAAACGACCTGGCATTTAATTCAGGTGAGTCAGTTTCAAAATAGATATTGTTGAGTGTAAAAGTACCGCCGTGCTGTATGGGTGTCAAACGGAAAGTTTTGGTATTGTTGATACTGTCAGACAGGTTTTTTTCCGGAACAAGTTTATCTGACAGCATCAGGTATCCTTTGGACAGAATATTGAATGCGTACGATTTTCGTGGCTCCATTACCATTAAAAAGAAGCCATCATCGTCGGTGCTGAAACGACTCGAAAGTGCTCTTCCTGTTACCTTATCCGTAAGAATTATTTTAGCGGATAATGGTTTTCCGGTTTTGGTGTCAACCACTTTTCCTTTAAAAAAGCGGGTTTTTTCAGGTTTTATGTCAGGATAAACCGGAATTTCAAAAATATTGTAATCTTCACTTTCTCTGTTTGAAGAGAACCAGGCATGTTTACCATCCAGGCTGTAGATTAAATTTATTTCGCTGTTCCTGGTATTGACAGGATATCCCATGTTTTTAGCCTTCGACCAAATGCCGGCCTTGTTTTTTCGCGCAATAAACAAATCTTGTTTTCCCATCCCCGGATGACCATCCGACGAAAACGCCAGGGTTTTATTGTCAGCATATAAAAAAGGTGCCATCTCGTTGCCTGCCGTGTTGATGCTGTCGCCCAGATTAACAGGCGGACTCCAATGGTTGTTGTTCAATTTTACTGACAGCCAAATATCGCTTCCGCCATATCCGCCGGAACGGGTAGAGGCAAACAGAAGGTAGTTGCCGTCGGCAGAAACAAAAGGTTGCGATTCCCACCCTGTGCTGTTGACCGTGCTTCCCAGGTTAACCGGACTTTGCCAGGTGTTGTTATACAGATTTGACTGGTACAAATCACATCTTCCGAAACCATCCGGCCATCGGCAGCCGGTAAAGTAGAGTATTTTTCCGTCGGCAGTTAAGCTCATAGCACCAACATTTTTGTTTTCTGCCCAGGGTAAACCCATTTTTACCGGTTGTTGCCAAGTAGTATCAGGCCTTGTCGATTGGTAAAATTGTTCACGATAGGCGGCTTCATCATTCTCAGGATGGAGACGCTTTGTTTTTCGGGTAAAAATGAGTTGTCGGTTGTTGCTACTAACATAATTTACGAACTCGTCATCCTTCGTATTAATTGCCGTATTTAGTTTGGTGATGTTAATATGTACGGGGTTTTTGGTTAGCTTTTTTCCCGTTTTTGCCCATAGCAATTGCTGTTGTGCTTTTGCTTTAAGTGTTGCAGTAATCCCTTCTGACGAAAGAAATTTTTGAAAAGCCACCGAAGCTTGTGTGTAATTTCCCGCTTTTAATAGCAGGTTTCCCATAAAATACCATGCCGGAGGAAAAAAAGCGGAATCGATGGACAAAGCACGCCGGTAGCACTTTATGGCTTCTTCATCCTCGCCGGTTGTTGTCAGTATATCAGCCTTAAGCAGCCATGCTTCCACAAATGAAGGGTCTTTTTTTATGACGTGCGAAAGCAACTGGAGTGCCTTTTTGTTCTCCTTCAACTTATAAGCATCCCCGGCTTGCCGATACCATTTCAATGCTTTTTTATTTACTGAAGTGTATTGCGCTCGTAGCGAACCGGCAGTAAAAAACAGCACGACCAAAGTAGCTGTCAATAAGATGTATTTTATCTGTTTTAAGGTCTTCAAGGGATTTGGGATTATTGTAAATCTATTTGGTATCAATCAGGCTGCTATTTTCCATATTTTTCGTTTTTTACGGCTTCATGTTGTACTTCAAACTCCTCTTTACGGTATTCTTTGCGGCGTTTACGTTGCTCCTTGTTATTAAAGCCTAAGGTTGATAAAACACCACTAAGCGTTGTTTTCCATATATAATTAGCAATGGATTTGTTTCTGTTTCTTTCAAAATATGCTATACCAACTCTTGGGCGCTTAAACCAGTTGGGGTTGTTTGAACGCAAAACCAACCCGTTAAGTATAAAACTGACTAATGGCGCGGTAATTCCGCCGTTGTGGTTTGCTTTTTTACGGTTGTATAAACCTACCTTTAGCCTTCGGTATTTAAACATCATACTGCCAATGGCTACGGTATCGTTGGCGGTAATTAGAGGGATGTCGATGGTTCCTTTTCCGCTCAGGATGGTAAGCCCCGAGTTGGTTTGTGTGATGGTATTTAAGGTGGTCAGGTCAATCTTTTCAGACTTTCCGGAGAACCAGAATTGTGATGACTGACTTTTTGATAAAGGGAAATAAAAATTGGTGTAAATCATGCCGGATCCCATCAGTCGGCCGTTGGTAAAAATTTTTGTTAATTTGCTGCCTTGTGTGTCGGACAGATTGGTTAAATTAATACCGGTCAGGTTTATATCTGAAAAAAACAGATAACCGGGTTTGTCCGAAATTGCCTCTTTCTCGCTATATCTGAAATAGCCATTGTTAACAAGAAGTGTGTCAACAACAAAAGGTTGGCTTATTTTTTGAAGCGACCCTATCAAGAGAGGCCGGATAAGTGAATCGCGAGGATAGGCTTTGTCGCGGTATAGGTCGGCATGTAAACCTTGTGCAATAATTTTGCTAAAGTGTAAACGGTTGGTTTTGTTCCAATCGTTAAGTTGAATACCGGAAAACAAAATCCTCGGAATAAACAGGTTAACCCTGTCGGTTTGCCATCGGTTTTTGTTGAAAAACGTGAGTGTGTCGAAAAGGGGCTTTATATAGAAGGAGTCGATAATGAGTGATTGGTTTAGGTGGTTATACGAAAAATGTTGTGCACTAACTTCGTATAAACTATCGCCCGTAATAAATTTCCGGTTATAAATATTAGCCGAAAGGTTGTTGAACTGTAAGGGGAGGGTATCAAGTGCTAGTGATGGGGTAAGTGCTACGCCATTTATTTTAATTCTTACATGGCCGGTACTCCACTTTTTTGTGAGTGAATCGCCGGAATAGTAAACAGCATCGATGCTTGAAAACAACACGGTATCAATGGTGAATTGGTTAATTAGCTTCGAAAACTGATAGAGTCCTGAGAATTTTGAGTACTTATTTTTTGTTGGCGTTTGACTTAATGGTTGGAAGTTGACGATTTTCAAATTTGTTTTTGGAATAAGTAAATCCCTTACCTTAAAAATCAGTGGAAGCGAGTCGGAGGCTGCCAACCCTGTCATCAGAATAGAGCCGGTTTTAAGTTCAGATTGATGTTCATGTTTTTTGCCCGAGGTAAGCGTTAATCCCTTTAAACGGAAAGTGCTGTCGTAGCTGCTTAATGTTCCATCGTTTGCATAAACAGAAAAACCTTTTATTTGATTTGAAATCCTAATGGTGTCAAAATGGAGTGTGCTTCCAGAAAAAAGTGGTAGTTCAGTTACGTTGCGATTGTATTGTTTTGCCAGCGGGATAAGTGACATATTAAAGTTGGTTACGTAATAGGTCGCGGTGTCATCCTTTTCTATCACTTTGTACCGTAGCCGGATGTTATTAGCTTCCAGGGTGTCAAACATGGTTTCGAAAGGAATCAGCTTACTAAAGTTGAAAGTGATTGGTTTTGGTGTCAACGATTTCGTGTTGGTAGTACGAGCGAGCTTCTGTTCGATGTCAGCAGTTAAACCGTTCAGCAGCAGCTGGTCGAACGCCAGCCGGTCATTTGCCAACAGGCGGTGATAATCGAGGTTGCGAACGGCCACCTGCTTTATATGTAGTGTATTAATCTTAATAGCGCTGTCCTGATGGTTGGGCGGATTGCTGATGCTGATATTGTTAAATCCCACAAAACCATTATTACTCATTAGTGTCAGGTGTCCGATATCAGCCCGAAATCGATCGGTGGTAAAAAAGGCATCTGTTAAGGTTAAGTGAACGCCATGAATAGCGCTAAGCGGCTTGTCGTTTGTGTGCCCGGTTGTTAGCTGATTCCACGTTAAATCGTAATCGGTTCCAAAAGAAGCGTTAACAATTGAGTTAACAAGACTGACTTTAATGTTCCCTTTTTTAATGGTAAAATGCTTAATGTTTGTCTTGAAGAGAGACTTTTGCTCAACATCGGCAATAAAGTTAGCCAACGAAAAGAGGGTGTCGTTTTTTGCAGTATCGTTTTTAGTAATGACCCATTGTGTTTCAGGATTTACAAGTATTAGAGAGTCGGCAATCAGTATGTTATCAGAAACGAGCTCCTGCAGATTAAATGATTGCAGTCTTAGTTGCTTTAGGGTTGCCTCTTCAAACGGTGCTTTATTTGAAATAAAATTACTGTTGTTAACCCATAAATTGCTACCATTGTAATGCGTTAAACCGGCATGAAAAGTATAGCTGTCAGGCTTTGTGTAGGTAAAACTTCGGACTAAAAAATTTAGTGTATCAAAAATTAATTGATGACTAACAGGATTGTAGGTAAGATTTCGTGCCAGCACAGAGGTGTTGGCCAGGGTAAGGGTGTCGGTTTCATTATTAAATATGGTGACAAACGTACCCCCTGAGATTTTAATTTCCCGTGGTTGTAGTTTTCTCAGTACCCACGAGGAGTCCATTGGCCTGGTATTTTTGTCCGGATTGATGGTAAGTCTGGCAAAAGGACGAATCATAAAAATATCGAAGGTTTGATATTTATTTTGCAGTAGTTTTTTAAGCGAGAGCTTCAGTTTGATTCGGCCTGCATGAAAATGAATTTTATCGATGGAATCGCGTACCAGAAACTCATCAGAAACAAATTTGTTCCATTTGCTGTTGTAAAGAATTTTACCACTTTGAAGATGTAAACCCGGAAGCAGCGTGTTTGATACGAAAGCATGGGTGGAAAATTGAAACGATTGGTAGTTAAATTGTTGCTCTGGATTTTTGAAAAAGAGCGAATCCAGCTGTATTTTCATCAATTCAGCATCGAGGTCTCTGAAAAACAGAATGGTGTCGCCACAGTTAGTTTCCATATACAAGTTGTTGTTGGAAAGCAATAGTGTATCTGCCTTGATGAGTTTAAAAAAGAGGTTGTCAGATTTGTTTGAAGGCAAGGAGGAGACAGTTGCTTTTGCTTTTCTAATGTGAAGCCTGCCGTTATTTAATCTAAGTTTATCTACCGATGCGCTTTGAATGGTATCGCCCAAAAGGTGGAATTCATTTGCTGTTAAGCGGCCGGCTTCTATTGTTATCATGCCGGCAGTATCAGCAATTTTGGCTGTGGGTTGCAGACGAAATCCATACGCATTGAATTTGTTTCTGTTGGAAGTCCACCATAGCGAATCAACGGAAAAAGCATAGTTTGACTTAAAACTTTTGTACAGGTTTTCGGCTTTTAGGTAGAGGGTTTTTGAAAGTGATTTAAGCCCGGTGGCTTTGCTTCCCGAAAGTATTGAATTAAAATCCTCCATAAACAGGGTGAGATTATTGGCTGAAAATTTTATGGATGGATTGTTTCTGTCGGTCACGTCTATCTGGCCATAACGGATTTCAACCTTTTTCAATTTTGCCGGGAAGGCAAAATGATATGCAAAATCGTTGCTAAAAATTCGGATAACATCTTCCGGATTTATTTCCGAGGTTTTTCCTGTTTTGTTGGTTGAAATAAACACATCCGGTTTTAAAAATACCAGCTTGTCTGCCATTAGCTGCTTGTCAAAAAGGAGTGTCCAAATATCAAAGTTTTGCAGCAATACTCCTGAAAATTTCAATTTTGACAGGGAGGCATTATGCGATTTGTCAAGATAAGTGCTGTCGAAAGCGATGGTAATGCTGTCGGTAGTTAGTGTCATGTTGCTAACGCTAAAGTTTAACGAGCTGATGGAGAGGTGTACATGATGATTGGACTTGTCATCCGTAATTCTTTCAAAGCTGTTGATAAGAATCAGGTTTCGTGCCAACCACAATCCTAAAAGTACCATGAGTATCAGCCATAGAGAAATTAATGATATTCTAAATTCTTTTCTCACTTTGTTTACTGCTTATAAACATCAACATAAACCGGCAGGTGGTCGCTAAACCCGCCATTGTAATTAAAACCTACGAAAGTACGGTTTAATTTCTTTCCAAGGTTTTTTTCGTCGTTAATAAGTAAAAATCCGGCATCAAAAATATGCATGTTATGGTTTTTTAGGTGGAGGCCTTTTGTTGAAAACATGTCCGGCGAAACAATAACCTGGTCGAAAATAGCCCAGTCGGTGTTGTGCTTGATGGTACCGGTAGTGTTGCCATAATCAAATGAGGGTGACAATGCTTCCAATGTATGCTTTCCATTATGCAGCAGCAGCTGAATACTTTTGTCATCGGGATTGTCGTTAAAGTCGCCAAGAATGACCACTTTGGCAAGGGGTTCTTTTTCCAGTATCGAGTCAACAACCAGCTGTAATGTACTTGCGGCCAAGGCACGCAGAGTCACGGTATTCATCATGCCGCCGTAGCGCGAGGGCCAGTGATTGTAGAAAATATGAATCGTATCTTTTAACAAAATACCTTTTACATATAAAATGTCGCGGGTGGTAAAGCTAGGGTTGTCCGGGTTTTTAACGCGAATAGGGTTGGCCTTTATTACTTTGAAACGCTTCTTTCGGTAAATCATCCCCACGTCAATTCCCCGTTTGTCGGGCGACTCAAAATGGACAATACCATAATCCGATTTTTTTAACGGCGTATTGGTGATGAGATCTTCCAAAATTCCGCGGTTTTCAATCTCGGCAAACCCCATCACCGTCACGCCATTCCAGCCACCCACAGCGGCAATTACCTTGTAAATGTGCTCCCGCTTTTGGTAGTATCGGGTTTTCGACCAGTGATGATCTCCCTTCGGCGTAAAGCCGTTAAAATATTTGGTTGAGTCGTATCGGGTGTCAAAAAAATTCTCCACATTGTAAAAGGCTATTCGGTCATAGTCCTGCGACAAGACTGACAAAGACAGGGTTACAGCTATTAAGCCTAGTATGTATTTTGAAGCATGAATCATTAACAACAAATTTAAGATTTTTAAAAGAATAGGATGCTTCTTTATTTATAAATTTGCCAATAATTAAATTTTACTTTAAACAACTTCATGTTAAAAAATGTGTAAATAACCCAATCTATGAAAAAATTAGTTTCCCTGCTGTTTTTTGTTTTACCGTTCATTGTTTTTGGGCAAAGTAACCCTCATAAAATTAAAGTGGTAATTGATGGGTATGCTGACAGTACGCTTTACCTTGCTTATTACTACGGTAATAAGGTTAAGTTGGCCGATACGGCCGTGAGTCATTCAAAAACCTTTGTATTTAATGGGAAACAGGAGTTAAAAGGAGGAATTTATATTGTGGTGAGTCAACAGAAAAGTAAGCTGTTCGAGTTTGTACTCAACAAAAAACAATCCTTTACCTTAAAAACTGATACTGTTAATTATTCGCTCGATCTCACGCCTTCCGGCTCCCCGGAGAACAAGCTTTTTTACTCCTACCTGAAGCATAACGAAATGGTTTATAAAAAGATAAAGCTACTTTCCGACAGTCTTAAAAAACAGGGTTCCGGCGACGATGAAGCGATTGCCCTTCGTGAGGAGATTAAGATGCTTAATGAAGAGGGTAAAGCATTTAAGTTAAAAATGATAGCTAAAAATCAAGGTACTTTTGTGGCTGCGCTGCTAACGGCCATGCGCGAAGTGGAGATTCCCGACTCGATAATAAACAGTTCCGATAGCACGGCAGCCTTCTATTACTACAAAAATCATTTTTGGGATTATTTTCCGCTTAACGACGATCGTTTGCTTCGTACTCCCCTGTTTGATAAAAGAATAAAGGAGTATTTTAAAAATCTTGTTTCGCTGGAGGCTGATTCAGTAATTACTGCCATCGATTACGTAATTGGTATGGCCGAGCCTAATGAGGATGTGGTTAGTTATTTGGTTTGGTATTTTACTTCTGAGTATCAAAACCCGAAATACATGGGTTTTGACAAGATTCTGGTTCACCTGGTGGATAACTATTTTTCGAAGCGTGAAATAGAATATACCACCCCTTCGGTGCTGGCAAGCCTCCAAAAGCGAGCCGATGTTTTAAGGAAGTTGCTTATTGGCAAAGAAGCTCCCAACTTAATTGTAATCGATACGGCGGGAAGTTATAAGTCGTTTCTTTCGATGCCTAACGAATATACGATCTTGCTGTTTTGGGATTACGACTGTAGTATTTGTAAGCGTGAAATCAAGGCGCTTAAAAAGGTAATGGTCGAGCATCCGCCTTATGACATTGGTATTTTTGCCATTAACACCAACAGTAATTTAAAGCGCTGGAAGCAAACCATTAACGAAAGACATTTGGAAAGTTGGACTAACGTGAACGGCACGCGCAGTGTTACCAGCGACTTTCATGATCTTTACGATGTTAACGGCACGCCGGTTTTATATTTGCTCGACAAAGACAAGCGTATTATTGCCAAAAAGTTAAAGGCTGACAAAATAGTTTTGTTTTTAGATCATTATACCCAAACCAAAAAATAGGGTTTAGTATGATTTGTTTTCCCAATGCCAAAATTAATTTGGGACTTCAGGTGGCTCGCCGCCGGGGGGATGGTTTTCATAATCTGCGATCGGTCTTTTATCCTGTTCCGCTGTATGATGTGCTGGAGTTTAAAAAAGCGGATAAATTTTCATTAAGGGTTTGGGGTTTGCCATCGTCTGCCATTGAACATAATATTGTTACTAAAGTTTGGGAGGTGCTTTCTGCTCGTTTTGATTTGTCCCCGGTGGAGGTTTATTTGTTGAAGAACATTCCCATGGGAAGCGGTTTGGGAGGGGGCTCGGCTGATGCGATGTTTTTTATGAGGGAGGTGCTGTCGTTTTTCCAGATTGAAGTTAACGAGAAAGCGTTAATCAAGATGGCGTTGGAGCTAGGTAGCGATTGTCCGTTTTTTCTGTTTAACAAACCATCGTATGTGATTGGCAGAGGCAACGTGGTGGAACCGTTAGAGATTAATTTATCGGGCTATTACCTACTACTTGTTTTTCCTGATGAGCCTGTTTCCACAGCCGATGCCTTTGGTCGGATTGTTCCGAAACCTCCCGAGTATAACTTGAAGAAATTGGTGCTGAAAAAGGATTTTAATGCTTGGCGAAAGCAGCTTGTCAACGATTTTGAATCGGTGCTGCCACCTCATCTGTTACACATTAAAGCCGACCTTTACGAGGCTGGTGCCTTGTATGTATCACTTACTGGAAGTGGCTCGGCTTTTTACGGAATATTTAACCGGAAACCTGAATTATTTGCTTATAAAAATGGTAAAGTAGCAATGGTTGCTTTATAAATCTCTGATTTCCGATTGATAATATAACGCGTGCCTTGCAGTCTAATTTTGGTGCTAAGCTAAAAATAAGAAGTTATAAGCGGCTTATCTTACCCGAATCTCCGTCCCCACAGGAACAGAAATGCCTTTAGGAAGGTTGTTTATTTTTAACAGCTTGCTCATTCTCATCCCGTAAAGCTGTGCTATATCGTGTAACGATTCGCCTTCACGAACGTGATGATACTTGTATTTTTTATCGGCTCTGGCTTTTTTCTTTTCCAAATAAATAAGCTCGCCGGCTACTATTTTATGCTTCCGGCTTACCTCGTTGTACTTATACAGCTGCCACGAATAGATTTCAAACTCGGCGGCAATTTTTTCGTAGGTATCTCCCTGGCGGGCAACAATCAGTTTTCTTTTATTGTTGATAAATAGCTTTCTTCCTGTCGGTGAGTTACCACCGTGTTTAAAAGTGGCTATCGTGGGTATGGCACCTTCCTTATGTGTTTTTACCTTCTTTTTCTTTTGTTTGCCAAACTTCTCTTTATCGTATTGGTTGAGGTGGTACTTTTCAATAATTTTAATCAGTAGCTGAGGATACCTGGGATTGGTGGCATAACCGGCCTTTTTGAGACCGTAGGCCCATTTCTTGTAATCGGTAATATCGTATTGAAACAAAAAAGTGTAGCGTTCGCGTTGGGTGAGAAACCTGGAGTGGTCGCGGTAAGAGTCGGCGGCTTTCGGATATTTTCTGAAACACTCGTGTTTTTCATCGTCGTCCATATAAAATTTTTTTCCGTGCCAATCTTTGTGGCATTTAATTCCAAAATGATTGTTGGCTTTGCGTGCCAGACGGCTATTGCCCGATCCTGATTCCAAAATACCCTGCGCCAGCGTTATGGAAGCAGGAATTTTAAACTCCTTCATCTTTTTAATGGCAACATCCTTGTAATGGTTAATATACTCCTCCGTGGTCATCCGCTGTGCACTACCCGTAAGGGCAACAAGCAGTAAAACCAGAGTAAAGATAAAAGGTGTTGTTTTTTGAAGTTTTAAATTCATTATTCGGCAAAGGTAACCTATGAGAAAAAACAATTGTTACTCTTTAAACGGACTTTTACACAAAAGATTGTTTATGAAGTTAGAGTGCTCAAAACTCCACTTTTTGGATAAAACAAAACAAAATATGCGGCTTAATGGAAAGCGATATTGCCAGTTGGCTATATCGCAAGATATGCTGCGTTTTTTATTTTTCCCGAAGTCAAATTAATTGAAGTGTTTCTGAATTTCCATTGTCAAATATATGATTTGTCTATTTTCATTATTTCAGCCAATTGTTCCTGTGTCAGGTTTTCTTGTACTCTTAGTTTTTTTAGAAAGTTTTCAATTAATTCAGTTTTAAAATCTTTTTCATACTGTTCCCTTGTCTCACTTCCTTTTGATCCATAAACTTTTGTTTCTTCTTTACAGAGAAGCAAATATTTTTTCAAAGTGCACTATGTGGCGATATTGTTTTTTTCAAAATGCAGCATAAAAATATATACCTACCTCTAACTATTCCGGTTTTATATCTTGCTCGTATAATTTCTTGCCTTTGGTGTCGTAGTATATTACTTTCAGCATTCGCTCCCCTCTTTTGCCGGTAACTTCCATCATGGTATAATTACGCACCATGATAGCCGAACCGGGTACCCGAAGTGAGTTGGGTTGGCTGCCTCCGTTGGTATTGACGCCCGAGTTAAGTGGCGATGAGGTGATATCCCAAATGGTGGGCTGATTTCTCTCTTTCAGTACCGATACTTCCGAAAAATGAACATCTCCGGTAAGGAAAATAACATTTTTAATTTTTTGTTTATAAATGAAGTCGATAATACGACGGCGTTCGGCTTCAAAGCCGTTGTTGGTGTATGCTTCGTACATGCCGGAGTTGGACAGAAACTGACCACCCATTACCACGAATTTAAAGGTGCCGTAGCTGTTTATCAGGTTATCGAAAAGCCATTGCAGCTGCTCTTCTCCCAGTTCTGATTTCCCCTCTTCAATCCGCTTGTCAGGATCGCGGAAGGTACGATTGTCCAATAAAAAGAAATCGCAATCGCTCCAGTTAAAAAGGGTGGTGGCACTATTCATATCACCCACACCGTACGACGGGTTAGCCCAAAACAGTTTAAAGGCATTAAATGTTTCATTCTTATTCCAAAAACTTTTGTCTGAGTCGTTGGTTCCATAATCGTGATCATCCCAAATGGCATAATGATGGGAGGTAGCAAGCAATTTTTGCAATTCCGGTATTTTTCTGTCGTGGGTGTAACGGTGGAAGATACCGGCACGCGTGTTCCAGTCGGGCTCGCGCAGGTAAACATTGTCACCAAGCCACAAAAAGAAGTTGGGATGCATATCGGCAATGTGGTTGTAAATTTCGTAGCCTCCGCCATAGGAGTGGCCGGGTCTGTCGTAAGCGGTTTCGTTGATGTAAGTGCCACTACCCATGGCAAACTTAAAGTCAGGAGCATCGGTGCGCCATTTCCATATTTGTTGCGTGGTGAAGGTGGCAGGGTAGGGAAGGTCGATTTTATTGCCGTTGATAAAAAGATCGTAGTGATAGGTGGTTCCGGGTTCCAGCGTGTCGGCGTACAGATGAGCAGTTAATGCGGTTTCGTAATCGGTGGTTACTTTGTTTGAAAAATGAAGCTGATTAAGGTCATCAGCAGGGTAATACTGGATATAAACTTCGGCCGGTTTGGTGGTTTGTAGCCATAAGGCGGCTTCTTTCATGTCGATGTACCCCTTCATGGGGCCATTTTGAATCAGGTTGTTTTGGGCAAACAGTGCCACGGAAAATAGTGACAATAACAGGGTAAAATATTTTTTCATGATGGATATTGTTAAAAATGTAAACTACAAAGATACTTTAAAATTGAGTTTAGTGGGAGGTTTTCATAAGGGTTCTCATGAAACGATGGCAGCGCTACTATTTTTTTCAAAAACAGCTTTTTTATTTCAGCTCAATCATTTTTAAGCAAACTTAAACGATTGTTCTGAAATCAAAAAACCTGTGCTATTTAGCACAGGTTTTTTGATTTCTTAGTGACCCCGCCGGGATTCGAACCCGAATCATCAGAACCGGAATCTGACATTCTATCCATTGAACTACGGGGCCGGAGAAAGAATATGTAATATTATTGATGTAATATCACATTTCTTGTGGAGCTGGAGGGATTAATTTCATTGATCCCATTTGGGGGGGGTACAATGAAAAAAACCATCCGCTTCGCTCATTTGTCCAATAGTTTCAAAATGCTTACAAGCAAGCTTGACACATTCTAAAACTATTGTCCGGCACTTCGTGCGGTTTTTTATTGTGGAGCTGGAGGGATTCGAACCCTCGTCCAAACAAGGAACTGAAATGCTTTCTACATGCTTAGCTTATCGTTGATTTTCGTGCAGAACCCGGGGATAAGCGCCCAAATTTCTGCCTTAGATTATATTTTCTCACTCTGCCTTACAATCATCAGCAAAGCCAGTCTGAAGTTGCTTGCGATTCGTGAGTCGGGCCGGAATCAGACATCTCCACCCGCGAACCGTCTCGTCCCGTCACCTTGTGTCGGGATAAAGCCAATCTACTAAACTTCGATTAGGCTGCGAGAGCAAAATTGTTTTCGCCAATTATAAAAACACGACACTTATTAACGAGCTTTATCGTACGGCTCGGCATGCTTACATTACCATTCATCTTGCTGTCAAAACCAGTCAGCCCCGGATATCAAAGAACGCCCTTTGTTTAAAAGGGATGCAAAAGTAAGTAAAATTACTGTTGCGTCGTTAAATATGCTCAATATCTGTGCCAAAGAATTTTTTAAAATGATTACTTGCGAGTTGTTATTATTGTGGTTTAAAAGTCATGTTGCCATTGCCCACCTTCGCCCTAATTCAGCATTAGCGGTTTGACAAACCTTTCGACATCTTCAGCAGTTATTTGGTTGTCGCACAAAATTACCAACCGCTCCATCACGTTGTGCAGTTCTCGTACGTTACCACTCCAGTAAAAGCCTTTCAGCATATCAAGTGCCTCCCCTGTAATGGTGAGGGGTGCTTTGCCTTGCTGCAAGCTAATCTCTTCAATAAAATGTTTCGACAACATGACAATATCCTCTTCACGCTCCCGCAGCGGTGGAACCTTTATAATAATTACACTTAGCCTGTGATAAAGATCCTCTCTAAACTTTCCGCTTTGAATAGCCTCTTTAAGATTTTTGTTGGTAGCCGCAATAATACGAACATCTACCGCAATATCTTTCTCACCCCCCACCCGGGTAATTCTGTTTTCCTGCAAGGCACGTAAAACTTTAGCCTGCGCTGAAAGGCTCATGTCACCTATTTCGTCTAAAAAAAGTGTACCACCATTCGAGAGTTCAAAGTCTCCTTTTCTCATCTTATGAGCCGATGTAAACGAACCTTTTTCGTGGCCAAAAAGCTGACTTTCGATTAGCTCGGAAGGAATGGCTGCGCAGTTGACTTCGATAAACGGAGCATGCGAGCGAGGACTTTGTAAATGAATTTGGCGTGCCACCAGCTCCTTGCCGGTTCCGTTTTCGCCGGTTATTAATATGCGTGCATTGGTGGGCGCCACTTTGGTAATCATTTGCTTTACTTCATTAATTGCAGGTGTTTCGCCCACAATCTCATATTTTTTATCCACCTCTTTAATTAGCTGCCGTGTTTTAGTAACAAGGTCTTTTTTATCGATGGCGTTACGAATGGTAATGAGCAGGCGGTTCAAATCCGGAGGTTTGACAATAAAGTCGTAAGCCCCTTTCTTAATGGCATCAACAGCTGTTTCGATGGTGCCGTGTCCCGAAATCATGATGATGGGAGCATCGGTAATGGTCATCAGTTTGTCAAGTACCTCCATGCCATCCATTCCTGGCATCTTGATGTCGAGCAGTATGGCATCGAAATTTTCTTCGCCCGCAAGTTCCAGAGCTTGTTCCCCGTTTGAAGCCTGATCTGTAACGTAATGCTCGTTTTCTAATATATTCTTTAACGCACGCCGGATGCTCACTTCGTCATCAACTATTAAAACTCTTGCCATCTTTTATTTTTTTTCAAAAGTAGCAAATTTGGTATTGAAATTGTAATAAATCCTTAAATCCGCAGGTATAATTCAAGTAAACTTACAGATTTATGGTAAAATTTAAACAACTTTATTATTTAAGTTGTGGCCTAATCTAAAAAGGCGTATCTTTAAAAATTCTAAAACCGGAGTATGATGAATAGTTTAAAAACTTTGAAAACACCGGGCATGTTAATTCTGCTGGTGTTGATCCTGTTGATATCGGACAGCATTACTGCCCAACAAATAAATGTTGCGCTGCCGGGAGATTCGCTGCTTACATCTCCCTGGGCCGGTGGAATGAACTCCATTCAATTTGGCGAAGTGGACATAAACCGGGATGGCATTAAAGATTTGGCGGCTTTCGACCGGCAGGGAAACCGAATCATGCCTTTTATTAACGGGGGAACCGAAGGAAAAATAGATTACCATTTCGAGGCAGGTTATGTAAATAATTTTCCTGAATTATACGACTGGGCAATATTTGCCGATTACAACAACGACGGGAAAACCGATATTTTCACCTACTCGCCGGGATGGGCGGGAATGATGGTGTATAAAAATATTTCCGGTGAAACACTAAAATTTAAGCGGGTGGTTTATCCCTATCTTACTTCACTTAATAGCGGAGGAGAAGTTAACATTTTGGTTACCTATGCCGATTACCCGGCAATATCTGATCTGGATAACGACGGCGATTTGGATATTCTTACTTTTTGGGGATTGGGTTCGTTTGTCGAGATGCACAAAAACCTTTCGATGGAAACGTATGGCATCCCCGATTCGCTGTTGTTTGAAAAAACCGAAGAGTGCTGGGGAAATTTTGCAGAGAGCGATGAGTCAAACGAGCTTTTTCTGGATACTTGTATTCCTGCTCCATTAGTACCATCTTACCGGATTGCAAACCGTACTGAAAGGCACACCGGATCAACCTTTTTAATGCTCGACTTGGATGGCGACAACGACAAAGACCTGCTTTTGGGTGATGTGGATTACCCGGGACTATTTGCTCTTATTAACGGCGGAACACCTGAACAGGCTTTAATAACCTCTTACGATACTGCCTATCCCGATGCACAACAAAAAATCAGAATCTTTTCCATGCCGGCAGCGGCCTACATTGATGTTAACAACGATGGTAAAAAGGATTTGATTGTTTCTCCCTTCGACCCTGCCCCTGCTATTTCAAAAAATTTCAGTAGTGTTTTGCTCTATTTAAATCAAGGTGAAAACAATAAACCTGATTTTCATTTAACAACCGAATCGTTTTTGCAAGATCAAATGATTGATGTGGGAAGCGGCTCCGTACCCCTGTTTTTCGATTGGGATAACGATGGCTTTACCGATCTTTTTATTGGAAGTTACGGCTATTATAAAGGCTCGTGGTACGACCAGTATTTCACCCTCCACAGCCAGTATCGCGGAACTGTTTTCTATTTACGAAATACCGGTACCTGGGGGTATCCTGTTTTTACCCCCATGGATATGGACTTTGGGAAATTTCTCTCGGAAGATGATAATCTTGTAGGGGTGGCGCCTGCCTTTGGTGATATAAACGGCGATGGCAACAATGAGATGCTGGTGGGAAATAGTGATGGAACATTGATTTTGGTAGAATTTTCAGGAGCGGACGTGATTAAGACTAGAAATTATGCTTCTATTGATGTGGGTAAGTTTAGTACTCCTCAACTTTTCGACCTCGACAAAGATGGCTTACTTGATTTAGTTATAGGTGAACAGGACGGAAACCTCAACTATTATCACAACAACGGTACGACAACGAATCCCGATTTTATTTTTGTAACCGATAGCCTGGGAAAAGTAAACGTAACCGATTATACATTATCTTATCACGGATACAGCTGTCCTGCCTTTTACCGTGGGCACGATGGAAAAACAGTTTTGGTAGTTGGTTCCGAACAGGGTAAACTATTTTATTTTGAAAATATTGACGGTAATCTGACTGGAACTTTTACCGAATCAAATCAGCTGGGAAGTTTGCTGGGGCTGGACAGCTTTAACAGCGACCGTGGAATGCGGAGTGCTGCCACACTAAGTGATGTTTGTGTCGGCAGTTCTCCGGAGCTTATCGCGGGAAACTTTAGTGGTGGGGTAGAATTTTTTGGTGGTAATGCTGATGTGTTGGTATCGGTTGATAAAATAAAACCCGGTTTTGGTAAGTTGACCATCTTTCCAAATCCGGCGCAAGACAAAGTGTTTATTAGAATTCCAACTCAACTAAAACAATTTAATCTGGTTATTTCCGATTTATCCGGAAGATGGGTTTACCATAAGTTGGTAGCAGTAAGTAAAACAAATGAATTAGAAATAAATACAACCCTGTTTGAATCAGGAATATATATAATTAGTATTTCAGGGGCAAAATCAAAGTTTATCGGAAAACTTGTGGTTGTTCGATAGGGTAGAATAAAATATTGAAGTTGTTTAAAGTTAAAATACTTTTTTATCAATAACATCTTGTAAATCAGAAAATAAATTCCATTATTTCCCTCTTTGGAGGGAAAACAAAGG
>QMPP01000043.1 GCA_003650425.1 Bacteroidota bacterium | reverse complement strand
TACATCCTGCTTAGCCCATTCCAATATCTCGCAACACTTTGTTTTTGTAGAGAGAGAGAGAGAGAGTTAGCCAATCTACCAAGAACATTAGCAACGGACACTCTCCCTAAGTTTTTTAATGATTTTACCCAGGTAGCACACCTTATCATTATAGGTGCTACAATTTTTTATTTAATAATTTTACGAAAAATCTTTTTATTTGATGAGAAAATGCCATGTCAGTTTCAATGTTTTCTAAAACAGAAGCATTATCTTGCAAAAGTTGCGTTAGATAAAATATCATTACTTTTACTTTGATATCACAACCAGTTTATAGTTTGATTTCTTGCCATCAATAAGGGTAGTAATAACATAGGTTCCGGCCAATAAATTTTCAGGATTTACAGTAATTTCGTGGCTACCAACCTGAGGAATTAGTTTTTGAACCAATCTACCGATGATATCATAAACATACACTTCGGCATTACCCAAAGGTGTATCACCGGTTAAAATATGGATTTGGTGGTGGATGCCATTACCTATTACATAGGGATTGGGGTAGATGTTCCCAATAACCGTAATATAATTGCTTCGGACAACCGAATCGCTGTTCTCAATTGAGGAGGCGACCAGTTTTACGCCATAGGTTCCGGGCTTAGTGTAATAAATCAGACCCGGCTCTTTATCGGTTGAAATGGCCGGTTCACCGCCTTCAAACTCCCACCGGTAATAAGAAATATTTCCTTCCGAAAGATTGTTAAATTCGATATAGCTACCCTGAATTACTTTGGTGATATTGCTGTTAAAATCTGCCATAACAATGTTACTACCTTTATAATAGCCCTCCAATTTGGTTACTCCCGTGTTATCGGGGTCGAGCCATGGTTTCAGTTGATTGGCATACACCGTTCCGTTGTTATCCCACGAGGTGCTAAACTTTCCGAAGTAATCTGACTCCGAAGTCTGGTTGCAAGAGGAGTTACCCCCGGTTAAAGCGCCAACTATCAATCTGTTCTCATTAAAAAGTGGCGAACCGGAGGAGCCTCCTTCCGTAACCCCGTACCCGTTTTCTGTTTCACTCCAATAGGCTTTCCAAAACGGGCCGGCACTACTTTCTGTACCATAATAAAACGATGAGATGGCAGGTTCGGTATAGGTTGAAATATACTTGATATCACCGGCAGGATGATGAATAACCACGCCATGCTTTGGTACGTCGCCACTTCTGTCCCAGCCGTTGAAAAACATGTGATATTCATCAGGAATATCTTCGTTAAGCAAAAGGAGTTTGAAATCGGAGCTTGCAGCACGAGGAGTTGCTCCGTTGGCAATAAGCTGAGCGCCTGTAAATGTAAGCTTTTCAGGTTCCGAAGCAGGACGATCACAATTGGATGATTCGTAATCGAAGTCAAAAATCCACTGGTTGTAATCTGCGGTCGTTGATCCCATACCGCAATGATTGGCTGTTAGAAAAAAAGGTTTACCATCGTTTTTGGTATTGTTAATCAACGAACCGGTGCACCAAAAAAGTGTGCTGGCCTGTTTTACCAAAATCCTTGCCACGCCCCGCTTTTCGTGTTGCCACTCCAACCCCTCACTACAATTTATTGGCACTTCGCACGACCCGGCACCACCAAAACCACGTTCCTGCTGTATCACAACGCCAATCTGGAAAAATTCAAAAGGAAGCCGTTCTAATTTTTTTGAGGTGTTCAATTCAACAATAATTCTGTTGTTTTCCATTAACCCTGTTGCAAAATAGGAACCATTATTCAGGGCGGTAAAAGCTCCCATCAGTTGCTTTATTTCCGTAGTATAAATATAAAGTTTATCGCCGGAAGCGAGGTTAAAATTTTTAAAATAAAGGGTTAAAGCTTTGGCTGACGACACCTCCACCTGCACTCGCCAAACAAAATGGTGAAGCGAAACGGTACTCCAGATTCCCTTCTTCAGCATGGTTTGATTATCCAAAGGAAACGTAATTCCGGCCTGTAATGGCAACAGCTCACCCGCTCTGTTACCAACACTTTGAAGGTGAATGGTGTCACTATTGAAAACTACGATTTTAGGAGTTGGAAGACGATAGATTAAAGCAGAAGGTGTCCCCTTTTCGTGATGTTGAGCCATCACAGCCATTGACACAAAAGCAAAACAGAGCAGCAAAAAATATTTTTGGTAGATTCTCATAATTTTCTTGTTCAGTTGCACAAAAATAGGTTTTGATTTTAAATTAACGTCATAAAAATAAAGATAGTTTGCAAAATGCGGGAATTATGTGACGAGAAGATGGGATAATGGGATAATGGTTTAATGGGATAATGGTATAATGGTTTAATGGTATAATGGTTTAATGGGATAATGGTTTAATGGGATAATGGTTTAATGGTTTAATGGTATAATGGTATAATGGTTTAATGGTTTAATGATTCAATGGGATAATGGTATAATGGGAGAATGATACAATGGTATAATGATTCAATGGGAGAATGATACAATGGTATAATGATTCAATGGGAGAATGATACAATGGGGTTATGAGATTGCGATGAGGGCTAAACTTTATAGGTAGTGGAAGTATTAGGACGTTTCCAGTAGGCGTCATCATTATCGTCATCATCATCCTTATCGTCATCTTGCTCAAAGTCCCATGAATATTTTTTTGGTTGAGGCCCCTCCTTTCGATAATAAAATGAAAAGATTATTCCCGACACCAATCCTCCGAGATGCCCTTCCCAAGAGATATTCTCCTTGGGAAAAAATTCTGGAAAAATACCCCAAACTAAACCGCCATACAAAAAGGCCACGATAAGTGACAAAGCTGCCAAACTGGTGTTTTTACGAATAATGCCACTGACAAAAAGGAACGACGACAACCCGTAAACCACCCCACTGGCTCCGATATGATAGCTCTCCCTGCCGCCAAACCAAACCCATATTCCGCTCAAAATCCAAATAGAGACCAATACTTTAAATGCAATTTTATTATAAAAATAAAAAAGGGCAGTGCCTAATATTAAAAAGGGCAGCGAGTTGGCCATAATATGACTAAAGCTACCATGAATAAAGGGATAAAGGAAAATGCCCGGAATTCCATCGGCATGAAGAGGGTGTACACCCAAAAAACCGAGATTGATATGAAACAGCGATTCTGTAATTCGAATAATCCACATAATAGCCAACAACAACCCGGGGATAGTAAGGGCAGTTAAAATCTTTTTCTTCTCGGCTTTATCCATAATAGTATAAGTTACAAAAGAAGCCTGTTCAAATAGCGTGCCTAAATTACAAAATGAAAAGTGCCAGCATTACCACGAAGCCCATCATAAAGCCATTATACAACTGTCGGAAGGTGTGGTTTGTTACTGTGAGACGTGCATATCCTACCACTCCGGCCACCAAAATAACCAAGTAAAAAAACCATCGCATATCCACAGGATAAATAAGCAGCAGCCCCAATATTGCACCGGCTACGCCACCCATACCAATCATGTGGAGGCTGATTTTCGTGTAGAAATTAATTGCCAACGTAACCATCGACTCGATAGCTACTCCAAGCAAAAAAAGATTAAACAGAGCAAGACTGCCAATTTTGCTTAACGAGTAATAGGTAATAAAATAGACTCCTGTCATCATCACCAACGGTATCATACGTTCTTTTCTGTTATCCATCTGCAACGATTCAATCACTTTAAATCGTTTTAGCATAAACAACAGTGAGGCAGGAATGCCAAAAGTCATAATAAAAACAAAAGCTGTCAGGTAAAGTTTAATTTCGGTTGAATAGTTAAAAACGGTAAAGCCGGGAATATAAAAAAACAAAACCAGCACGTATATTGGAAAAAGCAACGGGTGAAAAAGCAAAGAAATAATACCGGCCAATTTTTTTTCCATAACCAAGAAATCTTAAAGCTCTTTACGTAGCCGGGCAACGGGAATACTAAGCTGTTCGCGGTACTTGGCAATGGTTCGGCGGGCAACATTATAACCTTTTTCTTTCAACATCTGTGCCAGGCGATCATCGGTAAGGGGTTTTTTCTTATCTTCAGCTTCAATAATGTTGCTAAGTATTTTTTTAATCTCACGGGTTGATACCTCTTCACCGTTCTCTTTAATCATCGACTCGCTAAAAAAGTTTTTAAGCAGAAAAGTACCAAAGTCGGTTTGAACATATTTTGAATTTGCCACTCTTGAAACGGTGGAAATGTCCATATCAATTTTTTCGGCAATATCTTTTAAAATCATGGGGCGGAGCTTGGTTTCGTCGCCGGTTAAGAAGTACTCCTTTTGATAATCAACAATGGCTTCCATAGTATTGAGCAGGGTGTTTTGTCGTTGCCTGATGGCTTCAATAAACCAGCGTGCCGAGTCAACTTTTCGTTTAATAAACGAGAATGCCTCTTTCTGCTTTTTTGATTTCTTACCCTTGCTTAAATCGGAAAGCATTTCGCCGTAGGTACGACTTATGTGAAGATCTGGCATATTCCACGAGTTGAGCGTTAGTTCAAGTTCGCCATTATTGTTGGTAACGGTAAAATCGGGAATGATGTAATGATTTGTTTTAGTGGTTTCGCTCAGCGAGTTGCCTGGTTTTGGATTTAGCTTTAAAATTTCATCGATGGCCTTTTTCAAATCATTTTCGGTAATTTCGGCTCTCTTAATAATTTTATCGTAGTGTTTTTTGGTAAACTCATTAAAGTATCTCGACATAATCCGAATAGCTAACTCAACCTCGGCCGAAGGTGAATCTTCCATCTTTTTTTTGAGCTGGATGAGCAGACACTCCTTTAAATTGCGTGCGCCCACACCCAAGGGGTCAAAATCCTGAATAATTTTTAGCACTTCTTCAACCTCTTCGCTGGTGGTAGAGAGATTCTGTGTAAAAGCCAAATCGTCGACAATAGCATCCGTCGATCGCTGTAGATAGCCGGAGTAATCAAGATTTCCAATAATGTACAAACCGATGTTATGCTTTTTCTTATCAAGATTACGCAAGCCAAGCTGGCTGATTAGGTAATCATGAAAAGAGATTCCGGAGGCAAACGGAATTTCATGTGGTTCATCATCTTTGCTGTAGTTATTAGCCTTTAATCTGTAATCAGGAATATCGTCATCATCGGTGGTATTCATGTAATCTTCAAGGTCGTAGTCATCCTCTTTAGCATAATCTTCAACCTCTTCGGTATTATCAGAAAATTCGTCCTCAATTTCGTCATTTTTAACCTCGTCAGCCTTGTCCAAAGAATCAGCATTATCAGGTTCTTCCATTTCCAATGCCGGATTATCCTCAATCTCCTGCTTAATACGTTGCTCGAGTCCTACTGTTGGTATCTGCAACAGTTTCATCAACAAAATTTGCTGAGGAGAGAGCTTTTGCAATAATTTTTGCTGTAATTTTTGATTAAGCATGGAGTAATATTCGTTTCAAATTCATTAATACAAATGTAAAACTATTTTAGAAATGGCACGATTATAGTAAGATTAAATTTACTCATTTTTAACAGCCAGTAATAGCTCGGCTTAACTCACTAAACAACAGGTGATTTTCGTTTTTTCAAATAGCCTTGCGTGAAAGATATCAACAATACCAGTCCACTTACAAAAGCAGCAATTCGTGCCAGGTAATCACCGTATTGAACGTAAAAAGTTACTTTATTGTTTTTATTAAGGGTGGCTTTTAGGGCAGCAGGAGTCCAGTATTGAGTGCGTTGCAAGATATCTCCCTTTTGATTGATAATGGCTGACACACCCGTGTTTGCCGAGCGGGCAACATCACGACGGGTTTCGATAGCCCGCAAAACGGAAAAGAGCAAATGCTGCCGATATCCCGGGGTATTACCCCACCAGCCGTCGTTGGTAATGATAAAAATGAGCTCTGCACCCTGACGTACAAATTGAGCCACATAATCGCCAAATACTGACTCGTAACAAATAATAGAAGCTACTTTTGTCTCCTGATGTACCGGCTGAAAAACTACGGGCTGATCATCCCATCCCAGGGTTCCAACAGCACCACCAAGATTTATCGCCAGTTTTTCAAGTGGTTTTAAAATTCCGTATGATGGCATCCGCTCCACGCCGGGTGTTAGTTTCGATTTGTGATGCATCTGGATATACCCTGAGTTATCAATCAGAAAAGCAGTATTATAACTGTAGTAATACCTGTTGCCATCGGGAAGTTTACGAGCCGCATTGGTTTTTTTCTCCTGCTTCTCAATCATGCGCCAGGTGCTGGCTCCAATTACATAAGCCAAATCGGGATAAGGTTTTATAAACCGACGGATATCGGCAATAGAAGAGGAATAATTAAGCTGATGTTCCCATATTCCTTCCTGGATGGCACTTTCCGGCGAGATTACAAACCTTGTGCTATCGGTTACTAAAGGCCGAGCCAGCTTTAGGTTTCGCTCAATAACTATCTGATGGGGCAATGAAAATTCTTCGTTCCACGGGTCGATGTTAGGTTGCACCACCACCACTTCAACAGGATTTTGCTCTTCAGAATAGTGGTTATAAATATAATAGGAGTAGATTAGAGGTCCCGCAAGAAACAGCACAAAACCCAATGTGTTTTTTATCAACCTCAGCCAGTCTTTAAAAATAATGGATCTGATGGCGGTAAACACCAACAAGTTAACAATGAATACCCATACCGTACCACCCAACACTCCTGTGTACTCGTACCACTGAATCCATTGATGCTTTGAAGCGAAAGCATTTCCCAGACTTAACCATGGCCAGGTTAACTCCCAGTTCATGTGAAAATACTCCCAGGTAACCCAGTAAAAAAGCAGGATGGCTGTTCCGCGCTTATTTCCAAAAAGTTTGACTTTTGACAGATGAAATACATAGAATACCAACGCCATAAACAGGCTGTTTAAAAACCAGGCGGCCACCGCTCCCGCACCTGTCGAATTCCAAATCCACCAGGTTGTAAGGGTATTCCATATAAAAAAAGTAAGTAAGGCATACCAAAACATACCTTTACGCCCTGTGTCGCCCAGCTCCTGTTGCACTAACAGTAAAGGAACCCATGCAACAAAAAGTAACAAAGTAAATCCCTTTTCAGGCCATGCAGCGGCAAGCAACAAACCTGATAATATAGAAAGCAAAAGTAATATTGATCTTTTCATAATTACGCGTGATACTTAAATTTTAGGGCTGCCCCCTCTTTATTGTACATCATAATAAAAAACCAGATGGTTACCAGCAGACTCCCGATAACATATACCATATTTTGTGTGTTTCCAAAGTTATTCATCGACACCTTGATATACCCGTTGAAATGTAAATAGTAGATAATTACCGATGATGCATTGTTTACAAAGTGCATCCAGATGGGTGTCCACAATGAGCCGGAAATAACAAAAGCATACCCCAGCATAATTCCTAAAATGAACCGTGGCAAAAATCCCAAGAATTGTATGTGGATGGCACTAAAAATAAAAGCAGTAATAAAAATTCCAACATGCACATTACGGGTCATTTTAATAAACAGCCGTTGTACAATCCCACGAAAGATGAGTTCCTCGCCCAATGCAGGTATCAAAGCCATCACAACAAGGTTAATAGATAATCCGCCAAATGATTCGGTTTTTAAGAAGGCTTCGGTAAGTTTTTGTGTCTGTGCCTCCTTCGTTCGTATCCAATAATCGATGGCGGTACTAATGTGAATACCCTGGTTGATATCTTGTAGGTAATTAATAAACGGCAGAATGGCATAAACAGAAAAAGTAACAATGAGTAAACTAACGGCAGAGGGTGCTTTGCTGATTTTTAAATAACCGGAAGGCTTTGACGACACAAAAAAACCATAAAACAGCGCCGGCAGGATAAACACCCCCAGCTGGCTTAAAAACTGAAAGAAAATAGTAAATGATAGCGCTTCTCCTTCAGGGTCAGATATGAGTACGGTCAGTTGCGTTAAGCTAACACCCAAATACCACTTTCCGATGAGCAGGCCCAACAGCGAAACCAATATACCGAATACAATTACCAATCCCAGCAGCAACACCAGTTTTCCTCCGGAAGAAAGGTTGGCAAAAACAGGATTTCTCATACAAAACGATTTGCAGCAAAGGTACAATTTTTGTTAATTGGGCGTTAGCAAGAGGAAGACATCCATGAGAATAGAATGTTGGCTTCGGTGTACAAAGCTTTAAAAATAACACAAAAGGAGATTGAATTTCCAAGACATACATTCGACTAATTAAAAAAAAATACATTACATTTGAAAGCTGAAAGAACTAAGGGTGAGCATCAAGCCAGCAGTTTACAATGCCTGCAAGTTTAAAAGACAGAAAACAATTAATTAACAATGTAAAAGGAGATGATTATGAAAAAGTATGTAGAATTTCAGATTTTTTTAGGAGTCTTTTTAGTTATTTTTTTAGCAGGTTCTTTATCTGCCCAAAGTACTTTTTATAAAAAATATAATTATTCCGGAGATGATTTCGGTCATTTTGTTATTGAAACATCTGATGGCGGATATGCCATTATTGGCTCAACAAACTCTTTAGGAGCAGGCAATTATGATGTTTGGTTGCTTAAAACAGATAGTGCTGGAGATACACTGTGGACAAAAACCTATGGTGGGTCAGATAATGACGAAGGATACTGTCTGAGACAAACCAATGACAATGGGTTTATTATTGCCGGTTATAAATCGGTTCCAAACCACTATATAGATGGATGGGTATTTAAGACTGATGCTAATGGAAATATGGAATGGGAACATGTATTTGGCACTGAGTCAAATGGGGAATCTGCATCGTCACTTGTGTCTGCCGGTGATGACACCTTTATTGTTTCAGGCAATTTAGGCTCAAAATCTTACGTTTTTAAAATTGATATAGAAGGAAATATATTGTGGGAGCAATCTTATTTTCCAAATCAAAGTTCAAGTACAACTTCCATCTGCCAAATAAATGATAGCACATTTACTGTTGTAGGTAACTTTCAAATGTACTCTGCAGGAGCATGGTATCCTAATCTTTTTACCATTGACTCAGAAGGGAATTTGGGTTATCAAATAACATATACGTTTTTGGGTGCAGGAAATTTTAATTTTGTCACCAATACTATAGATGGAGGAATGATCTTTGGCGGTGCTGAAAATGGAGAAAATGTTGTTTATAAAAATTCTATTACCGGGATTGAAGAATGGAGCTATAGATATTATCAGGAAGTTTGGTATCAAGGGTCAACATCAGCAGTACAAACTTCTGATAATAATATGGTCATTACAGATAATACATACAACGCTTCACTTCGCAAGTTAAATATAACAACAGGAGATACTTTATGGACAAGAACATCGCCTTTTAATACTGACTACCCTAAATACACAAACCTGACAACAACCGGCGATGGTGGACTTATTATTACGGGATATACTAGTGACCACGATTTAATACTTGTTAAAACAATGCAAAATGGGAGCATGGAAGGAATTGAAGATTATGCGAATAATAAGAAATCAATTACACTAAATCAGAATTTTCCTAATCCTTTTAGTGAGCAAACTGAGTTGTGTTTTTACGTTTCTAAACATGAATCGATTGAATTGTACATTACTGATGTAAACGCTAAACGTATAAACACCATTATTAAAAAAACGCTTGCACCTGGTGAATATAAATATACTTGGAATGGCGATAACTTGAATGAAATGGCTTGCCCTTCAGGTATTTATTATGCAATTTTGAAAACAAAAAATGGAATTATTGAAACACGAAAATTAATAAAAACAGTAAAATAATACAAAAACCAGCAGGTAAACGGGGAGTTAATATTATATAGCCACTAAATTAGTTTTAATTACCTTTTTTAAGATACACTTGTTCTCGTTTGCAGCGAGGACGGTTGTTTCAGCAAATTTACCTGCCAGCTAAAAACAAACCTTTTCTCTATGCATTTTTGTTGAAAAACGTTTTCCTGCCATAGTAAAAATAAAATTGCTTTACACTACCTTTGCCCACTTATTAATTTTATGCAACTTATCTGCATTCGGACAGATTTATTTTGAAAAACAAATTATAGTGAGTAGCTTTCTAAACGATTTAAATAAAGAACAATACGCGGCTGTAACCGCTCCTGACGGCCCCTCGATGGTTATTGCAGGTGCCGGATCGGGAAAAACCCGCGTTTTAACCTATCGTATTGCCTATCTGTTAAACAAAGGGGTTGATCCGTTTAACGTGTTGGCGCTGACCTTTACCAACAAGGCTGCCCGCGAAATGAAAGAGCGTATCATCAAACTTATTGGCAATGGTGATGCCCGCAATGTATGGATGGGCACATTTCACTCCGTCTTTGCCCGTATCCTGCGTTTCGATGGCAGCCACCTGGGATATCCTTCCAACTTTACCATTTACGACAGCGACGACAGCAAAAGGCTAATACGACAGATTATCAAAGACAAAGATTTGGATAACAAAACCTACAACCCGTCGTATGTTCGAGCAAGAATATCGATGGCTAAATCGTCGCTTATTTTGCCAGATAATTACGGTTCAGATGCCGAAATAATGGCTACCGACACGGCTGCTCGCAAGCCCCTGATTTCAGAAATTTACGCTGCCTACAACAACCGGTTGCGCCGTGCCAACGCCATGGATTTCGACGATCTGTTGCTCAATACTTACCTGCTTTTTAACAATTTCGGCGAAGTGCTTTACAAATGGCAACGCCGTTTTCAGCATATTTTGGTAGATGAGTATCAGGATACCAACCACGTACAGTATATGATTATTAAAAAGCTGGCTTCCAACAACGAGCACGTTTACGTGGTGGGTGATGACGCGCAGAGTATTTACTCGTTTAGGGGTGCCAACATCCAAAATATGCTGAACTTCAAAAGCGACTATCCCGATTACAAACTGTTTAAGCTGCAACAAAACTACCGTTCCACCAAAACTATCGTGGAAGCTGCCAACAAAATTATTGCCAACAATAAAGAGCAGATTAAAAAAACCGTTTGGACAGACAAGGAAAAGGGACAAAAAATCGGGTTGGTGCGTGCCACCAGTGATTCGGAAGAGGGTAACCTGACAGCCGGCTCTATTTTTGAAATTAAGATGCGTGAGCAACAGCCCAACAGTGCCTTTGCTGTTCTCTACCGTACCAATGCCCAATCGAGATCGATTGAAGAGGCATTGCGCAAGCGGAACATTCCCTATCGTATTTATGGAGGACTTTCATTTTATCAGCGTAAGGAGATTAAGGATTTGCTGGCCTATTTCAGACTGGTAATCAATAACAACGATGAAGATGCATTGCAACGAGCCATCAATACGCCTGCCAGAGGTATTGGCAAAACCACCATGGAACGTGTTATGGTTGCTGCCGACCAACACAACATCAGTTTGTGGGAGGTTATTAATAACGTTGAAAAGTTTAACCTGGGTATTAATTCGGGAGCAATGCGTAAATTAGCTGCTTTTGCCACCATGATTAAAAGCTTTGAGGTAGTGGTAAAAAATAAAGACGCGTTTGATGCGGCACAGCATATTGCCATTGCTTCCGGGTTGCTAAAAATGTACAAGGATGACGATGCCATCGAATCGATGAGCAAGGTTGAAAACATTGAAGAGTTGCTGAACAGCATCAAAGATTTCAGCGAAAAAGGAGCCGAGCAGGCAGAAGGCGATTTAGAAGGACAGGGAACCTTTCACGAGTTTATGCAAAACGTGGCTCTGCTCACCGATGCCGACGACGATGATGATGAGAACAACGACAAAGTTATTTTGATGACCATTCACGCCGCCAAAGGATTGGAATTTCCCTATGTTTTCGTGGTAGGAATGGAAGAGAACCTCTTTCCCTCCATGCAATCGGTAAGCACCCGAACCGATTTGGAAGAAGAGCGAAGGTTGTTTTATGTGGCTGTTACCAGAGCCATGAAAAAAGTTACCCTTTCGTATGCCGAAACACGTTACCGTTGGGGAGAATTCACCGTGGGTGAACCCAGCAGATTTTTAGAAGAGGTGGACGAAGATTTGCTTGATATTCCGAAAAAGGCATCGGTTGGCAGAGAGCGGGATTTCAGACAGAGCGAAAAAAGCACCACTTCACCACCGATGCATTTTCAAAAGAGAAACCTTAAACCCGTTGAAAACAACTCTCAATCTTTTGAAGCATCTAACACCTCCGACTTGCAGGTCGGTATGCAGGTAGTACATCCAAAATTTGGAACCGGTAAAGTGGTGGCCATTGAAGGAACAGGTCCCAACAAAAAGGCCGCGGTATTTTTTCCGGTAGTAGGTCAAAAAAAATTATTGCTGCGCTTTGCCAAGTTAAAAGTGCTGTAAAATGAAATTGTTTAAAGTTAAAATCAGAAAACAAATATCTTGTTAATTACTCCTCCTTTGTTTTCCCTCCAAAGAGGGAAATAATGGGATTTGTTTTCTGATTTACAATGTATTTTATACTTAAGAAAGTGGACAACTTTAAACAACTACATTAATTATCTGCTTTTATTACCGATCTTTTTTGATCAAAATTTCAGCAGCGCCAAGGTTGTTAATAGCATCGGTATAGTTTGGCTCGATTTTTAACGCATGTTTAAAATACTGCGCAGCATCGTCGTAGTTACCCGACATGGCAAAACAATATCCAAGGTAGTTATAGGTTTTTGCCACCTCAAAATCCTGATTAAGCAGACTAATTAAAAGCGTAGTATCGTAACTACCCATCCAAGCGTTGTAATTGTAACTATCCAGCGATTGTTGGATTATCCGTTTCGTGCCGGGGCTGTCCTTAAACTCGGTTAAACTTTTTTTAAGCATACTACGGTATAAATTCTGCGGGGTGGGGTTATTATCCAACGCCAGCTGAAACTGTTCAGCGGCAGCTTCCCATTTTTTATCATCCATCAGCAGTTTCCCTGCTCTTCTGTACGCTTTTACAGGAGAAGCTGCTGTTTTAGCGGCCTTCAGATAACACTCCAACGCTGCCTTTTTATTACCGGTTTTCGAGTAGATTTCAGCAAGATTATAATTAACAAGGTCAGGGTAATCGGGTTGCTGTTTCAGTAATTCGTTGTAAACTTTAATGGCCTCCTGATAGTTACCCATGCTGTACCAGGCAACTGCTTTGTTGGCTACAGCCCCTTTTAAGGTGGAATCCAATCGCAAAGCAGCGTTATAAAGGGCAATGGCACCTTTATAATCCTTTTTTCCCAGATATAAATCACCACCCCGTTTTTTAGTGGCCGCTTCCACTTTTAATCCGTCGCTGGCGGCCTGCTCAAGCCACGAAGGCTGTATTAATGTCAATACCGCAAACAACAGCATAAAAATCCAAATACTTACAATGGCAACCGATATTATTTTATCCTCTCTGTTCATGGCACCGGTTTTTTTAATCATTTTTTACAATCATGGTTACCTGTTTTCCCTCGGACATCAACCGGTTATACTGTTCAAAAGCCGATTTGTTATCTAAAATGATAATTTGCATTCCCTTCTGTCGAAATTCGTTGTAAACAAAATAACTGATTTTATCAGGATCAAAACCTTTTCCTCCGTCACGTTTGCTTCCTGCCGCGATAAGCAAAATATTATCCGATAACTTTTTGATGGTTTTTTTATCTCTTTGATTGAAAAAATCCTTTTTATCAACCGGTCTGAAAGTTTGATTAGGATAAATCAAGATATCAAGATAGTAAATCGGGACACCTTTGTAAAGAAACAGATAGTTGTTGATGGCAACCACCCCTTTCGAGTGATACTTAACCTGTAACGTAACAAGGCCTCCCAACAAGGCTGCTATCAATATCCAAAGTGCCCATCTGACCTTAAATTGCGATAGATGAATCAACAGGAAAAACACCAAAAAGAGCGCAACCGGAAATGCAACAGCCTGGAAAATGTATCGTGTATCGGACAAAACCGATGTAAAAGCCATGAATAGCAGGGCAAACAGTGTTAAATAGAAAAACAGGGCCACGGCATCCGAAAGATAATCCTTTAGCTTTGGATATCTTATCTTCCATGAACCTGAAAACATTTTACCATTTTCGATGATTACAAAAACAAACACCAGCCCGATCATGGTTCCCCATAAATCTTTTGAAACATCACCGAGGTCAAAAACCCGGTTTGATAAAGGAATCTGAATCATCTCATCAAATGTTGAGATGATAAGCGCCGAAATAAAAGTTGACAGGAGAACCTTACTTCTTTTGGCTCCCTTTTCTTTTAGAAACCGATAATTCAAAAAAGCAAAAGTGGCATAAGCGAGGTAGTGCCAGTTGTACTGTAGATCGTAAAAACGATGGTGAAAGTAAAAATCAGTTAGGTGCTGACCCAGCCAGAACATAATTACAACAACAACCCAGCCGACAACTCTGGTACGTGTAATCTTTTTCCTCCACCATACAGTTAAAAACAAAACCAACAGAAGAGCAAACAGCGGTATAACGGGAATATCTTTTTCAAAAAGAGTAATATTAATATCGGATAACTTACCAATAAACGACTGCAGATAATTTTGAAGTAACAAAAAAGGGGTTGCGATAAGTAGTAAAGAGTAAAACAGTCGCTGTTTTCCACGGCTTAATAAATAGTATTTATCTGCTATCATTCGACAAAGCTAATAAAATTCATAAGATTACTTTTCTACCACCATCGAACTCTATCATTTTCAATGGTAAATATACGCTCTTCCTTTTTTGAGTCTTTTTCCACGAGCCAATAAAGTGCTCTCGAAGGTACTTTGTTAAAATGTAACGGTTTATCTCCCTCGGCGGTTTTAGAACCCACTTTTATCCATTGATCATTCCAATAAAAAAGCTCATATTCGGCACCGGGCTTAAAACTTGCTTTTTCAATTTCATCGGTAGCTTTTACCGTGGTTTTGCGGGTAGTAGAATACAAATCAACCGCGAAAACGTGTAACGTATCGGCTACCAATTCATTTATTGTTCCATCCTCCCGCAATATAAACGGAGTGCCTGCCGGCAGATACTTTCCATTTTTAAAATAACAGGGCAGATAGGCTATATCTTGTCCCATGTCGGTAAAGGTAACGGAATCACCGTTTATTTTTCCCCAGTGAATGGCTTTCCAATCACCGGAATTAAAAACATACAGGTAGGCATAATTCACGCTATCGGGTTTTGGACGTTCCAATTTTAATTTGACATCGACGACCGGGATGTATTCTTTGGTTACATCGGTGTAATGACTTGATGCCAGCCATCCTGGAACTTTTTCATAATCGGGTTTGGTCATAGCCAGGCTGCCTTTTTGCCGGCCAAACGTTTTGCGGTAAACTTTGGCTTTTTTGTTGCCGAGTTTATACTCGTAAGGATTATCAAGACCTCCCATAAAAATAACCACCTTACCATCTTTTGTCATGGTAGCGTTCCAGGCGTGGTTATTCCCGGTGTTGGGCCACGCGGGCGTATAATCACTCATCACGGGAACGCCCTGAGATCGCATGGCATACAAGGCCAGGTTGGTCATATCTTCACAACGGCCCCGCTTGTACTCTTCCATTTCACTTAACCCCAAATCGGTAGGATGACGGTAGAAAAGCGGATCGAACTTATACCACGATTTAATTTCGTTGTTGATTAACACACAGGCTTCGGTAGGATTGGTTATATCGGCCATTGAATCCTGAACCCAGCTATATTTTTTGTACATACGCCTACGCCAGGGTTCCAGCGGTTCGTTGCTGTCGCGATAGGGAAGCACATATTCGCAAAACTGGTCGAAAGTGAGTTGCCTTGCCCATGGTTTGTGCCACGCTTTAAAAGCCAAATCGATGTTTTCGATTAAATACTTCGCGGTAATAATATTGATGTCGTAAATTAACGTATCGCGGGTATAATCGATGCTTCCTATCTGCTTCTCCACTGAATCCCAGGCAGCCACCATGGTTTTGTAGTCGGGATAATCCAGCACATTAAACTTCACCCTGTTTCCTGAAGTGTCCACCAATTTAGCCTTGGCGTAGCACTGTCCATTCATATTACCTATTAAAAAATAAGCGGCTTTCAGTTTTAGCGAATCCTTGGGCTTTTTATAGTGTCTTAGCACTTTAAGAAGTTCCTTTTTGTTTTCGCCTGCATCGTCAAGAACTTTTTGTACATCAGAGGGAATTGATTGCGCAAGCATTTGAGATGAAATGAAAAACAGGGTAAAATATAAAATGGTTCTCATACTGAAATTTTTCAGGCAAATGTAAATAAATAGACGAAACATCTGTTTGAGTCCCCTAATAACCTGAACTCCATTTTGACATTATAGCACAGTAAAAAACAAACCGCGTACTATTTGATAAGTTAAAACTGTTTGAGCTATAACGATTTATTATGTACCGAAAATCTATTATTGATATATGTCGATTTTTTTCATATCTTCAACCTTTAAAAATTCAGAAACATAATGCTGCTAAACATCTCATTTCATTTTAATTACTTTCCGTTAATGGTTGTAATGGTAGTGGCCTGGTTTACGCCTATGTTGCTTTCGTGGCTAAAAATGCAAAAAGTTCCGTCAGTAATTGTCGAAATCATTTTAGGTTTTGTAATAGGCCACTATTTTATTGAGTTTGATGAAGGGAGCTTAGAAATTCTTCGGTTTCTCGCCCTTTCGGGTTTTGTGTTTTTGATGTTTTTGAGCGGGCTCGAAATTGACATCGACCAACTGATAGCTTCTCTTCCCCGTAAAAAGCTGTCGGTATCATCATACCTAAGCAATCCGTTACTGGTGGGTATTTCGCACTTTGGTTTGGCCATGGTATTCTCTTATCTGGCTGCCTGGTGGCTCTCGAGCATGACCGATATTGGTAACGTATGGTATTTTTCGTTGATAATGGTTACTACTTCGGTCGGAATTATTTTGCCCGTGTTAAAAAATCGGGGTGAGATTAGCAGTCGCTTCGGGCAGATGTTGATTATCGCTGCCGCTGTAGCCGACATTTTCAGTATCCTATTGTTTACTTTTACTGCCTCCATTTTAAAAAATGGTTTTCACTGGGATTTACTACTGATTATTGCTCTGTTTGCCGTTTTTTACCTGTTTTACTTTATCGGGCAAAAGCTCAAACATGTTCCTGCCCTAAAACGAATTACCTATCAGCTTTCACACGCTGCTTCGCAAATCAATGTTCGCAGCATTTTGTTGCTTATCCTGATTTTTATTGTAATATCACAATACATTGGTGAGGAGGTTATTTTGCTGGGTGCTTTTTTGAGTGGATTACTGCTTTCGGCCTTTTTACACCGGGAGCGTTCGCTGGTGATGGTAAAACTTGACGGGATGGGTTACGGCTTTTTTATTCCCATCTTTTTTATCATGGTGGGGTACGAGTTCGACCCTTCCGCGTTTAGCGAATTTGAAAACTCGCTGGTATATTTTTTAGCTGCGCTGTTAATAGTTCTGTTTCTTATCAAACTGTTGCCCTCGTTGTTGTGGTATCGCTTATTCGGATTCAGGAAAGCCATTTCCGGTGGATTTTTAATGTCGTCACGGCTAAGCCTTATTATTGCTGCTTCGGCAATAGGTTTACAGCTGGGCGTTATTTCGCCGGGCATTAATGCCAGCTTTGTGATGATGGCTGTGGCTACCTGCCTGCTATCGCCAACGCTGTTTAATATGCTCTCTCCGGTACAAAAGCTGGAAGGCTCCAAAACCATTATCATTGGTGGAAGCAGTACCGGTGTTTTACTTTCCCGACGAATGCACCTGCATTCGAAGCAGGTGGTGATTGTTGAAAATGACCCTAAACGATATCGCGAGATCAAGGACAAAGGATTGTGGGTAATAAAAGGTGACGGGAGCAAAAAAGCGCTATATACTGAACTACAACTCAAACCGGAAAATTATGTAGTGATTGAAACCGGCTCTGACGAAACAAATATGATTATCAGCAAACTATTAAGGAAAGAGTTTCTTCACGAGCGAGTTATTACCCGTTCGGGAAGTCTTAAAATTGAGCAAGAGCTTAAGCACCAAGGGGTGGAAGCGGTAGATGCCCGAAGGGTTATGGCCACCACCATCGAAAACCTGATTGTAAGACCAACCACCTACCACGATTTGGTAGAATCGTTTGAAAATTTCAGTCTTGATGAAATTCCGGTTACCAGCAACGAGATGGATGGTCGCCAGGTTAAAACCATCCCTTTCCATAACGATGCCATATTGATGATTATTAAACGGGGCAACGAATCGTATATTCCACACGGTGAGACCTATCTCAGAACAGGTGATATCCTTCACGTTTTCGGAACAGATACCGCACTAGAAGATACCCGGAAAAAGGTGGGGGAATAATTTTTGGCAGGGCGTATTGAAGGGTTCTTTTTTCGTTGAGGCAGTTTAAAAAGTTACGCATTATGTTTATCCCGAGTGTTTTTTTCTGATGTCAGGAAGAAAAAATTGTATCGGGGGATGCGCGTTGGATATTTGTAGCATCCTTATTGCCCCGTCCTTCAGGTCGGGC
>QMPP01000042.1 GCA_003650425.1 Bacteroidota bacterium | reverse complement strand
TTTTCAACTATTAAATCTTGCGACTCCAGAGCCTTTCAACTTCCGAACTTTTCAACCTTTGAACCTTTCAACCTTTGAACCTTTCAACCTTTGAACTTTTGAACTTTTCAACTTCTATATCCCTTAAAAATATCCTTCCCTCTTCTTCTGTTCCATGCTGGCTTCCTGATCGAAGTCGATAACACGGGTGGTGCGCTCGGAGACGGTGATGGTCATCATCTCTTCAACAATTTTTTCGATGGTATCGGCTTCAGATTCGATGGCACCGGTGAGCGGATAGCATCCCAGGGTTCGGAAACGGACTTTTTTCATCTCTGCTTTAGCAGCCATCTCTTTGGGCATGCGGTCGTCGTCAACCAGTATCAGGTTTCCGTCAACGTTTACCACGGGCCTTTCTTTGGCAAAATAGAGCGGTACGATAGGGATGTTTTCCAAACGGATATACTGCCAGATGTCGAGTTCTGTCCAGTTACTGATAGGAAATACCCTGATGCTTTCGCCTTTGTGGACTTTAGCGTTGTAGATATCCCAGAGTTCGGGGCGTTGATTTTTGGGATCCCACTGGTGGTACTTATCACGAAAAGAGTAGATGCGCTCTTTGGCACGGCTTTTCTCTTCATCACGGCGGGCACCACCGAAAGCAGCATCAAATTTATATTTACTGAGACCTTCGAGGAGAGCCTGTGTTTTCATCACATCAGTATGCACTTTTGAGCCGTGAGTAAAAGGGCCTATACCCTGTTCAAAGCCTTTTTTGTTGTAATGGACGATGAGGTTCCAACCGTTTTCTTTGGCATATTGATCGCGGAATTCGGTCATTTCACGGAATTTCCATTTACTGTCGATATGCATCATGGGAAATGGTACTTTTCCGGGGTAGAAAGCTTTTTCAGCTAATCGCACCATCACGGAAGAGTCTTTTCCGATACTGTACAGCATAACGGGATTCTCAAATTCAGCTGCCACCTCGCGGATGATGTGAATGGCCTCGGCTTCGAGTTCACGGAGGTTGGAGAGGGTGTAATTATTCATTGTTTGTGGTTGATTTGTTTGTTGTTTGTTGTTTGTTTTTTTTTGTTATAGAGTTGTCAGGGGGTCAAATTTTAGTTCGGGCAGGATTTTAATTAGCATTTGTTTTATGGTTTCTTCGAGGTTTGGATTGGTATTGTTAACCACTATAAAAGGGTTCTCAGGCGGTTCAAACGGAGCTGATATACCGGTGAAATTTTTTATTTCACCACCCCGGGCTTTTTTATATAATCCTTTGGGATCTCTTTGTTCGCAAACTTCAAGGGGTGTGTCGACAAAAACTTCAAGAAAATCATCTTCACCAATTATTTCTTTGGCCATTTGACGCATTTCGTTGGTCGGACTTATAAACGCACAAAGTAAGATGATACCACAATTCATGAACAGCTTTGACACTTCTGCAATTCGGCGAATATTTTCAAGACGGTCTTTGTTGGTGAAATTGAGGTTTTTGTTGATGCCTGAACGGACATTGTCACCATCAAGAATCTGACAGAAATAGTTTAATTCAAATAGTCTTTTTTCCAGCATCCCTGCTAATGTTGTTTTTCCTGAAGCTGAAAGTCCGGTGAACCAAATTACTTTTGCTTTCTGTTTTAAAAAGACCTCTTTGTCCTGTCGTCCTTTTATTTTATCAAAAACAGTATGAATATTATTTTCAATCATTATATTTATTTTTGAAATCCAAAAGCTAAGTTAATTCAAATTATTATCGGGTTACGGTTTTCTTTTTACGATAAACCACGGGTTCAGTAAATTTTCTTTATTGTACACCAAAGGCGTTTCTGTTTTTGCCTGCAGTACTATTCCTTCAGAAGCCCTGACTACAGCGTCTCCCGCGGCAGTATCCCATTCCATGGTTGGGGCAAAACGGGGGTATATATCGGCGGTTCCTTCAGCTACCATACAAAGTTTTAATGAACTTCCTTTAGAAACAATTTTAACATTAATATGAGAAGATTTTACCTCTTCGATAAACTGTGATGTTTCCTCGTTCAGATGAGAGCGACTGGCAACAATACCATAATAATCTTTTTCGTTGATGGCCGGCAGACGGTTATTGTTGTTAAGCTCATTCATCAGGTTTTCTTTTTTAGAAGCCCTTTCGATTTTAAAGGAACCCAACGATTTTTCACCTACATACAATATATCCAAAACGGGCGTATAAACAACACCCATCACCGGTTCGTGATTTTCAACAAGGGCTATGTTAACCGTAAATTCGTCATTACGTTTAATAAATTCTTTTGTTCCATCCAGCGGGTCAACTATCCACAGTTGATGCCAGTTTTTACGTTCTTCGTAAGAAATACTTCTGCCCTCTTCGCTTAAAACGGGAATACCGGTATCTTTTAAAAAGGAGATAATAACCTCATTGGCGTTTTTATCCGCCATGGTAAGCGGAGATTCGTCCTCTTTATACTCAATACTAAAATCGGTGTGATAGATTTTTAATATCTCTTTTCCGGCAGCAATTGAGGCGGTAATGATGGTTTGAAGGGGATTCATTGTTTTCAGGTTTCAAGTTTCAGGTTGAGGATTATTTTAATAGTTTACAACGCCAAAAAGCAGCATTTAGCCAAAACCGAAGTTAATGGTTCTTTCTTCATTATACAGCTTCGCCTTCTAAGTCCCATCATATCACGAAACTAAAAGGTGTCCGGGAAGAAGAAAAAGCTATACGAAAATCGGTATCCGGCCAACTGTTATGAGTAGCAAAACTACTCATTGTTTTTTTATATCCAAGTACAAGGGGTGTTGTTTTTTAAACAGACTATAAAAACAAATATACGTTCGGGAAAAAGAAGCTGCAGAAAGAAGTTGTTTAAAGTTTAATGAAAAAAAGTTAAACAAAAAAAGCCGCGAAATCGCGGCTTTTCAAAACTTTACTACTATCCTATTTAACCCGTGTCCAATAGGTTGTTCTACCTAAAAGGCTAATACCGATATAGCCACGAATTTTTAGATTATTCATGTTATCTTCATCCGGAAACTCCATATAGCAACTGTACGTTTTTCCACTCTTAGGATCATAAATTTCACCATCTTCCCACTCGTCGTCACCGTCAAAAACAAAATCTTTTAACAGGAGCATCCCCATTACCGGTCTTGTTCTCAAACTTTCATCTATATTTTTTGTATCCAATTTTGGCTTGTTGGTTAACGAATCAATAGGGGTTTTCAGCCAAACAATTTTTCCAAAAAATTTATCGCCGTCTTGATAAATATCAACCTGAGCATCTTTGTCTTCATTTAACCAAACACCTACTACGTCGTTGGCTTTAAAATCTTGTGCTGATAATTTTAATACCGGCGACAGTAAAAAAACAGCTAACATACTTACTAATAATTTTGTTTTCATAGGTCTGAATTTTTTTATTGTTAATTAATATCAGAATGGATTGAGAGCAAAGATAATCAAATTATTGAAATAGTATGGATGGTTCGCTTTCACATTTTTTAACGAATTTAACGATATTAAAAAATTACTTTTGCTGTTAATTTAAATTAAAATATTATTGATGAAAGTTTTATCGAAATTGTTGTTTTTGAGTGTTATTTTGTTTGTTTCGTGCTCATCAACAGAAAATAAGTTAACAGGCGTTTGGAAAGTTCAGAATGTTAAAACAGATTTTAACGAAAACCAAACCACTCCGCAAATGGTTCAGCAGGTTGCTGAAATACAAAAGCATACACACTTTAAAATTAAAAACGACTCGGTCATGGTTATTATTTCGAACAATAAAACTTACGAGGCTGTTTGGACTTTTGATAAAAATACTAAAGTGATTAGCTATCATTTTAAAGGGGATACCGACACACACAAACTGGGCACTTATGTTGATCCCAACATTGTTACCAAAAGCAAAACGCAACTCGGCATCATTACAACTACTTACGCTAAAGAGTAAGTTAATCAAAAAATAAAAATATTATGAGAAATTTAATCTCTATTTTAATAGCCGTCTTTCTATCAATCGTGATGGTTTCGTGCGGTGAATCGCAAAAGGCTAAGAAAGACACCAACTTTAACCTCCACGTCACCATCACCGGGATGTCCGACAGTACCATGGTGTTTTTAAAAGAGCGTGAAGAAAACGGCTGGATAACGGTTGACTCGTCTCTTTTGTCGGAAACAAAAGCTACCCTTGCGGGCAACATCGAATCTCCGGATGTTTTTTATCTAATCATCGATAAGGTTAGAGGTGCTTTTCCCATATTTATTGAACAGGGTGATATTAACTTTACCAGCGACAAGAAAAACCTGAGAGATTATAAGATTGAAAACTCAAAATCGCATGCCGATTACGAAAACTTTATGGGTAATGTATTGGGGTCGTTCGATAAAAAAGTTCAGGCACTTGGTTCCAAGTATGGTATCGCGCAACGAAATGGAGATACGGCTGAAGTAGCACGGTTAGAAAATGAATATGAAGGCATTCAAAACGATAAAAAAAATGCCATGTTAAATTATGTAAAGGAACACAGCAGCAGTGTAGTTGGCCCTTATATTATATACTCTAATGCATACATGTTCGATCTCAAACAGTTGGAAGATGCCGTCAACAGTACCGGTAAATCACTTGCCAACAATAAATATGTAAAACTGTTGAACGACAAGGTAACAACGCTGAAAAAGGTACAAATCGGACAACCGTTTATCGATTTTACTCAGGATAATCCACAGGGAAACTCTATCTCGCTTGCTTCGATAGTAGAAAAAAACAAGTATGTGCTGGTTGACTTTTGGGCTTCGTGGTGTCAGCCTTGCCGTGGCGAAAACCCCAACGTTGTCAATGCTTTTCAAAAATACCACGATAAAGGATTTACCGTATTTGGTGTTTCGTTTGACAGCAAAAAAGACAATTGGATTAAAGCCATTCAGGATGACGGTTTAACTTGGACTCATGTATCCGACCTGAAAGGGTGGGGAAATGCCGTCGGTAAATTGTATGGCATTCAATCGATTCCTCAAAATATATTGATTGGCCCCGAGGGTAAAATTATTGCCCGTAACGTACGTGGAAAGGCACTTCAGGATAAGCTGAAGGAGTTACTGGATTAATGTAATACACAAAAACGACCATGATTTTTATATTGATTAGCCAGCTTTAAAAAAATGCAGGTAGAATCTGTCTAAAAAACCAGTTATTGTGTTGTTGTGAGTGTCTGTCAGAGCGTCTTCAACTCCGCCTCAGTCTTCGACCCCGCTCAGACTGACAACATTATGATTAATTCAGACTAATAACATTATTATTAATAGCTTTTTAAGCAGCCTTTATTTGTTTGTAAAATAAATTTATGAAGAGTTGGATAAAATACGCAGGGATTCTCGACAGGCTAAACATGGTATTTTTGGGTTTAATCTTCCTGTTTTACTTGTTTTCGCTTCACCATTCACCTTTCAGCTATCAACCTTTGCTGATACTTATTCCGACTGGTTTGGTTGTTTGGCTTTCAGTATTTTTAAAAAAAACCAACCGTTACAAGGGGTTAGCTAAATATTTTTTACTGGCTTACCCGCTTATTTATCTCTTCGTTATTTTCGAGAGCTTCTACATGATTCTGCCCTACTTTAACCTTCACCGATATGATGAAGCACTTGCCAACATCGACTTTGCCATGTTTGGAGTGCATCCTACCGTATGGATTGAACAGTGGAACCGAGCTTGGCTCACCGATCTGTTTTACTCATTGTACATCTTCTATTTTCCCATGCCGCTGTTTATCCTAACCTGGCTTTACCGGAAAAAACGATTTATCGATCTCGACAAAAGTGTTTGGGTATTGATGTTAACCTACTACGGTGCTTACATTGGATACTTTTTATTTCCTGCTGCCGGACCCCGCTTTTATGAGCCATTGATACAGCTGCAAAAAACCAACCTCAACGGTGTTTTTCTGGCCATCCCCATCCGTACCATCATCAACTTTATGGAACCCAACAAGTTGGACGCCTTTCCAAGCCTTCACGCCGGCATATCGTTTACTACCTTATTATTAATGGGGAAATTTAACAAACGTATGTTTTGGGTTTTTGTACCCATAATTACCGGCATTATGATAGCACTCGTGTATTGCCGTTACCACTATATTATCGATATAATAGCCGGTATTTCGTGGTCGATACTTAGTTTTTATTTTGGTCAGAAATTTTATGATAAATTTGTATCGGGAAAATTGATCCCGTTTTATCAAAATTAAAAGATGACATACAAGTTAGATTTTACCAAACAGGATATTCATTACTATGTAATGCTCCTGAGTGCACCGGTGCTGCTAACGCTTTACCGCTATCACGGCTATCCCGAATATTTCTACTCCTATTTTCCGCAATTTATCGGCCAACCCGATGGCAACCTGTATGCCCGTGCCTGGCAGTTTATTATATTTTTTGTGCTGATGTTTGTTGTTCCTGTTTTGTATATCAAACTGGTAATGAAACGGCCACTATCAGATTTTGGTCTTAACCTCGGCGATATCAGATGGGGCTCGAAATGGCTTATCACTATTCCTCTGCTGGTGATACCACTTATCTATATCAGCTCGAAAATGCCAGATGTAAGAGTTGAATATCCTCTGGCAAAAAGTCTGCTATCCAACCAAAGTCATCTGCTTATTTATGAATTAGGCTACATTATTTTTTATTACATCGCTTGGGAGTTCTTTTTTAGAGGGTTCTTGCTTTTTGGACTTAAAGAACGTTTTGGATCCGTGAACGCCATTCTTATTCAAACTATATCGTCCTGCTTGGTTCATATCGATAAGCCCGAAGGGGAGATTATCGGCTCTATATTTATAGGTATCCTTTTCGGGATGATTGCCTTGCGAAGCCGCTCTATATGGTGGGTATTCCTACTACATATCTCCATTGGTGTATTAACTGATTTGTTTATTATTTATTTTCACTAATGAAAGTACTTGTTACAGGAGCCAATGGTTTTATTGGAAGCAACGTGGTTAAACGATTGCTGCAAGAAGGAGCGGAAGTAAATGTTTTGGTTCGGAAAAGCTCCGATTTAAAATTTCTCAAAGGACTTGATGTTAATTATTTTTATGGCGACATCACCGATTATGCCACCCTCGAACCGGCAGTAAAAGGAGTAGAAAAGGTTTTTCATGTGGCAGGACTTGCAGCCGATTGGGGATCCTACGAAAAGTTTGAAAAAATTAATTTCAAAGGAACCATCAACGTGGCCAAAGCAGCAGCAGCAGCACAAGTCAAACGGTTTATTCAGATTAGCACGGTAGCCTTTCACGGTTTTGGAAAAACAGGTGTTAAGGAGGATGAGCCGCCGCCGGACAACCTGATACCTTACGCCGAAACCAAATGGATGGCCGAGCAGTGGCTTTGGGAGTATGCTAAAGTAGTAAAAATGGGGATTACTACTGTACGACCGGGAAACGTGTTTGGTATTAACGATCGTACTTTTATCTCGAAATATATCGATGCCATGCTGGCAGGTAAATTTGCCGAAGTAAACCACGGGCGCAGCAAAACGTGTCCGATTTATATCGAAAATTTAGTGGATATTATTTTGTTGGTATCCAAAAAGGAAAAAGCTGTTGGCAATGCTTATCTTGCCACCGACGGACTCAACATCACCTGGCACGAATTTAATTCTCTGTTGGCCGAAAAACTTCAAATAAAACTCAAAAACAGCTTTATCCCTTTTGGGTTGGCCATGGTAGCAGCCAAAATCTATTATGGTGTTCATACTTTACTTCATCTCAAGTCGGAGCCCTTTTTAACCCCTTACCGTATTAACAATGGCGGACTCGATTACCATTTCAGTATTCAAAAATTAAAAGATCATTTTGACTACGCTCCCAACATCGAACTCGACGAGGCTCTTACCCGTACTGTAAATTGGTATCATAATTTTAAATAATTAATTATGGATTTTGTAACCTATCTTTTGTTTGTTTTGCTCGTTACCCTGGTGGGCATCACACCGTTCTTTTTTTTGTACACCTTTTCCGACTTTGTTGGATTTATACTGTATAGGGTGATAAGATACCGAAAGACTGTTGTTCGGTCGAACCTTAAAAGAGCCTTCCCCGAAAAATCAGAAAAAGAGTTAAAACAGATTGAAAAAGCATCGTATAAAAATCTGGCCGATCTATTTATAGAGGGAATCAAAGGATTTACCATGTCGAAAAAATCGGTTATGAAACGTCACCGGTTTTTAAACCCTGAGATTTTAGATCAATATTATCAGCAAAACCGTGGGGTCATTGTAGCTGCCGGACATGTGGGAAATTGGGAGTGGGGCGCTTTTTCGGCTGCCTATTATTCCAAATCAATCATTGTTGGGTTATACAAACCACTTTCCAATAAGTATATCGATCGCTTTGCTATACGGACAAGAGCAAAAGCAGGAACTATACTGGTTTCAATAAGAAAAACGAAATCTTATTTTCAGCAATATGCCAACAAACCCTCCGTGTTTTTAATGGCTGCCGATCAAAGTCCTTCCAACACAAAAAAAGCCATCTGGACACCCTTTTTTGGTATTGATACCCCTTTTCTTTACGGACCTGAATATTATGCCAAAAGCTATAACCTGCCCGTCGTGTTTTTGCACCTCTACCGCACAAAAAGAGGAATGTACGAATATTTACTTGAACCCATGGTAGAGCATCCCACCGAAATGGCACAAGGCGAAATTACCCGGATGTTTGCTTCAAGACTAGAAACATTAATTAAAGAAAACCCCGAAAGCTGGTTGTGGACCCATAAACGGTGGAAACATGTGAGAAGTGCCTAGAGTTTGGAGTAAATATTTACGATTGACGATTGATTGATTGACAATTTACGATTGAACCCAAAATCAAAAATCATCAATCTCCAATCGGCAATCATCAATCAAAAGTGCCTAAAGTATTTGGGATGTCATAGTTTTGAGAAAGAGATAATTTGGTTTTTTCATTTACCTTGCAGGTTGTCCCCGTGAGCTAAAAGCTACCTCAATCCTTTAACTTTGGAAATTCCGGCCACGAACTCCTTTAAATAGTAGGGTTCAAAATAGGCCACATCTTCAAAGTCGTTTTGTTGAAACTTTTGTTCAGCAAGTTGTGCCATGTGCATTGAAGAGGGCTCAAATCCATCTAAAAAAAAGGTTCTATGCTTGTTGTTAAAATAGAGGGGTTTTGCCTTTTCTGCCCCATCACCACCAAACACCATGGCGTGTTGCGAAAAATATTCATCGTAAGTATTTTCATTTAAAATGGTTGCCGAAATGGTTTTAACCTTGTTAAGATTTGAATCGTACACAGCATCGTAAACCTCCATCCGGCGGGCATCAATCATGGGGCAATAGAGATAGGCATCCAGCTTTTGTTTTTTGTTACGCAGCGCATTAACCAGCCCCCAGGCCATGGCATCAAGGGTTCCAACCGAAATAAGTGGTTTATCCAGCGCGAAACAATATCCTTTTGCCGTTGATACGCCAATACGAAGCCCCGTGTATGAGCCGGGACCTTTGCTAACGGCGATGGCATCAAGTTTGTCGAAGGTAAAACCCGCTTTTTTCACTACCATTTCTGAAAACAGTGTAATTTGTTCGGCATGCGAATTTTTTACTTTTGACTCCTTAATGGCTTTTACAACCCCATCAACAGCAATCGAAACCGAGCAAACACGCGTAGCAGTTTCTATGTTTAAAATAACAGCCACAACTACTTTTTCTTTTCTTTGTCAAACAGTTTCTTCTTGTCAACAACCGTTACTTGATCGTTGTTTCTCAACTCCTTTGAAACAGCACGATAAGGTGCCACAATAACTTGATCCCCTTCGTTAAGTCCGTTAAGGATTTGGATATACATATTATCCTGAACCCCGGTTTTAACAGCGGTAAGTTTGGCTTTGCCCTCTTTTACAACAAAAACATACTCTTTGGCTTTTTCGTTCTTTTCCGTTTTAGTACGTTTCTCTTCCCGCTTTTCCATGGCACTTTTTAATTTACCTGTGGTATCGACTCGGGTGGTAACTGCCTGAATAGGTACTGAAAGAACATCGTTTACCGTTTCTGTTTGAATTTCAACGGTAGCCGACATGCCCGGGCGGAAGGGTGAGGCGATGGTACTACCCTCTTTAATCAAATCTTCGTACGACGATTTAAGCATCCTGATTTTTACATCAAAATTAGTTACCTGGTCAACACTTGTTCCGGTGGTGTTTGCCGAGGTGGCAATTTCGGTAATAACCCCTTTGAACTTCCGGTCAAGATAGGCATCAACTTCAATAAGCGCGGTATCAAGCAGCGATATTCTCACAATATCGGTTTCGTTAACCTCCACGTTGACTTCCATTACGTTGAGATTTGCAATGCGCATAATTTCGGTTCCTGACGAAAATTGCGATGCTCCCGTAACACGCTCCCCCTCTTCCACGCTAAGTCTCGAAACCGTGCCGTCGTTAGGAGCATAAATGCTGGTACGATTTAAATTTTCTTTTGCCTCTTTTAGCGATGCCCTCGCACTGTTAACCTGAAATTGCGATGCTTTATAGCTCTCTTCTGCTGCTTTCACTTCTGCTTCACTAACCTCATAGGACGATTTAGCTGCATCATATTCGGCATCGGAAATAACTTGTTGTTTCCACAGTTTTTCGCTTCGCTGAAAATCGAGTTTGGTTTTGTTAAACTGCGCTTTCGATTGGGTAAATCGGGCGTTTGCCTGCGCCTCGTTTGCTTGCGATGACTTTAAAGCCGCTTGTGCCCTGTCGAAGTTGGAAACATAAATCTGTGGGTCAATTTTGGCAAGCATATCGCCTTTGTGTACAAAATCGCCCTCCTTAACATTAAGCTCGATTACCTCTCCTGAAATGTAAGGGCTTATTTTAATATCCTTGGCAGGTTGTATTTTTCCATTGGCCGAAACGGTTTCAATAATGTTTCTCGTTTCAACTTTTTCAACAGCAACACGGGTTGATTTTTCGCTTTGACCCTTTTTAATGGCAAGGACAACAACAATTGCCACTATCACTATCAAAATAATATACAGCCATATTTTTTTTCTCTTATTTTTGCTCATAATTCAAAGGTGTTTTCAATATTCAAAAAGCGAGTAAAGGTACTACCATTTTATTTATCGCCTGCCGTTACATTTTTCAGCGTGATGGGTCTTCCTAAATAAAAATTCAATATCCTGGTTTTAAAAATGTAATCGTACTTGGCCGAGACTAAATCTGATTCGGCATTGGAAAGCTGAATTTTAGCCACGTTATAGTCGGTAGCGTTAATCATGCCCACGTTAAACTTTTCCTGCGAGTATTTAAACGATTCGCTTAACGCAGCCAGCGATTTTTGCTTGGCAACGTAAGTTTGGTAGGCGGCCAACGCGTCGGCATAAGCTTGTTCAATATTTTTACGAAGCCTGTTTTTTTCCAACTGTAAATTAAGGTTGGCATTTTCGTAATAAATTTTAGATTGCTTTATTTGTGTAGAAACCTGAAATCCGTTAAAAACGGGAATGGCAAGTCGGAAACCCATGGTGATGTTACGATTATCGCGCAGCTGATCGGGGAAAGGTTTGATTTGGTTAAAATCGGGATCTAACGGATTGTTGCTTTTTGGTATCTGATCGGAATAATTGGTATTATACCCGCCACTCATGGTTAAACGCGGATACCTGGCTCCTTTTGAAATGGAAAGGCTCTTTTCGGCACTTCCTAATTGCGATTCAGCACCTTTAATTTCAGGCATAATGTTGACGGCTTTACGGTAAATCAAGTCGGGTGAAACCACTTCCGAAGCATCCAGGTTAACTTCCAACTCGGGCTTCTCAATGTCAAATTGATCGCTTCCTTTCAAGTCGAGAAGCTGCTTTAAATCGAGATAGGCCAGCATCAACCTGTTTTTATAATTAACCAAAGTAGCTTGCTCGGTAGCGCCTTGCGACTCGACATCCAGTAGGTTTCCTTTGGCAACCGTACCCGCATCAACTTGCTTTTTGGTTCGCTCAATTTGTTGATTGGTAATCTCTACCTGTCGTTCCGCGTTACTTACCAGCTCAATATTAAACAATATTTGCAGATAAGCCGATGCAATGTTCAACGACATGTCGTTACGTATTTTTTCGTAGTTGTACTTTTGCGCCAAATAATCAAACTCCTTTTGGCGAATAGAGTTAAGCTGTTGTAACCCGTTAAACAGCGTAACGTCCGAACTAACACCAAAATAGCTCTGCTGCGTGTTATTATCGGTGTATTTGTAGGTTGCCATATCAACAGACCTACCCCATCCAAAATTATAGGAAGAGCTGGCATTTAGCGAAGGAATAAGGTTGAGTTTACGTTGCAGGTATTCGTTGTTGGCCGTTTCAACACTCAATTCGCTTTGCTTAATTTGTAAATTGTTGTCAAACGCGTAGGTGATGCAGTCTTCGAGCGACCATAACTTTTGTGCCGAAACCGTTGCCGAAACCATAACTATTGCCAATACAACAAAGGTTAAGATTGACTTTTTTCTCATGTTTACAGTCTTTTATCTTTATTTTAAAGAGTTTATAAAACTAAATAATTTATGAATGGTAAAAAAAATATTTTACTAATTATTGTTAAAAGGATAACAAAGCAATGGAGTTGTTTTAAGTTTAAATACTTTTGTATAGCTAACTTTAAACAATTTCATTGTAGAAAATGATTTTGTACCTTTACCTCCAATTTAAATGCTCAATTCAATCCTTGGGAAAAATGAAAAACTACAATTTTTTTTTATTGCTTTTATTGATGTTGTTATCGAAAGCAACCATTGCCAAAGTTGGCGACACCATTCACGTGACGCACTACGCCATTCATCTTACCCAAATCAACACCGAAGAGCAGACCATCGCGGGATGGACTGAAGCCTCGGTAGTTTCAAAACTGAACAACCTCAATACTTTTTCCCTTGAACTGAAAACCCTAACGATAGATTCGGTTCAGGTAAACAATGAGGCGTCCGTGTTTACTCAATCAGACGAGTTGGTGCAAATAATGTTACAGCAGCCTGTTAACGAAGGGACAGAATTTACTGTTAATATCTGGTATCACGGTAAACCATTTCACGAATCATGGGGTGGATTTCACTGGAATGGCGAATACGCCTTTAACCTCGGTGTCGGGTTTGTATCCATCCCTCACAACCTTGGAAAAACATGGTTTCCCTGCGTGGATGATTTTACCGACAGGGCAACCTACGATTTTTATATTACCGTCAGCAATCAAAAAAAAGCGGTTTGTGGGGGCATTTTGCAACAGGTTACCCCGGAAACGGACAGCACTTCTGTCTGGCACTGGAAACTCAATCATAACATCCCTACCTATTTGGCTTCGGTAGCGGTGGGTAACTATGTTTTGGTTCAGGATAATTACATCGGTATAGCTGACACCATTCCTATCACCATTTATGTACATCCTTCCGATTCCTCCAAAGTAGAAGGATCGTTTATTCATCTGAAAAACACCCTTCATTTTTTTGAAACCCATTTCGGCCCTTATCCTTTTGGAAGAGTGGGTTACGTAGGTACGGCCATCGGAGCCATGGAACACGCCGGCAACATTGCCTATCCAAACTCGGCGATTAACGGAAACACCAGTTCCGAGTCGCTATACAGCCACGAGCTTTCACACATGTGGTTTGGCGATAAGGTTACCTGTGCCAAAGCCGAAGAGATGTGGCTTAACGAAGGGTGGGCTTCCTTTTGCGAGATGTATTATTTGGAAGGACTCGGTAAACATGATCAATTTGTTTCGGAGATGCATGACCGTTACTATAAAGTGCTTCAGAAAACACCGTTTATCGATCATGGATATTACGCTTTAGCCAATGTACCGCAACAGTACACCTACGGGAGTACTTCTTACAATAAAGGTGCTGTGGTAGTTAACACGCTGCGAAATTATCTCGGCGATTCACTCTTTTCGAATGCCATGACAGCTTACCTTAACCACTTCGCTTATCAATCAGCCTCGTCACAAGATATGGAAACGTTTTTATCCAACTACATCGGTATTAACATGAAACCCTTTTTTGATGCCTGGGTTTTTACCCCCGGGGCACCTCATTTTTCAATCGACTCGGTTAGCACCAACCAAAAGGAAACCGATTTTAATGTAGATATTTATTTACATCAACGATACCGGGGAGCTGACTTTTTAGCCGATAATAACATTTTGGAAATTGGCTACCTGAAAGAGGATTTTACCGTGGTTACTGATACGATTCATTTTTCGGGAAATTATGGTCATTCAAAAAAAACTCTCTCTTTTTATCCCACAGCCGTGCTAATGGATCCGTATGAAAAAACGGCGGATGCCACTACCGACAATATTAAAATTTTTACCCATCCCGAAGAATACTATTTTAAGGACACCTATTTCAACCTTGAAGTTACCGAATTAACCGACTCAGCTTTCGTACGTGTTACACACAACTGGGTTATGCCCGACACCCTCAAACACCCGATTGCCGGGTTGCGAATATCGCCCAACAGATATTGGAAAATAGAAGGTATTATTCCTGACAATATGAAATCAACAGGAAGATTTTACTACAGCAACAGCAATTATCTGGATGGCGATTTAAACCTATCTTCCAACGATTCGGTGATGATTCTTTATCGTGCTACTACCGGCGATGATTGGCAATATGTGCCTCAAACTATTTTGGGTGTACCAACCATTGGCTACCTCTATGTGGATAATATCGAACCGGGAGAGTATGTTTTGGCAGCATTGAACAGAGATTACGTTGGTATCAACAAACAAACTGACAACAGTAACTTTAAGCTTTATCCCAACCCAACTACAGGAAGGTTGTCGGTAGCTTTTCATGAAAAGGCTCAATACCATATCAACATCAGCGATACCAGCGGTAAACTGTTGGAGGAGATTACCTTTTCAGGCAGACGCAAAACCATCCGATTACATACCATTGCTGCCGGCACTTTGTTGTTTACGATAACCAAAAACGGACAGTTTATGAGCTCGAAAAAAGTAGTTTTGATTAAATAACCTATTTGCCTTTCTAACCGGTTTTTAAAACAACCCTGACATTTGATAACAGATTATTGAGCTCTTTACAAAACAGATTCGCTGTAGTTAATGTTTAAATCTTTTGCCCCGTCCTTCAGGGCGGGGACACCCAAAGGCTTTAGCCATTAAAGCATGATTGAAGAAGTGAGAGCACACCATTATCCTACCGAATGACCTTTGCACCGTATTTTATTTTCATGTACATTTGCGCCCGATGAAAAAAAAGATACGCAAGGCAGGATGGATGCTGGTACTAACAGGAGTAATGATGTTGACAGCATGTGGTAAAGACCCGACACCAAAGGAGAAAATAATTAACAATATTCCCGAAATAAATTTTCCGCTTTATTCAAGCCTCGATAGTGCCGTAATTGCCAAAAAAGCCCTTGAACTTGATAAAAAATTTAAACGATTGCAGCGTTTAACCGGATTTAACGGAACAGTACTCTATTCAGAAAAAGGACATCTTATCTTTACTAAAGCCTATGGCTTTGCCAATGTGCGACGTCATCGTGATTCGCTCACTACACACAGTGCTTTTCAATTGGCATCGGTATCAAAAATGTTCTCAGCCATGGCTGTTATGATATTGAAAACCGAAGAGAAAATTGATTATGATAAAGACATCAGAACCTACATCCCCCAGTTTCCCTACGAGGGCGTTACCTGCCGTTTGCTTATGACACACCGCTCAGGATTACCGAGATATATGAGTCTGGCTTTAGATAAATGGAAAAACAAACGAATACCCATGAACAATGATGATATGATGGCTCTTTTCGTAAAATACAAACCTGATGTTTACTTTAAACCCGATCATGGCTTTCATTACTGCAACACCAATTACGCACTATTGGCCAACGTTGTTGAAGCAGTTACCGGACAGCACTTTGATGAATTTGTGGAGGAGAATATTTTCAAACCACTCGAGATGAATGATTCGTTTGTTTACAATATGCGTAACGACTCTTCCGTTCCGTTGTATGTTGAAAAGGGGGTACCCGGTTATTATCATCGAGGGTGGCGGTGGCGCCGAATGGAAAACGATTATCTGAACGGCGTTATGGGTGATAAAAATGTGTACACTTCGGTGGAAGATTTGTATAAATACGACCGGGCACTCGACAATTTTAAACTGGTTCCCGACACAGTGCTGCGCGAAGCGTTTGAAAAGGGAAGTCCCAAGTACTGGCGCCGAAAAGATAATTACGGCTTCGGATGGCGAATAAAAACCTCCATGGACAGCACGGTTTATCATTTTGGCTGGTGGAAAGGTTTTCGAACATTTTACATTCGCGATATGCGACATCAGAAAACACTGGTTGTTCTCACCAATAAAGATAAAGGCCCCGGTTCCGCTAACTTTTGGAACATCATTAAAGCCGACACCCTTCCACTTGGCCGCTGCTGTGAAGTAAAATAATGATCAGCAAATAACTATTTTGAACCGAAGCATAATGGTTGGAAATAAAAAAAAGAGGACTGAAATTTCAATCCTCTTTTTTTGTTAGCTCTCTAACTCAGCTATTTTGTGTCTTACTCCGGAACTTGGTAAATGTTTTCATCGTTTCGGTAACCTGTTTTATCTTTAAACCAATCGTACGAAACTTGCCCGTTGCTTTCGGCCCACTCGGCAAATTTTAAATAGGTATTGGTAATTTCAACCTTTTCAACAGGATAATCAAAATGCTCGATAATATTTAATCCCCAAGGCAAGTTGGTTTTAGTGCGATAATATTTTCCATTGGCAGGGTCGGAATTATCAGAATTCTGTCCAAACAAATCAGTATCAGCAAGATCGGTTGGTGTATGGTCAATCAAGTGGATTTCGACACCACGCTGCCCATCGGCAAAAATAAAGGGGTTATAAGGCGGATTGCCAATAGCTACCAAATCGATGGGTTGTGTAAAAGTGATATGAATGTTCATGGTATCGGGTTCAACATAAGGAGCATCCAGCTCGGTATTTACCCCCACACCATTTCCGGGATGAGGCAGTACATCGTATCCATCTTCCCAAAGCATGATAACAGCATTAGTTTGTCCGTTTTCCAAATTTCTGTTGTTAAGCGAAACAATGTTGCCGGGCACGTTTATATCACCCGAAACCTGTGCTACCAAAGCGTTATCAATGGGTAGTTCAAAGCCAAACCCATTATGAAAATATGCTCCCTGAGCTCTTAAAACAAAAGTTCCGTAGATTTCAACCAGCTTATTGTCGCCATTGGTAATCTGATTAAAGTTATAATCAATTACAGCATCATTAAAGTCGTAATCGCCCAGCGAAGGCCACATATCTTCAAATGCCAGCGTTCCAAAGTCACCCTGGTTAAAATAGTAGTTGTTAAAAGCCCTATCAGGATCGTTGGGAAAATCGTCAAAATGGTCAGGAACACCATCGTCATCGCTATCGGTTCCGGTATAGTCAACAGGAGGAAGCGTCGTTTGATCGACAGCTTGGATAGGGTTGGCGGTTATATAAAAGATGGCATCATTAAAATCGTGGTCACAAAAGTTGCGGTCGCGTAAAATATCTTCAAAACCAAGAAGCATCAAATCGCGGCCGTTATCGCTTAACAATACGGAGTGCTGTTTTAAAGCAGGATCAGACTCCGGGTTCAATTCCCGCTGTGAGTACACTACCCATTTTCCATCGGTTACCGTTCCATTTTTCCAACCATTGGCCATCAACACAAAGCTAATGGTAGTGTTAGGAGGAAACTGCCCGATATGTACCTTGTTACCGGCGTGCAAACCACCACCGCTACCCTGAAAGGAAACGTTGGGGTAGATAATGGTGATGGTATCAATATCGTCGGTTGTTTGTGGTGCGTTGTCCGTTGAATAGGAATAAAAACCTAATACATTTCTGTAACCTGCTCCTTCACTAACAAACGTAACGTAAACATCACAGGCCTCGGAAAGGTGAAGATTATGGTCGTAATCGAGCGAAAAATATTGTGGGTGCGACTGTGTTAGCCACACTCTTTCCGGTAGTGTGTTGTTTACATCATGTAAAAATTGACTGTCGATGGGATCATTATCAGGTTCCAGATAATCCGGCACCCCTTGGCTATTGTAATTTCCTAAAAATTTGTACTTTGCATTGGTACTTTTGGCTTGCATCAACGATTTAAACGAGGTTGTTGAGGGTACTCCTCCCAACTGAACATCAAATCCGTTTTGGTCTAAATCAACCATTCCCGGTTTGGGTAGACCAATATAATCGGTAGTTACATAAAGTTGGGTATAATAAGCCGGTACGTCATACTTGACCGAAAAAACACCGGATGCATCAGTCTGTCCACTTGTCACCAGCTTACCATCTTCCTCAGGGTCGTTGGTATAAATAAGAATTTTCGCCCCGTTAACAGGCTCTCCCAGGTTGTCGTAAGCACGAACTGTTAAGGTAGCTGGTTTAGTGGTTGACCAATTAAAATTATCAGCTACCACCAGCTGTTCCATGGTTTTTTGATCACTTGGTATTGGTTCATCAGGTTTTTTATTGTTACACGATACCATTAACGAAACCAATACCAACATTAAAAAGGTGTTTCCTAAAATCAAGTGTTGCTTTCTCATAATTTCATATTTTTCATTGACATTATCATAAATTGTGCCTAAAATCGTTGTTCATTATTAAATACAAAGTTACAACAAACAGAAGAAAATTACAATTCTTTTTTTGAGACAATTTTTTTTACGG
>QMPP01000041.1 GCA_003650425.1 Bacteroidota bacterium | reverse complement strand
TTATAGGTATATTCGGGTGTAGTTGCTGCCATAGTCATTTCCCGGTTTTTTTAAGATTACCTATGTATCTGTTTGTACTGGAAGAACAAAATCCTGTTCAGCCTTTGTAACATGGCAGTAGTTTTAAACGTGTCGGGCTTTCAGCCCTTTTTTTGTTTGTTGCAACATCCCGGGATTACACTACGCTTCATCCCGGGATATTATGTTTAATCCTTTCAGGATTAATGAACTCGTCAAACAAAGTTTAAAAGTTTAATGATTTTTTTGGTTAAGGGGCAATGCCCCGACCCGTAACATCCCGGGGTGCAGCCCCGAGGATTAAGACAGAAAAATGAAGAGTCCTGAAAGGGCGACCCGTAAAAATTTATTGATGAAAATAGTTAAAAACAATTCGGGCTTTCGATTTTCCTATCACATCAGCAAGGGAAGTTTCGTTGGCCTCTTTTATTTTTTTTACCGATTTGAATTTGCGGAGCAGCTTTTGTGCTGTGGTATAACCAACCCCTTCGATGGAGGTTAACTCCGATTTGAGCGTTCCTTTATCTCGTTTTTTGCGATGATGGGTAATACCAAACCGGTGAGCTTCATCGCGCAGCTGTTGAATAATTTTTAACGTTTCAGAAGTTTTGTCAAGATACAGTGGCACAGGATCGTAGGGGTGGTAGAGCTCCTCCAGCTTTTTGGCTATCCCTATGATGGTTACTTTTCCATACAGACCCAGGGTTTTTAAACTTTTTACCGCTGCCGAAAGCTGCCCTTTACCGCCGTCAACTACAATCAGCTGCGGCAGGGGTTTATCTTCTTTAAGCAGCCTCCCGTAACGACGCTCAATTATCTCCTCCATGGAGGCAAAGTCGTTGGCACCTTCCACCGTTTTAATGTTGTAATGACGATACTCTTTTTTGTTGGGCTTACCTTTTACAAACTGTACCATGGATGCTACCGGATAATCACCCTGAAAGTTGGAATTGTCGAAACACTCTATCACTTCGGGAAATTTATCCATTCTGAGGTCCTTTTTCATGGTCTCCATAATTCGTCGTGAATGACGCTCCGGGTCAACAAGCTCGCGTTGTTTGTTTCGCTCCATGCGGTAAAACATGGCATTACGCTGACTAAGGTCAAGCAGTTGTTTTTTATCTCCGCGTTGCGGGATGGTAAAGGTAACATCATCCAGCGTAACCCCGGGGTGAAAGGGGAGAATGATTTCGTTGGCGTTGCTTTCAAAACGCTGCCTGAAATCGGCCAGCGTGAGGGCAAGCACCTCCTCTTTCGACTCGTTGAGTTTTTTCTTTACCTCTACCGTGTGCGCCTGCACGATAGCTCCGTTGAGTACCCTTAGCCAGTTAACCCAGGCAAGTTGTGGTTCGTCAATGATGGAGATAACATCTACATTATTAATTTTAGGGTTAACGATGGTGGACTTGCTTTTGTAATTTTCCAGAATCTCAATTTTCTCCTTTACCATTTGTGCTTGTTCAAACTTCATGGCTTCGGCATAATCGTGCATACGGAGTTTTAACTCCCTGATAATTTCGTTAATGTTGCCTTTGATGATGGAGCGTACATGATCGATGGAAATGTTGTAATCCGCTTCAGTCTGTTTTCCGACACATGGCCCGAGGCAGTTGCCGATGTGATATTCGAGGCACACTTTAAAATTCCCTTTTTCGATGTTTTTTTTAGAAAGATTCAGCTTGCAGGTTCGTAACGGGTAAAGCTGTTTTATGATATCCAGCAGGGTGCGCATCATCTTTACCGATGTGTAAGGGCCGTAATATTCCGAGCCGTCTTTTTGGGGATTGCGGGTTGGAAACACGCGGGGGAAAGGCTCGTTTTTGATGCATATCCAAGGGAAGCTTTTATCATCTTTAAGCAGAATATTGTAACGAGGCTGATATTTTTTGATGAGGTTGTTTTCCAGCAGCAGGGCATCCGATTCGCTATCGGTAACAGTAAACTTAATATCGGTAATTTTCCGAACCAACAACTTGAGCTTACCTCCCTGATGCTTCTTTGTAAAATAGCTGGAAACCCTTTTTTTGAGGTTTTTTGCTTTTCCAACATAAATTACCTTGCCTTCTTTATCGAGATAACGGTAAACACCCGGCTTACCGGGCAGGGTTTGTGCCAGGCTTTTCAGATTGCTATTTTGATAGTTTTCGGTCAAAAAAAATGGTTTGTCGGTTATAAATCGGTGAAGTTGTTTAAAGCTGAATTACTTTTTTTATAACAAGACATTGAAAATCAGAGAACAAATATCTTTTTATTATTTCCCCTTTGTTTTCCCTCCAAAGAGGGGAATATTGGAATTTGTTTTCTAACTTTCAAAGTATTTCATAATCTTTTAACAGGTTGACATTAAATAATTTCAGTATGACTAATTTAATATTTGTACTACTTCTTTCATAGAAACCCAGGTGCTAATAGGCTCTTTCGTTTCTTCCTTCAATATAATTGATAAAGGATTGATTGACTACCTTGTTACCACCCGGCGTTGGATAGTTGCCGGTAAAATACCAGTCGCCCGAATGGTTTGGAATAGCCCGATGCAAATCTTCGATGCTTTGATAGATAACCTGAACTTCGGCGTTGATATCGGGGGCCGTTACTATTTGGGCAATTTTAGCCGAAATTTGTTGGGCGGTAAATGGTTTGTAAATTTCCTTTACATAATTAATAATCTGCTCTTTAGGCAGGTGTTGCTGCGTTTTACATTTTTTGTAAACTCTGTTTATCACCTCCTCCATCTGGTTTTCCTTCAGCAGCATAATGGCAGCCTTAAAGGCCACGAAGTCGTTGAGTCGGGCCATGTCGATGCCATAACAATCAGGATATCGAATTTGTGGAGCGGAAGAGGCTATAATAATTTTTTTCGGGCCGAGCCGGTCGAGGATACGGATAATGCTTTGTCGCAGGGTAGTGCCTCTAACGATGGAGTCGTCGAGCACCACGAGGGTATCTTCATGCTCTTTTACTACGCCATACGTAACATCGTACACGTAGCCAACCAAATCATCACGTTGGTTATCCTGCGTAATAAATGTCCGAAGTTTAACATCCTTCACGGCAATGGTGTCAACTCGCGGACGGTATTGCATAATTTCGTCCAGCTCGTCGCGGCTAACCTGCCCTTCACGGCTTAAAATATTTTCGGTTATCCGTTCAACCGTATACTTGTTGATTTTGTCGATCATTCCCTGAAATGCAACGGAAGCCGTGTTTGGAATAAACGAAAAGACCGTGTTTTTTAAATCGTAGTTTATCTCTTCCAAAACAGCAGGGGTAAGCAGCTCGCCAAGTGCTTTCCGCTCCCGGTAAATATCTTTGTCGGTTCCCCGCGAAAAGTATATGCGCTCGAACGAACAAGCCTTTAACGGCATAGGGTCGATAAACCTTTCGTTAATAATTTCGCCGTTTTTTTTAATAATCAGGGCGTGGCCGGGTTCAATTTCATGAATTTTTTCAATTTTAACATTCAGCGTGGTTTGAATGACCGGCCGTTCGGAAGCTACCACCACAATTTCATCGTCGGCATAATAAAAGGCGGGCCTGATACCGGCAGGGTCGCGCATGGCAAAAGCATCGCCATGTCCTAATAAACCGCCAATTACATAGCCGCCATCCCACCGTTTGGCCGAATCGCTTAATACCGGAAGAATCTCAATGTTGTTGGCTATCTTGTCAGTAATTTCACGTTTGGAAAATCCCTGTTGGCGAAATGCACGATAAAGCTTTTCGTTTTCTTCATCCAAAAAGTGACCGATTTTTTCCAAAACGGTAACGGTATCAGATGTTTCTACGGGATATTGCCCCAGTTCTACCAGCGTTTCAAAAAGCTCGTCGTTGTTGGTCATGTTGAAGTTGCCGGCCAGCACCAGGTTTTTGGTTTTCCAGTTGTTTGAGCGTACCAATGGGTGTAGATTTTCGATTGAATTACCTCCATAAGTACCGTACCGCAGGTGGCCAAGAAAAAGCTCTCCCGTAAATTCTTCGTTGTTTTTTAGCCAGTTAACATCTTTTAGCCGTTTCGGGTTTTCCTCGTTTATCAGAGCCAGCTTTTCGTAAACACTATTAAAGATATCTTTGATGGGTGTAACATTGTTGGAGCGCACCCTGTCGATATACTTCTTCCCCGGAGGGAGGTCAAATTTAACGCAGGTCATTCCGGCACCATCCTGACCCCGGTTATGTTGTTTCTGCATCAGCAGGTGCAGTTTTTGAAGCCCGTAAATAGCCGTGCCGTATTTGCCAAGATAGTACTCCAACGGCTTTAACAGCCGAATCATGGCAATGCCGCATTCATGTTTTATCTGCTCGCTCATTGTTTAACCCTGAAAATGTTTAATTTTGCTTTCCCCAACAAGAAACCCCTGTTTTTTTCACTTAGCAAAGATAAAATAAATAACGATGATTGTTGTTAGAGAAGCCACATTAGATGATGCCGAAATGATAAGTAATTTCCAGGTTGCCATGGCCATGGAAACGGAATCGTTTGTGCTGAATAAAACCACGGTTTCAAAAGGGGTTAAGGCTGTTTTTGAGGATGAGGGAAAAGGAAAATATTTTGTAGCTGAAAAGGATAGCGTAGTGGCAGGCTCGTTGATGATTACCTGCGAATGGAGCGACTGGCGAAACAAAGCGGTTTGGTGGATACAGTCGGTTTATATTATGCCGGAGTATCGCGGACAAAGAATCTTTAGTAAGATGTACGAAAAAATCAGGATCATTGTTGAATCGAACACTCAGGTAGCCGGAATACGTCTTTACGTTGATTTGGCCAACAACAATGCCCGTGAAGTTTACAAAGCCCTCGGTATGAACGGTGAGCATTATCAGCTTTTTGAATGGATGAAAGAGGGGTAGCGAGCAAGAGGCTGTCTAAAAAGTCATACATTATGTCCGTCTGAGCGGAGACGAAGAGTGTATCGTACTGGTAATAAATCGATTTCGACTTCGCTCAAACTGACAAAAATGCAACTTTTCTTTTTACGTTGCAATATTTTTAATTGCCTGATTTATAAAAATCAGGTCAGGAGTTCTGAATTTATTACCAAAAAAAATAAAGTTCACAAAAAGGTAGTAAAAAGTATATTTTGTAATAGGCTTTGGGTTAATAGCTAAATAAATAAACTTTATTCCAAAACCCAAGTAAAGAACTTTGCATTTTACTTGCCAGCCCAAATAACATAATATTTCCATAACCCGTTTTGAAGCGCCCTATATTGGTAATAACCGCATTTGTAATGAGTTTTTGCAAAAGCTGATACATTGGGATGGGTTAAGTTGTACAGTTCGGAGGGGATGGCTCCCAGCAACGAGGCGAAATACATTCTGCGGGCACTCTTTTTTATTTTGTCGGTGTAGTTAAATGATTTAACAGAACTAAAACCCTGTTGGTTTAGTTTTAATACAAAATCCTTTTTTGTGTCGAAGTTAGATATTCCCCAGGTGGCTCCCCATTTTTTTACCCATTCGTGTTTATCGGGTTGGTTTTCGGCAGTTTGAAAGAAATCACTCAGGATAAGCCGCCCTCCCTTTTTCAGTACCCTGAAAGCCTCTTTAATAAACAAGGTTTTATCGGTTACCGACGAAACACTTTCACAGGCCCAAACCACGTCAAACGATTCGTCATCAAACGATGTGCTGGTATAATCCATTAAAAAGAATTTGACTTTATCGGTTATTTTTTTTCTTTCTGCACTCTGCCTGGCCAGTTCAACCTGTTTGCTGCTTAAAGTGATGCCGGTAACCGAAGCTTTTTTGTTTTCCGCAATAAAAAGGGCGGCTCCTCCTACCCCGCAACCGGCATCCAGCACTTTATCGTTTTCAGAGATGGCATCCAGTTTCATTAGAACCCGGTTAGTGTTTATCAGTGATTCTTCAAAGCTGTTAATTCCCTTTTCCCAGATTCCGTAGTGCAGTGAAAGGTTTTTTTCGAGTTTCCACCATTTCCGGTAGTGGTTTTGGGTGGTGTTGTAGTAATCGGCAACTTCTTTAGCGGTAAACATGGTAATTTTTATTTTATAGTAAATTCATCGTAACCAAAAGCAGGAGTGCGTTGCACCGTGATATTGGTAACCCTGGCCCAACCCGGCCCATCGTGGCACCAAAGAATAAAAGCATCGAGGTTTTCTTCGCTGCCTTCGGCTTCCACGTATACGCTTCCGTCAGGGCGGTTTTGCACGAAACCATCAATGGAAAGTTCGTGTGCTTTTTGTTGAGTGTAATATCTAAATCCAACGCCCTGCACTTTGCCGTAAATTTTTATGATGGCTCCCTTTTTCTCCATTAGGCTCCCAGTTGTTTTGTAATCAACTCGTTGAGTAAACTAAACAGTTGTTTCGGTTGAACGCTGCGCCATAGCACCTCATCGAATTGCCCATAAAAAGCAATATACTGATCGAGATTGGCATTTTTAAATTCGTCAATAACATGCTGTCTGAAATTGATTCCTATTATCCAGCCCTCTTCAATATTGTCAAACCATTCGGCAAGGTAGTCATCGGTGTCCGAATGAAAATCCAACACGTTTTCGCCGATAAGCACAAAATATTTGATGCCTTCGTTTATGAGGTGTTCAGCCACATCACGATAAAAAAACATCACGTCGTTATACAGCACGTCATTCCATTCACCCATCAGCTCAATAATGGCAAATTCCATGTCGTAATTGGCAAACAGGAGTTTAAGATAGAGTGTTTGTGAACCAAATTCATCCCATTGCGGGTGAATGTAATGATTGTAAATGGTGTTGTGGCACAAGGTTTCACTATACTCCCGGCCATAAAAAGGCGAACGGTTATCGCGCGAAGCGTTGTAAAGCTCCTGCCAATTATAAAAAGGCTCAATCTCGTGCATTCTATTTTAGTTTCTCTTTAAAGAGTTTTTCAAATTTCTCAATTTTTGGCGTGATAACAAAGTTACAATAACCGTTTCCGGGATTGTTTTTGTAATAGTCGTTGTGATATTTCTCGGCGGGATAAAAATTGGTAACCGGCTCTATTTGGGTAACAATGGGTTTGTTCCAGATTTTTGCTTTGTAGAGTTCGGTTTTATAATACTCCGCCGTCTCTTTTTGCTGCTGATTATGGTAAAAAATTACCGATCTGTATTGAGTTCCCACATCAGCGCCCTGACGGTTAAGGGTAGTGGGGTCATGGGTTTTCCAAAATACCTCCAGAAGCTCATTATAACTGATGATTTCCGGATTGTAAGTGAGCTGAATGACTTCGGCATAGTTGGTGGTTCCTGAACATACCAGGTTGTAAGAGGGGTTCTTTTTAGTGCCGCCTGCATAACCGGGTGTAACCTCGTTAACCCCTTGCAGTCGCTCGAAAATAGCTTCTGAACACCAAAAGCATCCGCTGCCAAAAGTTGCTGTATCTATATTGTTTTGTGCCATGGCTGTCATGATGAATCCTGAAAGCAGGATGGATAAGATAATTTTTTTCATATAAAGATAGAAACAAATAAAGGGTGAGAATATTACACCATGATGAGTTTTTTACCGTAGATAAATTCGCTGAATTCGGGAGGAGGCCCTAAAAATTTCTCGCGGAAGCCGTTCATCTCGTCACGGGTTTGTTTCGATAAAAGTTCAGCCATCTCTTCCATAGCTTGGTATCCAATAACCATGGGTGGCTGGTTTAAAATCAATTTATCCCCTTTAAACATTCCCACCACCTGATACTCTTTCATCTCTGAGACCGGTGTGGATTTAAAAAAACATTTGCTTAACCACTGATTGACATCAAAAGTTCGAAGGTCAATCATAATTGAATCACTTCCGCGTTGCTGGATAAACTGCTGATAGTAGTTTTGCATGTTTTGCATCGACTCTTCCGACATGCCTTCCTGCATTTTTTGATGACAGGTTGTGCAGATGGCAAACTCGAACACGGTAGATTTAAAATCGTGTCCTTCGTAAGTTTTAAACACTTTCTCCACCATATAGTTTTCCTGACTGTGTAGCAAATCTTTACCACACACAACGCAGGTTTCAAAAGGCTTTTCTTCGGCGTCCGATTGAAAAATCGGCGGGATGTCGAGTTTTATCTCTTGCTGTTCCATCTTATAATAGCATTAAAATGCAAAGATACTGTTTTTTTTACCTCCTTTCATTCGGTGTGATTTGCACTAACGCTCGTCATTGGTTTACAGGGAGGCTCATCCGATTAGCTCTCTAACCGTTATCTTGTACATCGCGCAATTTAAGCAATCATGCATTTAAGCATTTTTGCATTCACGCATTCTCCCGGCAAAGATTAATTATTTACTTTTGTAAAAAATTTGAATTATGAGCTTAGAACTAAAAGGACGTTTGGTACAGAAACTCCAAAAAGAGAGCGGCGAAGGCAGAAACGGCCGCTGGGAAAAACAACAATTTGTAATTGAAACACAGGAACAATACCCTAAAAAAGTTTGTATTGTTTGCTGGGGCGATAAAATTTCGATGCTGGATAGCTTGAATGAAGGTGACCAGCTTAATGTTTCGGTGAATATTGAATCGCGTGAGTATAACAGTCGTTGGTACACCGATGTTAGAGCCTGGCGTATCGAGCGGGTTGCCGGCGAAGATCCATCACCCGGTGAGTTACCCGGTGACTTTAGCCAGGAGTTGCCCCCTCCAGAAATAGAAGATGCGGACACTACCGATGATTTGCCCTTTTAAACCCTGATATTTTTGATAGTCGGCGTCTTTTTAGATTGCTTCGCTTCGCTCGCAAGTTAGTTGTACTAAATCAATGTTTGGTAGTCAATGTATAACTCAATGATACGATCCTAAATCATTATTTTGCGAGTGAAACGAAGCAATCGTAATATTAATTCCAATGCTCCATAAACAAGACTCGTTTTTTTTCAACTCCACTCATCTTCCACTTACAATTATTGTACTATTTTAGCAGAAAATTAAAACTGTAACATTATGTTTCCTGATATTTCGACATTAAAATACACCGATACCAATCGCTTTTTTTTAATAGCAGGTCCCTGCGTTATTGAAGACGAAGAGATGGCCTTTCCCATTGCCGAGAAAATTCTTACCATCACCGACAGGCTGAGAATTCCTTTTATTTTTAAAGGCTCTTACAAAAAAGCCAACCGTTCACGGATCGATTCGTTTACAGGTATTGGTGATGAAAAAGCACTTAAAGTATTAAGAAAAGTGTCAGAGACTTTTGGTATTCCCGTAGTTACCGACATCCACTCGGTGGAGGAGGCCGCCATGGCCGCCGAATATGTTGATGTGCTCCAAATACCCGCGTTTCTTTGCCGCCAGACAGAGCTGCTGATAGCCGCAGGAAAAACCGGTAAAGTAGTAAACATTAAAAAAGGCCAGTTTGTTTCGGGACCTTCCATGAAGTTTGCTGCCGAAAAAGTGGTTGAAACGGATAATAATAAAGTGATGCTTACCGAACGGGGCAACATGTTTGGCTACGGCGATTTGGTTATCGATTATCGTAATATTCCTGTTATGCAGCAAGCGGGTTATCCTGTAGTGCTGGATATTACTCACTCATTGCAGCAACCCAACCAGAATTCGGGGGTAACCGGTGGCCGCCCTGAGATGATTGAAACCATGGCGCTGGCAGGCATTGCAGTGGGTGTTGACGGTCTATTTTTAGAAACACACCCGAATCCTGTTGTAGCTAAATCCGATGGTGCTAATATGCTTAAACTTGATTTACTGGAAGGCTTGTTGGAACGCCTCGTGGCTGTTCGCGATTCGATATCAAAGTTTTAATGCTAAAATTTTCTGATAAACTGTGTAAGGTTCTCCTTCGGAGGAATTTGTAATTTCTTACGCAGCCGATAACGATTCATCTCAACACTTTTTGGTGAGATATTTAAAATGGAGGCAATCTCTTTTGATGAAAGATTCATCCTTAACAGGGTGGCCAGCCGCTTTTCGTTTTCCGTCATGCCGGGATAGGCTTCCGAAAGCCGGTGCATAAAGTTGCTGTTGTGCTCTTCGAGATGCATCTGAAAGCTCTCCCTGTCACGATCAAGTAAAAGGTTTTGATTGATTTTTAAAATTACCTTGTTGAGTGCCTGGCGAGCTTCGCCATCATGAATCTCCTTTTTAATTCTGTTAATGTCATCTTTTATCTGGCCAACAATCTCGTATTTTCTAATAATATTCATGGCCATGTTCACCATCTCGTTTTGTCGATATTTTAGCTCTTTATCAACGTTCTGCTGCTCCTCCTGATAGCGTTCCATCTCCTGTTCTAGTGACTTTTCTTTCAAGGCGATGTAATTTTCCAACTCCTCAACTTTTTCTTTTCCAAACGCATTTTGCTTCTTTTCTCTCAACAAAAAATAATAGACAACACCCATTAATACAACCACTAAAATCAAACCCATCATCCACCCATAAGAAAAGGATGATTGAACAGAAGGATTCTGTTCGGTTTGCACAACCCTTTTCTTTGGAAAGGAGGTAACTTTTTCTGCATGGGTCAAACTATCGGAAACAGTCTGATGAGTAGCCTGTTTGGATTGAGTAATCGTTTTAAAACCTACTTCTTGTTTAAAAACATTGTGGATGAAGAACAACATAAAAAAAGCGACTATGCCGGCTATAACAGGTGTTGCAATCCATCCGAGACTAATTTGACCCAGCACTTTGTATTTAATCTGTTTACCTCCTTTCAACAACCCAATGCCAATAATGGAACCGATAACAATCTGCGAACTGGAAACAGGCACCAAAGGAATGGGGGGCAGCCCTATTGAAGTCAGCGCGTTGGAAAGCGATTGTGAAGAAAAGATAAATAGCACGAGTGCCTGCGAAAGCACCACCACCAAGGCGGCTTCCGAGGTAAGCGGCATCAACGTGTTACCCACCGTTTCCATTACCCGCTTCGAGTAAGTGATGATACCGATAGCGATGGCAACCCCGCCAATGGCAAAGAGCTGCTGGGTACTACTTAAAGTAATAAAGCCAATATGAATGGCAGGAAACTGCACGGACGTAGTAAACACCCCCATTACGTTGGCAATATTGTTGGCTCCCAGACTATAGGCGCCAAAACCGCCAATAATTATCAGCCCGAGACGAATGGATAAGTCGCGGTAAAAAAGATGAAAACGAACACGCTTGAGTATTTTTTTGGTGAGGAGGTACAACAATGCGGCAAATATGCCACCCAATATCGGTCCGGAAATCCAAGTGGTGACAATTTTAGTTAAAGTATGTAAGTCGGTTTGGTTGTTGGTGTAAAGATTCCAGCCGATAATGGCTCCCACGATGGCTTGTGATGTAGAAACCGGCAGCTTTAATCTCGTCATCCAGTAAACGGTAGCAGCAGCCGACAAAGCCACGGTAAAAGCAGCTGCCAGCGTTGACACACTACCCAGTTTTCCCAAGGTAGCGTTAGCTCCCGCGCCTTGAATAACGGCACCCAAGATTACAAAAATACTGCCAATAAGAGCTGCCTGCCTAAATTTAACCATGCGCGATCCCACAGCTGTACCAAAAATATTGGCAGCATCGTTAGCGCCTAACGACCAACCGAGGAATAACCCGCTGGATAAAAAGAATAGCAGCGTTATCATAAATTAAATTTCAGGGCATTGATGGAAAGGAAATCAGCCAACAACTCCGCTTTGTCCGATATGGTTTCGATATGCAAGGCAAAATAACGGAGATGGATTTTCTGGCTTAGTTTTAATTCGTCCATATCATGAAACAATTTCCGCTTGATATTTCTCGAAAGTTTGTCACTCTCTTTTTCGTAAAAATAGACTTTGGTGAGCATCCCTTTTACTTTGGTGGGTTCTCTAAAAAAGGTTGTTACAGCTGGAAATACAGCTGCTGCTGCCTCCACCGATGCATCCACCAGCCGTTTGTAATCATTTATTAGCACATCGGGAATAAAGGGTATTTCCACATCAAATTCATAAATACTCTCCTTGGCAACGTCAATAATCTCATCTACCTTATCAATCATCTCTTCAATGTCGCTGGCATGCTGAGGCAGTATCGAGTGAAGGTATAGCTCACGGTCGATTTTGCGCTGCAACTTGTCGGCAACCGCTTCCAGCCTTTCAATATTTTTAATATTCTCAAAAAAAGTTTCCTCTTCTTTATCGAGATAGTTGTAAACTCCTTGCTTGAAAATAAGTACACCCTGCTCTACCGTCGATAGAAATTCATCTACTTCCAGTACCAGCTCCTTTACATTTTTAAAAAGTATTGACATAACCGACCTTATTTGTGAATCTGTTTTCAAAATTAATAAAAATTACAAATAATAGGACAGATGCCTGATTTATCTGTTTTGTGAGCTTGTAGAGGTTGGTAATTAGGACAGAAAACAGTAAACCAGGGCAATAAATGGATATTGTAGAGGTATTTTTGTGCTTATCGAAAAACTAAAAAAGAAGAATTCGTATAAGGAATTGGTTAAATCGTTAATCAAAATTGCCTATAGTGAAACACAATACCGCAAAAAGATGGGTTATCCTTCCATCGTTGGTATGAAGCAGGCTAACCAGAATGTACTCCACCGGAACAGTATGTTAAAAAAACAGATTGAAAACAACCATTTTTAATACAGGAAAGAAAAGAATGGGGGTTTTGAAAGAGAGCTTTCATTTTATTAAAAAGAAAAATCTACCGCGCAATATTTTACAATCGCGCGAGCGAATACGCAAAACCGATTTGGATATTGAGCTTTCTAATGAGAAAGTGATGCTTTTTAGAAACCAGATAACCCTGTTAAATAACCCTGACCAGCTGGATGATTTTGAAGGTATAACACAAATATTACGGTACAACATTTGGGATTTAACTCTTAAAATAGATGACCCTGAAAAAGAAATCTATTACGTGGAAAAACACGGCCTGAAGCAGATTATCGTAAACAGAGTTTACTATTTTCATTTAATAATACGCTATTTGGTTAATGGGCAAAGTGTAATAACGACTCATCGAATTGCGGCTTCAAAACAGAGAATAAAAAGAATTGAATTAATTCAATAAAAAATCAGTATAAGAAAAAATAAATTGTTATTTTTAACCAAATTATTCATTCATTAAAAACAGTATTCTATGAAAAAATCTTACGCTTTAATGATGGCTTTAGCCATGATGTTATTTATCGGCATTCAAACAGCTTCGGCTCAGCTCTACATCAACGAGTTTATGGCAAGCAACGATGCCGCTTTTGCCGGTCCTCAGGGCGATTTCCCCGATTGGATCGAAATTTACAATGCCGGCGATGATGCCGTTGATCTTTCGGGTTATTACATGGCCGACGACTTGGCCGATCCCGATGCCATGTATGCCATTCCTTCAACCTATCCTGACTCGGTAACGGTACCGGCTCATGGATACATTCTGTTTTACGCAAATAAAGGACAGGAAAGCTCGGTTCTTAATTTGAATTTCAAATTAAGTGGCGGCGGCGAACAGGTCGGTTTGTGGAATTCAAGTCAGGAAGTTTTGGATTCAATTACTTATGGTGATCAAACTACCGACATATCGTATGGCCGTTATCCTGATGGTGGCGATAATTGGGAGTTTATGCCAACCTTTACCCCAGGTGAAACCAACGTGGCTAACAATATCATCGAAAAAGATGAAGCCCCGCTGATGTCACAAAACATGCCAAATCCTTTTGTAGGTTCAACCAACATTCGCTTTAATCTGGCTGCTTCACAACAGGTTACCATTAATGTTTACGATGTAACCGGAAGTCAGGTAGCTGTTTTAGCAAATGGTGTGTACAACGCCGGCCAGCATACTGTTGTATGGAATGCAGAGAACCTCCCTGCAGGATATTACCTTTACAGCATAGAAACCCCAACCGGTAAGATGGTAAAAAAAGCTTCTGTTATTAAATAGCTGCTTTTTGATAGAAGAAAAAAAACCTGCTTCAAAATGAAGCAGGTTTTTTTTATGGACTATATATGGCAAATTTTTTTCTTTAAAAAGACAGTTTAAAATTTTCCTTTCACACAAGAAAAAAATACAGAAGTTTAGGTTGGAATCCACTCTATTCAGTATTACCAAAACAAATTATCTTTGTGGCCAAATAAAATGAAATAACTGTTTTGGTGAAAATTGGAAATATAGAATTGGGAGACACACCCCTGTTACTGGCGCCCATGGAAGATGTAACCGACCCCCCCTTTAGGTATGTTTGTAAAATGTTTGGAGCTGACCTGATGTACACAGAGTTTATTTCTTCGGAAGGATTGATTAGAGATGCAGCCAAAAGTGTAAAAAAACTGGACTTCGACGAGATAGAGCGACCGGTAGGAATTCAAATCTTTGGCCATAACATCGACTCGATGGTGGAGGCTGCCCATTATGCCGAAGAGGCACAACCCGATTTGATCGATATTAATTTTGGTTGTTCAGTTAAAAAAGTGGTTTCCAAAGGTGCCGGAGCAGGAATTTTAAATGACATTCCTAAGATGGTTAAAATGACAGAGGCCATTGTTAAAGCAGTAAAACTACCTGTTACCGTAAAAACCCGCCTGGGGTACGACGATCAACACCGCGAAATAGTTGATATCGCCGAGCAGCTTCAAGATACGGGCATCAAGGCGCTCTCCATCCACGGGCGGCTGCGCACAACCAAGTACAGTCAACCGGCCGACTGGACATTAATCGGTGAGGTTACCAACAACCCCCGTATGCATATCCCAATTTTTGGAAATGGCGACATCACTAGTGCTGAAACAGCGAGACATCTAATCGATACCTATGGTGTGGATGGCTTAATGATTGGTCGTGCTGTTTATGGCAATCCATGGATTTTTAAAGAAGTAAAACATTACCTCACAACAGGGCAACTTTTGAAAAAACCCGATATTCATGAACGGGTTAAAATAGTTAAAATACAGCTTCAGCGTTCGGTTGATTGGAAAGGTGAGCGCACAGGCATCCTTGAAATGCGCAAACACTGGGGCAATTACTTTAAAGGCTACCCCAATTTTAAACCTTTTAAGTTAAGATTAATGAGCACCGAAAGTCATCAGGAAGTTCTCTCCATTGTTGATGAAATAGAGCAATACTTTTCAGAAGAAGGAAAATAGCTCTTTACCTCTTAAAATAAGAAACCCTACCCCAACTTTTCTATTTGTTCTTCTGTAAGTTCAAGATTGTGCCACACTTTTTGCACATCGTCGTCATCTTCAAACAAGTCGATAACCCTCATGGTTTTTTCGGCATTTTCATCCGAAAGGATTTTTGTTTCATGAGGAATGCGTTGTAGCTCAGCCGTTTCTGGCTCAATACCCAAATCTTCCAGCTTTTTCATCATATTACCAAAATCTTCCATCGAAGTAGTAACATTAAAGTAGCCATCTTCCAGTTCAATGTCTTCGGCACCGGCATCAATAAGTTCCATCTCAAACTCATCAACATCGATATCGCCTTTCGGAATAGCAAAAACGCCTTTTCTGTCAAACAAAAAGCTTAACGAGCCGTTGGTTCCCAAGTTGCCGTTGTATTTATTAAAAATAGCTCTCACATTCGAAACTGTTCGCTGGGTATTATCGGTAGTAGTTTCAACATAAACAGCAATCCCGTGAGGTAGATACCCTTCGTAAGTAACCTCACTAAAGTTCGCTGAATTTTTATCTTTCCCTTTGTTAATCGCCCTTTCAATATTATCTTTAGGCATGCTAACCCCTTTGGCATTAGCAATTGCCAAACGTAAACGAGGGTTTCCATCGGCATCGGGACCGCCCTCGGTTACAGCAACTGTAATCTCTTTAATAAGTTTTGAAAATATTTTTGAGCGCTTGGCATCCAAGGCGCCTTTTTTCCGTTTGATGGTTGACCATTTACTGTGTCCTGACATAGCTCTGTTCCTATTTTTGTTAAAAATGCTTTCGGGCGATAAAATTAATAAATTTACGGTAAATACCACATCAATGAAACGAATAACTAACCGTTCCGTTGATACCCCAGTCGTGTCTGTCAACAGCAAGCTCCGCGTTGTTATCAAATTTTTTTAACCGTTTGCCGCCGCGTAATCATTGACACGTGGTAATTTTGCGTTCCATTTCGCATCTTATTCCTGTTGAATTTGTAACAAAGCAACATGATTTGTCCCTGTTTGAGCCATTAAAATATTGGCAGCCATCATTAAAATAACGGTAAAGCAGGTAATTTTTATTTTCATAAGCATTTGCATTTCAATCGAATTGATTTATTTTTGTTCTAAACTACATATTTTCTTGTTATAGAGTCGGGGTAAATAGCAGAACCTGACAAATTGCATAGAATAAACTTGAAAAAAATGTTAATCCGGCCAATTCTCAATAGATATAAAGAATAAAGTTGCAGCGCAGCGCGATAATAGAATTTAAATTATTACAGCTTTTATTATGGACTTTTAGATTGAAGTTGTGCCGTGGCAAAGAAAATTTTTAAATAATCCATCTCATTTTATCACAATGATTACATTTGTTTCAAAATAAAAAACAGAATAAAATGAACGAATCAATTGCAATATTATGTGGCGGAGGGCCGGCTCCGGGAATAAACTCGGTAATTAGTTCGGTGTCGATGGTGTTTTTAAAAGCAGGATATCGGGTGATTGGAATTCATGATGGCTACTACGGACTATTTAACAGAAATCGTAAAACGATAGATATTGACTTTGCTTTTGCCGATGACATCCATCGTAAAGGAGGTTCTGCATTAAATATGAGCAGGCACAAGCCAAAAGACAATGAGTTCACTACTGACTTCTTCAAGGATAACAATGTTAAACTCCTTATCACCATCGGTGGTGACGATACGGCCTCTACTGCCAACAGAATTTCAAAGTTTTTACGGAAAAACAATGTAAACATTCAAAACATTCACGTTCCTAAGACCATTGACAACGACCTGCCCTTACCGGCAAACATTCCTACTTTCGGATACCAATCGGCCAAGCAGGAAGGGGTGCGAATTGCACAAACTATTTACGAGGATGCACGCACTAGTGGTAACTGGTTTGTAATTTCAGCCATGGGCAGAGAAGCAGGACACCTGGCTTTTGGTATTGGAGCGGCAAGTCATTTTCCGATGATTGTAATCCCCGAGATGTTTTATAATACCGAAGTTACCTTTGATAAAATTACCAAGCTGCTTATTTCAGCCATCGTAAAACGGAAAATCATGGGGATAAAATATGGCGTTTCCATTGTTAGCGAAGGGGTATTCCACTTTATGACCGATGAAGAGATTAAACATTCCGGCATCAATTTCACTTACGACAATCACGGCCATCCAGAACTGGGAAATGTAAGTAAAGCTCACATTTACAATATTCTGCTTCAACAAAAATTAAAGGAATTAAACCTCGAAGTAAAAAGTCGGCCGGTGGAACTGGGTTACGAGTTAAGATGCGTGGCGCCGGTAGCTTACGACCTGCTTTACTGTGGATTACTTGGTTATGGGGTTAAAAAACTTTTTGACGAAGGACGAACAGGTTGCATGGTTACGGCTACCCCTGGTGGAAAAATTGATCCTCTTTACCTGGAAGACGTAGAAGATGAAAATGGGAAAATCAAACCCCGTCTTGTAGATTTAAAACAGGAAAAATCAAAACTCGTACTTGAAAACGGACTACAATATATTGAGCCCGGTGATTACGAAGAAGCAAAAAAATGGTTGCCAAATCCGGAAGAATACGACCTACATAACATTCTTAACTGGTAACATTAAGGAAGTACTTACTTTGCTGTCAAACAGGCATCTCGCGTTCTTTGTAATCTCTTTCAATATCAATCAAATCTTAGTGTGCGTGATGGATAACAATTAATGTACATCAAGAGGGTTTTGCCTGATGAACCTATCCACCAAAACAAATTAATGCATGATGCCAATTTTTACCGACAAAATCTTACCTTTGCCTTCCCGTAAAAAGCAAGAAAATATTGAACAGACTATGGTAATTTTTTACCTATTTTAGTAGCTTCGTTTAGAAAGGAAATTTATGTGGCAGGTAATTGTAAGGGTTATCCTTCGGTACAGACTTATTATTTTGAGCTTGATTGCCCTCATCACCCTGTTCATGGGTTATACAGGTTCAAAAATAAATATGTCGTACGAAATGGCGTCAATGCTTCCGAACGACGACCCCATTAATATAGAGTATCAGAAATTTAAAAAACAGTTTGGACAGGATGGTAGCGTTATTTTTGTTGCTATTCAGGATTCCAACCTATTTACACTTGATCATTTCAGGTCGTGGTACGACTTAACCGGTAACGTATCGAAAATTAACGGAGTGGAAGGGGTTGTTTCGGCTGCCCACGCGTTTTCGTTAGTCCGTAACGATAGCCTTAAAAAGTTCGACTTTAAACCGATTTTGAACCACCGGCCCACCTCGCAGGCAGAAGTTGACTCAGCTAAAAAAATCCTTTATTCCCTACCGCTTTATAACGGACGTCTTTTTAATAAAAAGACCAATGTAAATTTGATGATGATTACCCTTGATAAAACGGTAATTAATTCTAAAAAACGGATTCCGTTAATCGGAGAAATTAAAGAAATGATTGACCAATACGGATCAACCTACCACATTAAAATACATTACTCGGGACTGCCATACATCAGAACTGTAACCAGCAAAATGATTCAAAACGAATTGTTGCTGTTTATTTTAATGGCACTGGTTATTGCCTCCATTCTCTTGTTTATTTTATTTAAGTCGTTTAGAGCGGTATTTTTTGCCATGCTTGTGGTGATTGTCGCCGTTATATGGGCGTTAGGAACGGTGGTATTGTTCGGATACAAAATTACCATCTTAACCGGTATCATGCCCCCGTTACTCATTGTCATCGGGGTTGAAAACTCCATATTCCTTTTAAACAAATACTTAAGCGAGTTTCGTGAACACGGCAATAAAGTAAAAGCCCTGTCGCGGATGATTTCACGTATTGGAAACGCGAATCTGCTTACCAACGCCACCACCGCCGTTGGTTTTGCAGCCTTTATCATCACCGGAAATCAGATGCTCGTAGAATTTGGTATTATTGCCGCACTTAACATATTCCTGATTTACCT
>QMPP01000040.1 GCA_003650425.1 Bacteroidota bacterium | reverse complement strand
ATTCCATCTTTGGAATTGAACCCAACGACCATGCTATTTACCTCGATGTAAAACAGTATTTAGCAAACCAACGTCAGGGAACTCACGATTCCAGAGAAAGAAGTGATGTTACCGGTAGTACGCGTAAGATAAAAAGACAAAAGGGAACCGGAACCGCTCGTGCCGGTGATATTAAAAACCCTTTGTTTCGTGGTGGTGGCCGAGTATTTGGCCCACATCCCCGCGATTATCATTTCAAGCTTAACAAGAAAGTTAAAAGGTTAGCCCGTAAATCGGCCCTTACCTATAAAGCAAAAGATAACGAGATTATAGTAGTTGAGGATTTTACAATGGATGCTCCCAAAACTCAAGAGTTTATGAGCATTTTAAAAGGATTCAAACTCGATAATAAAAAAACCTTATGGGTGTTAAATGAGAAAGATGAAAATTTTTATCTCTCCTCACGCAACGTTCAAAAGGTAAAAATTGTTAGTGCAGATTCGTTGAATACATACGATGTGCTGCATGCCAACAAAATTATCATGTTTGAAAGCTCATTGAAAACCATCAACGAATTATTTGCCAAATAATAAAGAGTAAGAAGATGGGAATTATTATGAAACCGGTAATTACGGAGAAAATGACCGCCAAAAGCGATACTCTCAACCAGTATGGTTTTATTGTTGACAAAAATGCCAACAAAATCCAAATCAAACTGGAAGTAGAAGAATTGTATGGTGTGCAGGTTTCTGCCGTAAATACCATGAACTATTCCGGTAAAAGTAAATCCAGATTTACTAAATCAGGTGTTATTACTGGCAAGACTAGGGCCTTTAAAAAGGCTGTTGTGACATTAACAGAAGGTGAATCCATTGATTTTTTTAGCAACATTTAGAAATGGCTCTGAAAAAATATAAACCAACAACCCCGGGTCAGCGCTTCAAGATTATCAGCGCGTTCGACGACATTACCACTAACAAACCTGAAAAAAGTTTGTTAGCGCCTAAAAAACGTACCGGCGGTAGAAACAGTGAAGGACACATGACCATCCGTAATGTAGGTGGTGGTCATAAACAGAAATACAGAATTATCGACTTCAAACGTGATAAAGAAGGTATTCCCGCAATAGTAAAAACCGTTGAGTACGATCCAAACCGGACCGCACGTATAGCGCTGGTATTTTATACTGATGGTGAAAAACGCTATATCATTGCTCCTCATGGGTTGAAAGTTGGTCAAACTGTTGTTTCCGGTAAAGGCGCTGCTCCCGAAGTGGGCAACACTCTTTACCTTTCTGAAATTCCGTTTGGTACCATCATTCATAATATTGAGTTAAGACCAGGTCAGGGTGCAAAGATGGCTCGTAGTGCCGGTTCTTACGCACAGTTGATGACACGTGAGGGAAAGTTTGCTATCATTAAACTTCCTTCAGGGGAAACCAGAATGATTTTGCAAACATGTAGAGCTACGGTAGGTATGGTGTCGAACACTGACCACAGCCTCGAGAAATCAGGTAAAGCCGGTCGTAGTCGCTGGTTAGGACGTCGCCCTCGCGTACGTGGTGTAGCTATGAACCCTGTCGATCACCCAATGGGTGGTGGCGAAGGAAGATCTTCGGGTGGACATCCTCGTTCACGTAAAGGTTTGCCTGCTAAAGGTTACAAAACCCGTGCTAAGAAGAAAGATTCTAACAAGTACATTATTGAAAAACGCAAGAAATAATCGTAAACAGATAATACTATGAGCCGTTCATTAAAAAAAGGACCATATATTCATTATAAACTCGAAAAGAAGGTGATGGCCAACATCGAATCAGGGAAAAAATCCGTGATTAAAACCTGGTCCAGAGCCTCAATGATTTCTCCTGATTTTGTAGGACAAACCATTGCCGTCCATAATGGAAATAAATTTATCCCTGTTTACATTACTGAAAACATGGTAGGTCATAAACTCGGTGAGTTTGCCCCAACCCGTCTTTTCAGAAGTCATGCAGGTAAAAAAGATAAAGGTAGAAAATAAAGCTAATCAAAAATGGGATCTAGAAAACATAATAGTGCCGAAAAGCGTAAAGCAGAACGTAAAGATCTGTACATAGCACGCTTGCGTAATGTACCCACCTCACCACGTAAAATGAGACTCGTTGCTGATTTGGTTCGTGGGATGGATGTTGAAAAAGCGATGCACGTGTTGCAGCATACCAGCAAGGAAGCTGCCGGTCGACTTTATAAACTTGTGCGTTCAGCCGTTGCTAACTGGGAAGTTAAAAACGAAGGCGCTCGCATCGAAGATAATGCTCTTTACGTGAAAGAGATTAGTGTTGATAGTGGACGAATGCTTAAACGTGTTCAGCCTGCACCTCAGGGAAGAGCTTACAGAGTTAGAAAACGCTCTAACCACGTTACATTGATTCTTGGAAATCGTTTAGACGATATGAATCAGGTGGAGGTTTCCGAATCTGAAAATAACGAAAATTAAGAACTTTAATAAATAGTTTAATGGGACAGAAAACTAATCCAATAGGACTCAGGTTAGGTATCATCAAAGGATGGGACTCTTACTGGTATGGTGGAAAAAATTTCTCCGAGAAATTGGTGGAAGATGATATGATCAGAAAATATCTCAATGCCCGTCTTACCAAAGCAGGTGTTTCAAAAATTGTGATTGAACGTACATTGAAGTTTATAACCATTACCATTCTTACTGCCCGTCCGGGTATTATTATTGGTAAAGGTGGACAGGAAGTGGCTAAATTAAAAGAGGAGTTGAAAAAACTTACCAATAAGGAAGTGCAAATCGATATCTCCGAAATTCGTCGCCCCGAACTTGATGCCAATATTGTAGGTAACACTATCGCCAAACAAATAGAAGGTCGTATCTCCTTCCGTCGTGCTATCAAAACCTCCATTGCTTCCAGCATGCGTTTAGGTGCCGAAGGGATTAAAGTGCAGATCTCTGGTCGTTTAGGCGGAGCCGAAATGGCACGAAGTGAACTTTACAAAGAAGGCCGTATTCCTTTGCATACTTTAAGAGCTGATATCGACTATGCTTTGATAGAAGCCCATACTACTTATGGTCGTATCGGTATTAAAGTTTGGATATTCAAAGGTGAAATCTATGGACGCCCCGACTTGGTATCATCAGCACAGTTTGGCAAATCCAAACAAAGCGGTGCATCCAAATCAGGCGGTCGCCAGAGACGTAGAAGATAGAAAGCAGAAGTTAACAATATAAAAGGTATATAGGCATGTTACAACCTAAAAAAACCAAATTCAGAAAACAGCAAAAAGGACGCATGAAAGGCAATGCCGGCAGAGGCCATGAGCTTGCCTTCGGATCCTTTGGTATAAAAACACTGGAACAGGCTTGGATGACCTCGCGTCAGATTGAGGCCGCCCGTCAGGCTGTTACCCGTTATATGAAACGTGAAGGTCAGATTTGGATTAGAATATTCCCCGATAAACCGGTAACCAAAAAACCTGCCGAGGTTCGTATGGGTAAAGGTAAAGGTGCCCCGGAATATTTTGTGGCTCGTATTACACCCGGTCGTATTCTTTTTGAAGCTGACGGTGTCCCTTTGGCAGTAGCCAAGGAAGCAATGAGACTTGCAGCCCAAAAATTACCTGTTAAAACCAAATTTGTAGTTAGAAGAGATTACACTGAGTAAAAATAGGAAACCATGAAACAGGAAGTAATAAAAGAGATGAGTACTGCAGAACTCAGAGAAAGACTGGTAGAAGAAAAAAAACATCTTACCCGTCTCAAATTGAATCATGCCGTTTCTCCCCTCGAGAACCCTCATAAAATTACCGACAATAAAAAAACCATTGCCCGTACTTTAACTGAGCTGAGGAAAAGAGAAATGTTGGAAAACAATAATAAGTAAGACAATGGAAAAGAGAAATCTTAGGAAAGAAAGAATCGGATTGGTCGTCAGTAATAAGATGGATAAATCTATCGTTGTTTCGATCGAGCGTCGTTTCAAACACCCTATCTATGGGAAGTTTGTGAAAAAAACCAACAAGTTTATGGCTCACGACGAAAAAAACGACTGTAACATCGGCGATACCGTCCGTATCATGGAAACCAGACCATTGAGCAAGAATAAAAATTGGAGATTAGTAGAAATCATTGAAAGAGCTAAATAACCATGTTACAACAAGAAACAAGATGTACAGTTGCTGATAACAGTGGCGCCAAGGAAGTTCTTATTATCAGAGTGCTTGGTGGTACCAAACGTCGCTATGCTTCGGTAGGCGATCAGGTGGTTGTTACTGTTAAAAATGCTTTGCCCTCAGGTAATATTAAAAAAGGTACCGTTGCCAAAGCAGTGGTAGTTAGAACAAAAAAAGAGGTCAGAAGAAATGATGGCTCCTATATCCGCTTTGATGACAATGCTGTAGTTTTGCTTAACACCACCGGCGAAATGATGGGTACCCGTATCTTCGGCCCCGTAGCCCGTGAGTTGCGCGAAAAACAGTATATGAAAATCGTATCACTGGCACCAGAGGTGCTTTAATAAAGAAACAGTTATGGCTAAGTTACACATAAAAAAAGGCGATACAGTTTTGGTTATCTCTGGTAATGATAGAGGCAAACAAGGTCGTGTGCTCGATATCGATACCGAAAAAAAGAGAGCCATCGTGGAAGGCGTTAATATGGTGAAAAAACACACCAGACCCAATGCCGATAACCCTAAAGGCGGAATCATTGAAAGTGAATCTGCTGTTCATATCTCTAACCTAAAGGTTGTTGATGCTAAAGGAAACGCTACGCGCGTGGGAAGAAAAACAGATGAAAAAACTGGAAAAACAGTTCGTTATTCTAAAAAATCAGGGGAGGTCATTAAGTAATGGAATATCAACCTAGATTACAAAAAAAATACTTCGAGGAAGTAGTGCCGACTTTAACCAAAAAGTTTGGTTATAAAACCGTGATGCAGGTTCCTCGTCTGGTTAAAATTAACCTTAACCAGGGTATTAGCGCCGCTTTAACCGATAAAAAATTAATCGATACGGGTGTTACCGAAATGACAGCAATATCCGGACAAAAAGCAGTGCCTACGATTTCGAAACGCGACGTTTCGAACTTTAAATTAAGAAAAGGAAGTCCTATTGGCGTGCGTGTTACCCTGCGTTCAGAAAAGATGTATGAGTTTCTTGACAGACTTGTCTCGATTGCTCTGCCTCGTGTTCGTGACTTTAGAGGTATCAACGATAAAGGTTTTGACGGCCGAGGAAACTACTCCTTCGGTATCCCGGAGCAAATTATTTTCCCCGAAATCAACATCGATAAAGTAAGTAAAATTAATGGTATGGATATTACCATCGTTACTACTGCTAAAACCGATGAAGAAGCCTTCGCATTGTTAAAAGAATTCGGATTACCATTCAAGAACCAAAAAAATAACAACTAATGGCAAAAGAGTCGATGAAAGCGCGTGAGCGCAAAAGACAAAAGCTGGTAGATAAATACGCCGCTAAACGCGCCGAGTTAAAAGCTGCCGGTGATTACGAAGGTCTCCAAAGACTTCCTAAAAATGCGTCACCAGTTCGTTTGCACAACCGTTGTCAACTTACCGGTAGGCCTAAAGGGTATATGAGACAATTTGGCGTTTCACGTATTAATTTCCGCGAAATGGCGCTCAACGGATTGATTCCCGGAATTAAAAAGGCCAGTTGGTAATTTTATAATTAATTAAAAGGTTATTCAAAATGAATACTGATCCAATAGCAGACTATTTAACAAGAATTAGAAATGCCGTAGCAGTCAAACATCGTTTGGTTGAAATTCCGGCCTCTAACCTGAAAAAGAATATTACCAAAATTCTTTTCGAGAAAGGGTATATTCTTAACTATAAGTTTGAAGAAACAGAAAACAATCAGGGAAATATTAAAATTGCCCTGAAATATCATCCCGAAACAAAAGCATCGGCCATTACTACAATCGACCGTGTTTCAACCCCGGGTTTGAGAAAATATGTAAACGCCAACGAATTACCGAGGGTGCTTAATGGACTGGGTGTAGCCATCCTTTCCACTTCAAAAGGTGTTATCACCGATAAGGAAGCCCGCAAACTGAACGTAGGTGGTGAAGTAATTTGTTATGTAAGTTAAAAGGAGATAGATCAATGTCACGTATAGGAAAATTACCAATTGCTATTCCTCAAGGTGTTGAAATTAACGTTTCTGACAATAATGTTGTTACTGTTAAGGGAAAACTGGGCGAACTTCGCCAGGTAGTTGACCCGGGTATCACCGTTAAAGTTGAAGACGGTATTATTAACCTGGAAAGAGCAACAGAAAGTAAAGACCATAAATCAAAACACGGTTTGTACCGCTCGTTGATTAACAATATGGTTAATGGTGTATCAGAAGGTGTTAATGTAGTACTTGAACTGGTTGGTGTAGGTTTTAAAGCCGATGCTCAAGGACAGTTGCTGGAACTTGCGCTGGGATACTCACACCATATTTATATGGAAATTCCACCCGAAGTTAAAGTTGAAACCGTTACCGAAAGAGGAAAAAATCCGCTTATTAAGCTCTCCTCGTTCGATAAACAACTAATCGGGCAGGTTGCAGCAAAAATTCGTTCCCTTAGAAAACCCGAACCTTACAAAGGAAAAGGAGTTAAGTTCCAGGGAGAAGAGTTGAAGAAGAAAGCCGGTAAATCAGCAGCCGATAAATAGTAACTAAAGTGTATCTGTTAAACAGATAAAAACCAGGATTACAATGGGAACAAAAAATAAAAAAGTATCAAGCAGACTTAAAATAAAAATGAGAATCAGGAAAATCGTTAAAGGTACACCTGAAAGACCTCGTTTGTCTGTTTTTAGAAGTAACAAGCAAATTTATGCTCAGCTTATTGATGATGAGAATGGTAAAACACTCGTTTCTGCTTCTTCAAGAGAAAAAGATGTTGCTGACGAAAAAGTAAACAAAATTGAACAAGCTGCTAAAGTTGGCGCGCTTATCGCTGAAAAAGCAAAAGCTGCCGGTATTGAATCAGTTGTTTTTGATAGAAACGGATATTTGTATCACGGCAGAGTTAAAAATTTAGCTGAAGCTGCCAGAAAAGGTGGACTTAAATTTTAAGGAATTATGGCAAACGCAAATGCAAAAAGAGTTAAATCCAGCGAAATAGAACTCAAAGACAGGCTGGTAAATATTAACAGAGTTACTAAAGTAACCAAGGGAGGTAGAACCTTTAGCTTTTCGGCTATTGTTGTAGTAGGAAACGAAAAAGGAGTGGTTGGATACGGCCTTGGTAAAGCTAACGAAGTTACTGCTGCTATTGCAAAAGGTATTGATGATGCCAAAAAGCATCTGATTAAAGTGCCGGTTTTAAAAGGCACCGTACCTCACGAACAAATTGGTAAATATAGTGGAGCCCGCGTTTACATTCAGCCTGCCGCACCCGGTACCGGAGTTATTGCCGGTGGTGCCATGCGTGCTGTTTTGGAAAGTGTTGGAGTAACCGATGTGCTTGCTAAATCAAAAGGATCATCAAACCCGCACTCGGTTGTTAAAGCTACCATCGACGCACTGCTTAAAATGCGTGATGCTTACACCGTAGCTCAGGTGCGCGGCGTTGATTTAGATACAGTTTTTAACGGTTAAAAAAGTCAAGAGATATGAGTAAAATTAGAGTAACTCAGGTACGAAGTGCCATCAACCGGCCTAAAAGGCAGAAGAGAACTATTGAAGCTCTTGGTTTGAAAAAACTACATCAAACCAAAGAATTCGAGGCTAACCCCGCTATTCTTGGTATGATTGAGAAAGTTAAACATTTATTGAAGGTAGAAGAAATTTAAAAATATTTTATAACGATGGATTTAAGTAATCTTAAACCTGCTGAGGGTTCTGTAAAGAACAAAAAAAGAGTAGGACGTGGACAAGGTTCAGGTAGAGGTGGTACTTCTACTCGTGGACATAAAGGAGCCCAGTCAAGATCGGGTTATAAACGCAAAATCGGTTTTGAAGGCGGCCAGATGCCATTGTACCGTCGTGTTCCTAAATTTGGTTTCAAAAATATCAATCGCAAAGAGTATAAAGGTATAAACATTAGTGTTTTGCAACAACTCGCCGACGATAAAGGTATTACGGTTGTTACTAAAGAGGTGCTCGTGAAAAATGGATTGGCACACAAAAACGATTTAATTAAAATTCTTGGAAACGGCGAATTGAAAGCTAAAGTAGAAGTTACTGTTGACGCTTTCACTAAATCAGCAGTTGCTGCTATCGAAGCACAGGGCGGTACCGCTACTAAAATTTAAGATTGAATGAAAAAGTTGATTGAAATAATAAGGAACATCAATAAGATTGAGGAACTCAGAAACAGAATCCTCTTCACATTGGGTATTATCCTCGTTTACCGGTTCGGTTCTTACGTGGTTATTCCCGGTGTTGATCCGAGTATGCTTGCAAGCCTTAAAAACCAAACCAGTGGTGGGTTGTTAGGGCTGCTTAACATGTTTTCTGGTGGAGCGTTTTCCAATGCTTCGGTGTTTGCATTGGGAATTATGCCCTATATCTCCGCTTCTATTGTTATTCAGCTCCTGGGAATGGCTATTCCTTACTTCCAGCGTTTACAACGTGAAGGAGAGAGCGGAACACGTAAAATCAACCAAATCACTCGTTATCTTACTGTACTTATTGTTGCTTTTCAGGCTCCCGGTTATATTGCTAACCTGGTTTCGCAGTTGCCTGCCGAAGCAATTACCCCATTCGACCCGGGTATTACAAGCCCGTCGGTGTTCTTCTGGGTTTCATCTACCATCATTCTTATTGCAGGTACACTGTTTGTAATGTGGCTGGGTGAAAAAATTACCGATAAAGGAATCGGAAACGGTATCTCACTCATCATTATGATTGGTATTATTGCTCGTTTGCCTTTTGCTTTGTTTGGAGAATTTGTTTCCAGATTAGAAGATCAGGGCGGTGGTCTTGTATATTTCCTCGTCGAGTTGATTATACTTGTATTGGTTATTCTGTTTACCATTCTTTTGGTTCAGGGAACCCGAAAAATACCGGTTCAGTATGCCAAGCGTATTGTAGGTAACAAGCAGTATGGTGGCGTTCGTCAGTATTTGCCGTTAAAAGTTAATGCTGCCGGTGTAATGCCTATCATTTTTGCCCAGGCAATTATGTTTTTGCCCATTACCCTGGTTGGCTTTGCCGATTCGGAATCATTAAGCGGCTTTGCTGCTGCCTTTACCGACTATAACGGATTTTGGTATAATTTTACCTTCTTCGTTATGATTATATTGTTCACCTATTTTTATACGGCTATTACCATTAACCCAAATCAAATGGCTGATGACCTGAAGAAAAACGGTGGATTTATTCCGGGTGTTAAACCGGGAAAACGAACAGCTGATTATCTTGATATGATTTTATCAAGAATTACATTGCCGGGTTCAATTTTTTTAGGTGTAATTGCAATTTTGCCTGCATTTGCCAGGTTGGCCGGTGTTAACAGTTCGTTTGCTCAGTTCTATGGCGGCACCTCACTACTTATTTTAGTGGGTGTGGTACTCGATACTTTGCAACAAATAGAAAGTTATTTATTAATGCGTCATTACGACGGGTTAACTAAATCAGGTCGTATTAAAGGCGGCCGGTCTTCAATAGGATTTTAGATATTTACGTGGATGATTTATTATAAAACTGACACTGAATTAGAAATACAACGACAGAGTTCTTTACTTGTTGGTAAAACGTTGGCTGAAGTGGCCAAAGTGATTGAACCGGGTGTAAAAACCAAAAAACTGGATAAAATTGCCGAGGAGTTTATTCTCGACAATGGTGCCAAACCGGGGTTCAAAGGATACGGCGGATTTCCTGCCACACTATGTATATCGGTAAACGATGAAGTAGTACACGGAATTCCAGGTGAGAGAGAATTAAAAGAGGGAGATATTGTATCGGTTGATTGCGGAACCATTTGGAAAGGTTTTTACGGCGATTCTGCTTACACCTTCGAAGTCGGAGAGGTGGCAGAAGAAGTTCATTGGTTACTTGAGCGAACAAAACAGTCGCTATACCTCGGTATAGAAATGGCTGTTGCCGGAAAAAGAGTGGGCGATATAGGGTACGCCATCCAAAATTATGTTGAAAATTTTGGATATGGTGTTGTTCGCGACCTCGTGGGTCATGGTGTTGGAAGACATCTTCACGAAAAACCCGAAGTACCCAACTACGGTAGGCGAGGTACAGGTGTCAAGCTTAAAAAAGGCATGGCAATTGCAATTGAGCCGATGATTAATCTTGGACGTAAAGAGGTAGTTCAGGATAGCGATGGCTGGACCATTCGAACCATCGACGGGAAACCGTCGGCACACTTCGAACATGATGTAGCCATCAAAGACGGAAAACCGGATATTTTGTCAACATTTGAATATATTGAAGAAGTAATTAACAATAAATAGAAAGACATAAATGGCAAAGCAACCGTCAATCGAACAAGATGGAACAGTAATTGAATCACTTGGAAACGCAATGTTTCGGGTGGAGCTGGAAAACGGTCACGTTATTACGGCGCATATTTCAGGCAAAATGAGAATGCATTACATTAAAATTTTGCCGGGCGACAGAGTAAAACTTGAAATGTCTCCCTATGATTTGACAAAAGGTAGAATAACATTCAGATATAAATAATTGAAGAAATGAAAATTAGAGCATCAATTAAAAAGAGATCACCCGAAGACAAAATTGTTCGTCGTAAAGGTAGATTGTACGTTATTAATAAAAAAAACCCTAAGTTTAAACAACGTCAAGGGTAAGGGATTTTTATAAAAATTACAAAAAAGATTATTAATTATGGCTAGGATTGCTGGAGTTGATATCCCAAACAACAAAAGAGGTGAAATTGCTTTAACCTATATCTATGGAATAGGTAGAAGCAGAGCTCAACAAATACTTTTAAAAGCCGGTATCGACTGGAATAAAAAGTCAAACGAATGGAACGATGAAGATTTAAATAAAATTCGTACCATTATTGTTGACAGTTATAAAGTGGAAGGTGAGCTTCGCTCGGAAGTTCAAATGAATATTAAACGTCTTCAGGATGTAGGTTCCTACAGGGGAATCCGTCATCGTATTGGCTTACCTGTTCGTGGGCAGGGAACTAAAAACAATGCCCGTACCCGGAAAGGACGTAAGAAAACTGTTGCCAATAAGAAAAAGGCTACTAAATAATAATTAACATTTTGATTTTATAGTCAAGTAATAAATAGAACTATGGCAAAGAGAACCAGAAGTACAAAAAAAAGAGTTGTTAAGGTTGAATCCATTGGAAGAGCTTACATTAAAGCCTCTTTCAATAATATTATCATTTCGCTTACCAATGAGCAAGGTCAGGTTATTTCCTGGGCTTCTTCCGGTAAGATGGGTTTTAGAGGTTCAAAAAAGAATACCCCTTATGCTGCTCAAATGGCTGCCGAAGATTGCTCGAAAACAGCATACGACGCCGGTTTACGTAAAGTAAAAGTTTATGTTAAAGGACCGGGCTCAGGACGTGAATCAGCCATTCGTACCATCCATTCATCGGGTATCGAAGTAATGGAAATTGTCGACGTTACACCATTGCCACACAATGGATGTCGCCCTCCTAAAAGAAGAAGAGTTTAATAACGGTTTAAGAATATATTTAAACGATAAATAACAAGCTATGGCAAGATATATTGGCCCAAAGTCAAAAATAGCACGTAAATTCAGTGATCCTATTTATGGTCCTGATAAGTATTTGGAAAAGAAAAGTTATCCTCCCGGACAACATGGCAATAACCGAAGAAGAAGAAAACAATCGGAATACGGTATTCAGCTTGCTGAAAAGCAAAAAGCTAAATATACCTATGGTATTTTAGAACGCCAGTTCCGTAATGTATTTAAAAAAGCTTCCCGAAAAAAAGGTATTACCGGCGAAAACCTGCTTCAGTTAATCGAAGCCCGTCTCGATAATGTTGTTTTCCGTTTAGGAATTGCTCCCACGAGAGCAGCTGCTCGTCAGCTTGTTTCGCACCGTCACATTACTGTGAATGGCGATATTGTTAATATTCCATCCTTTTCAGTACGTGAAGGCGACGTGGTAAGCGTTCGCGAAAAATCAAAAAGCCTCGAGGCTATTACCAACGCTTTGTCTTCGCGTAAAACCTTTTCATGGTTGGAATGGGACGAAGAAAAAATGCAAGGAAAATTCCTTAACTATCCCGCACGTGAAGAGATTCCTGAAAATATTAAGGAAAACCTGATCGTTGAGCTTTACTCTAAGTAAAATAATAAATCGACCAATTTTTAATCGCTAAATATAAACTATGGCAATTTTAGCATTTCAAAAACCTGATAAGGTTATAATGAACGAATCCGATAATTTCAAAGGGTCATTCGAATTTCGCCCCTTGGAACCCGGTTTTGGGATTACCATTGGTAATGCCCTTAGGAGAATTTTGTTGTCATCTCTTGAAGGATTTGCCATCACCTCCATTAAAATCGAAGGTATTGTTCACGAATTTTCTACCATCGAAGGTATTGTAGAAGACGTTACCGAAATCGTTCTTAATCTGAAAAAAGTGCGCTTTAAGCAACAAATTCAGGGTGAAGACATGGAAAAAGTGAACATCGTTATTGGTGATCAGGATGTATTTAAAGCCGGTGACATCAATAAATTTCTATCCGTTTTTCAGGTGTTAAACCCTGATGAAGAAATTTGTCACATGGATCCTTCGGTAAAACTGAGTATGGAACTTACCATTAATAAAGGTAGAGGTTACGTACCCGCTGAAGAAAATAAAGATGAAGAAGCTCTCATTGGTACTATCGCCATTGACTCAGTTCATACCCCCATCAAAAACGTTAAGTTTTTTGTTGAAAATTTTAGGGTTGAACAAAAAACCGATTACGAAAAATTGGTTTTGGAAATCGATACCGATGGATCTATTCACCCGAAAGAGGCGTTGAAAGAAGCAGCTAAAATATTAATCCACCACTTTATGCTTTTCTCCGACGAGAAAATCACCCTCGAAACCGAAGAAAAATCGGTTACCGAAGAGCTGGATGAAAATACACTGCATGTACGTCAACTGCTCAAAACTAAACTGATCGATCTCGACCTCTCCGTTAGAGCACTCAACTGCCTTAAAGCAGCTGATGTTGAAACATTGGGCGAGTTGGTGGCTTACAATCGTAACGATTTGCTTAAGTTTAGAAATTTTGGAAAGAAATCATTGGCCGAACTTGATGAATTGGTCGACACCAAAGGCCTTGAGTTTGGAATGAATGTAGCAAAGTATAAATTAGATAAGGAATAGGAACGATGAGACATAAAAAGAGTTTTAATCACTTGGGAAGAACAAGTTCACACCGTAAAGCCATGTTGGCAAATATGGCATCTTCCCTTATTATGCATAAGAGAATTACAACCACCCTGGCTAAAGCAAAAGCCCTGAGAGGTTATGTTGAACCACTTATTACCAAGGCTAAAAACGATACCACTCACTCAAGAAGAATGGTGTTTAAACAGTTAACCGATAAGTACGCTGTAACCGAATTGTTTAGAGAAGTATCAGCTAAAGTGGGTGACCGTCCGGGTGGTTATACCAGAATCATTAAATTGGAAAACCGTTTGGGCGATAACGCCGAAATGGCCATGATTGAACTGGTTGATTACAACGAAAATCTGTTGACCGAAAAAACTACCAAGAAAACCAAAACGCGTCGCCGTCGTGGTGGTAGCAAAAAAACAGCTGCAACAACCGATACTACAGAAAAAGTTACTACTACTGAAACTGCCGAAGTTAAAGATGAGGCGAAGGAAGAAGTGAAAGAAGAGATAAAAGAGAAAAAGGTAGCTGAAGAACCCAAAGCAGAAGCCACTGAGGGAGCAAAAGAGGAAGAGGCTAAAGAGGATGATAAAAAGGAAGAAGGAAAAGAATAGGGTTTAGTAACTTTACTGCATTAAAAAGGGTGAGAACGTGAGTTTTTGCCCTTTTTTGGTTTTATCCACTCGCAACCTGACAGGTTTCTCTACCGAGTTAAATGCTCCTGTCAGGTTTTTCTGTGGTTAGTCGTCCCCCGACTTCAATTCGGGGGACGACTTTACGGTTCCCTATCAGACTCTTGCTTCCCAAAAGGTAACACGAAAGTTAAAAAAATTATTACCTTTGAAATCAACAATTTCCTGATAAAATTTTAAACTCATGAAAAAGGTATTATTACTTGTTACGGTTCTCATTTTAAATGTAAACCTGTTTTCTCAAGTCCTCGAAAAAGGTTTTAGCGACACCACTTTATGGCACATGCACTCCGGGTTCGTTTGGATTGAAGGCCCCGGGGGGCCAATGCATACCGAAAACTTTGACGAGTACCGGGCAGTCTTGAACGACACCATTATTAACGACACCCTGTTTCAGAAGCTTTATTATGCCGATTCCCTGTTTGATATCGATTCTATGTCATTTTTTGGGTACTTTAAAACGGTCAATCATCGGGTTTTTTACGGAACCGATATCGATTCAATGAAATTGATGTATGATTATAATTTAAGTGTGGGAGACACTTTCAGGTTTGATTCTTATAATAATTTGAATGAAGAAACGAGTTATCTTGTTAAGGTTGCCGTGACAGACACTGTTTTTATTAACACCAAATTTAGAAAACGAATTGAGTTTGAAGAGTTTCAGGATACCGGAAATTTTTGTAGCGCGCATAAAAAGGTTGTCTGGGTCGAGGGATTTGGCGATTATAATTACGGGTTGATTCACGACTATGGAGTTATTATGTTTTGTGCCTGTCAGGTCCAGGGAAACTCGGAGCTGGCATGTTTTAACGAAAACAATGTTCCCTTGATAGGCGATTGTGCGCTTTATACCGGCATTGATGAAGCAAAAGCTTTAAGCACTTTCCGCCTATACCCGAACCCTGCCTCCAATAGGGTGTATGTCAATTTTAGTTTAAAGAATATCTCGTTTTTTAATCAGCTGGGAACAAAAGAAATTGAAATAATCACCCGGCAAAGTCAGTTTGATGTAAGTAAATTACCGGAAGGAGTACATTTTTATCGAGCCGTTACTGATGATAATAAAGTGGTAACGGGTAAAATTGTCATTGTGCGGTAACATGTGTTAAACGATGGATAAAAATATAATCCCACTATTCGGGTTTGTACCCGAATTAAAAAATCCTTTCGCAAACGTTACAGAAAAGCGCTTTTATGCCGTCTAAAAGTCATCTTCTATAATAAAGTATAAAACCCACTACTTCCACAAGCCGAAACCCTGATAATTTAACTATTTTTGCTTTTCAAAATTTAAGCCTATTCCGAAAAGTAGAAAAGCACGTCATTACGAGGCACGAAGTAATCTCATCATTTTGATAGTAAACATGTTGAGATTGCTTCACTTCGTTCGCAATGACGCTAAATTACTTTTCGGAGTGGACTAAAATTTAAATTGTAAATCATAAAAAACATTCAAATGGGTCAAATAGTAAATATTCATGCAAGACAAATCCTCGATTCAAGAGGAAACCCTACTGTGGAAGTAGATGTAATGACTGAATCAGGAATCATAGGAAGAGCTGCTGTTCCTTCGGGAGCATCAACTGGCGTACACGAAGCCGTTGAATTGAGAGATGGAGACAAATCCTATTTCATGGGAAAAAGCGTGATGAAAGCAGTTCATAACGTGAACGAAATTATTACCCCTGAGTTATCCGGATACTATGTTACCGATCAGGTTGAAATCGATAAAAGAATGATTGAGTTGGACGGTACTGCCAACAAGGGTAAATTAGGAGCCAATGCCATTCTCGGTGTTTCTCTCGCTGCTGCCCATGCTGCTGCTCAGGAAACCAATCAATATTTGTACAGGTATATTGGTGGTGTTAATGCCAAAACATTGCCCATTCCTCAAATGAATATTTTAAACGGCGGTTCGCATGCCGATAACAGTATCGATTTTCAGGAATACCTTATTATGCCGGTAGGTGCCGAAAGCTTTAGTCAGGCTATTCAAATGGGTTCGGAAGTTTTTCATAACCTTAAAGCCGTTTTGAAGAAAGCCGGCCACTCAACTAATGTAGGTGATGAAGGAGGCTTTGCTCCCAACCTCACCTCCAACGAAGAGGCCATTACCTTTATTTTGCAGGCTATCGAAAAAGCAGGATATAAACCCGGTGAAGATATCTATATTGCCCTTGACCCGGCTGCTTCGGAATTTTACCTTCCCGAAGAAAATGTGTACCACCTTAAATGGTCAACCGGCGATAAACTAACTCCTGCCGAGATGGTAGACTATTGGGATAACTGGGCTAAAAAATTTCCTATTATCTCCATTGAAGATGGTATGGCCGAAGATGACTGGGATGGCTGGAAAATTATGACTGATAAAATGAGTAGTAAAATTCAACTGGTTGGCGACGATATTTTTGTTACCAACATGAAACGTTTGCAAAAAGGCTTCGACCTGGGTGTAGCCAACTCTATCCTTATTAAACTGAACCAGATTGGTACTCTTACCGAAACCATTGATGCTGTTTCGATGGCCAACCGGAATGGTTACACAGCCGTGGTTAGTCACCGTTCGGGCGAAACCGAAGATGTTACCATTGCTGATTTGGCAGTAGCGTTGAACACCGGCCAGATTAAAACCGGTTCTGCCAGCCGTACGGATCGTATTGCCAAATACAATCAGCTGATGCGTATTGAAGAGAGCCTTGGCGACGATGCTCAATTCCTTGGTAAGAACTTTAAGTATGTGAAATAGCAGTTACTGATATCAATTATAAAAACACCCTGTTGAACTTTGTTTGACAGGGTGTTTTTGGTTTAAGCAGCTGGCATTTGCATCAATTTGCAATCATTCTTTTTTGTATAAATATTTTATAATCGTCGGCAATTCACTACCTTTGTTTTATTAATTCAACTTTATGGAACCAACAGTAAAACTAAAAGCCCGGATGATAGTATTGTTACTAATGATGGGCTTAGGTATACAAGCTCAGGACACAGCTCAGTATTCCTTTTTTATTGCAGGGCATACTTATGGTAAACCGGGTGTGAATAACCCGGGTCTGCACCCCCCCTTTAAACAAAAGTTTGAATACATAAAAAGCAGGGATGAAATTAAATTTGGTGTTTTAACCGGTGATATTGTATCTCCGAATCCCACTGCTCAGGACTGGGATGAAGTGGATGCCGATATTGCGGAACTTGGCTTGCCGGTCTATTTTGCTGTGGGAAATCATGATATGGAAAATCGTCCTTTGTATGAAAGCAGATATGGAGATACCTATTACTATTTTATATTCCATAATGATTTGTTTGTCGTTCTTGATCCAAATATAGATGCATGGAATATATCAGGGGATCAATTACAGTTTATGAAAAATACGGTCAACGATAATTATGAAACGGTTGACAACATCTTTGTTCTTTTCCATCAGTTTTTATGGTGGGAAAAGGATAACATATATTCACAACTGAAGCCTAATTCGTTTGCAGGGAGAGCAGATACGATTAACTTTTGGAGTGAAATAGAGCCGTTCTTTCATCAATTACCCAATAAAGTATTTTTCTTAGCCGGAGATATGGGGGCAGCCTGGTGGAGCAGCGATTTCACCTATGATTCATACGATAATTTAAGTTATGTATGTAGCGGGATGGGAGAAGAAATTGGGGATAATTTTGTTATTCTTAATATTGATTCAACAAAAAAAGTTAGTTATGATTTGATTTGTTTGAATACTGAAGACCTGAACTGCTTTGGCGATTTAACCGATTATCAAATTTCACCATCCTCAATAGTAAGTCAAACGTTGAATATAAAGGTTTTTCCGAATCCGGCTAAGGATTTCCTTAATATCAAATTTAAAACTAATGGTAGAGATGCCTCCATTAACTTGTATAATATTGATGGGAGGTTGTTGAAAAAAGACAGGTGTAACACTTGTAACAAAACACTTGATTTATCGAATTTGCCGGGTGGATTATATTTCTTGACCATTACTACTGATTTATATCAGAAAACATTTAAGGTTATTATTCAGTAAAAGGGATAGATGAAGTTCTGACGTTTACAGGAACTCTTTTAATCATCTCTTTTAAATTGTAAAAGTTTTTTTCAACAAAAGTTTCAGTTCCGAAACACATATATTCGAAATTGTTTCTTGCTTGTTTTCTCAGACTTGTGCGAATAATAAACATAAACGGGCGAATAATAAAAATATCTCAACGAATATCTGTCTTATAGGGAATCACCGGAAATGGGGTCGTAAATTTGTTTTCGTTTAATCATTTAAATTATAAGTATTATGAAAGTATTTAAAAAAACACTCTTTCTTTTAACCATTTTTTTAGGAGTCATGACCCTTATGAGTACCACCTGTAACACCGAAAACGATGACCCTGTTAATCCGGAATGTAACGGGTATATGCAAATGAGTACTAACGGTTTCATGAGTAATAGTTTTTGCTTTGACAATTTCCCTCAGTACACTTACGATACCGAAAACCAACGGGTTACGTTTAGTGCCAATGTAACCATCGATGGTGTTACATATTCCGGTGATATTGCTATTGTTCCGTTTACCGGATCTAAAAGCTACGTTTGTGATAAAGATAATCTGGGGTTTGTTGAGTTAATCATTCACGGTGATGACAACGAGTTTTATCAATCACAATCAGGTACTATTAATGTTACACAGGCTGATGCCGACCATTTTGTAGCCACGTTTAATGTATCCGCCAAAGGATATAATAATGGTGAAACGGTTACAATACAAGGCTCTGTATTGAAGGTTAAATAAGGCAGCTTAGTTTTTTTAATGATTACACAGGTTTAATCAGTGGGTATTTTTGGTTTAAGCCGACGGCATTTCGCATGATGCTGCCGGTTTTATTTTATAATTAGTGTTTTTTGATAGCAAAAAAGTCGGAGATTTATTCCTGTCATTCTCTCCCTCTTCCTCCCCCTGCCTCATTCAATTATTAAATCCAGAACTCCTGACCTGATTTTTATAAATCAGGTCAGGAGTTCTGAAATTTATTCGAATTATCCCGATAGTCCTTCATAAATTTGAATCGTCTACGGGCTAATTATCTGGAACTGTGAACAAAGCTTACATCGATCTCAGGTCAATAGATTCAGGGAAAGAGCCGCGAGTGCGTTAATGAAGAAATCAAGTCTTCGCTTTTTACTTTTTCACTCAAGGTAAAAAAGTAAATTATTCACGAATTAGCTGCCAAATTAATGGCTTGCGAATATTGAATAAATATATATGAGTCCACTCTAAAAAGGTCACCTCAT
>QMPP01000039.1 GCA_003650425.1 Bacteroidota bacterium | reverse complement strand
TTTGGTTAGCAACCTTCTCGACAAACTCAACAGTTTTAAACTCCGTGCCATCGAAAGCAATAAACGATTTAACCGATTCCACCAATGTTTTAAAGGTAAATTTATTTCCCGAATAAGAGGCCGATACTTTTTTAGCATCCACCGGATCGGTGATATCCCAAATGGTAAGATTGTTGCTTCCCTGCAACCCGTATTGAGCCGTGGTACCATCGGTAAAAATATTCCGAAACATCATTTGAGTCCCACTCATTATTAAACTTCGGTGTACATTAAACTCCAAATAATCCAAATATCCGGTGGAGCTGTTGGATGTTCGTTGATACTGAACTTCGATGTTCAGGTTATCATCTTTTGCCAGAAAAGTTTTACTTCCTGTTCCAGGCTGTCCAAAACTATATCCGTTTCCGGGGGTGGCCGAAACCGGAATAGAAGTAATAGGAACATTGTTATCCAAAATTTTAAAGCTGGTTGAGGTGGGTGAAAATGCCGCGAAACTACCTCTGAAATAAGCCGGTTCGGTGGTAATAAGGTTGGGAAACGAAAACTGAAACGACTGATCGGTATTAAAGTCGAACACCTCTCCAACCCACAGCCGGCCAGTAGAGGCAATATTTTTTTCATCCAACTCATGCACCGCATAATCGATAAAGGAGTTAACAGTAACATCGGCATTGGCAACAGGGGTTTCTTCTTCCGTTATTCGCTTGGCCGGCCGATTGAGTACCGTGATAAAATAGTAAGCATAATCGTCGTAAATATTATTCTGATGCCTGAACGTGTTGGTAATTTTATCGTGCACCCATTTAACAGATCCCTGCGCGTAAAACAATAAATAATCGCCAGGGTTAAATTGGTTATCTTCTTCACCCACCAGCCTGATTGGGTTTTCAACCAGGTCATCGTATCTGAACAAATCGTTTTGCTCGGGAAGCAGTCCGCCACCATTTCCATAAACGGCAATATTTTTCGGGTTTACCGAAACATCAAATCCCATTTGACTTAACTCGTTGTAGGTAATCTTATAAATTCCGCTTTCGGTCACTTTCACTTTTATCCAGTTTCCGGCTGACAATACTGAGTTGGAAGCATAGCTGCGGGAGGTCATGGAAGAGGAAGTTTCCTGTACATCCTCTGTATTAATAATGATGGTGAACGAGAGCAACTTTTCGTACCGGTTTAATTTGGGGTTAAATCTTACAGGAACAACCTTAACAACAGCAAACGCCTGCCCGCGGGAAATACCTTTTCCAACTTCAACATTAAAGGAAGTATCAATTTCTGAAGTTGGCAGCAAGTTCCTTTCTGCTTCCGATAATTTACCGGTAACAAGGGTGTTGATGGAGGCACTAAGCGAAACATCAGATGAATGGATAGGATATTGTTTACGAAAAAAAGGTACGGGACTTTGATTATTATAAAAGGCTCCGGCAAAGCGTAATCTGTCGAATACGTAATTCTCATCAATGGTAATATGCTGGATAGATTGCCATTGAAGTTGTTCATCAAAACGATAATTAATGGTCTGAGCCAACAGGACAAACGGAGCAATAGCAACAAAAAGCAAGATAAAAAAGCGAACTCGGTGCAACATATTTAAGATATTAATGGTCAAATGAAACGACACTAACAATAAAACGAAAAATAAACAGTTTTATTACTAACGGGTATAAGACCAATTTATTATCAGCTTAGTTGTTTGTCAAGTAAGTAAAAAACTTATTTTTGTGCAGCCTTTTAAGAAAAAAGATTGTATAATTGTAGGTTCAAAACCAAAAACCAAATTTTAAAGTGTTAATGTATAAATATTTACGATTTATTTCCATTTTTACATTTGTTTTAGTTTTATGGGGTACCGGCCGGGCACAAGACGCTGAGTTTTCGCAGTTTTATGCCAACCCATTGTATCTCAATCCTGCTTTGGCCGGCGCTACCGAGTGTGGCAGATTAAACTTGAACTATCGTAATCAATGGCCATCGCTTGGTAATGCCTACGTAACGTATAGCGTTAGTTACGACCAAAATATCCCCTCAATCAATAGTGGGTTTGGCATCGTTTTAATGAGTGACCGACAGGGTGATGGTGCTTTAACACGGAGTAATGCTTCGCTATTTTACTCCTACAAGCTAAAAGTCAGCGACCCTATTGTTATCAGCTTTGGCGTTGAAGGGTCGTTTTATCAGGAACACCTTCAATGGGAAAAATTAACTTTTGCCAGCGATATTGACCCCACCACCGGAAATATTAACCCCAACTCACAGGAAACACCCCCATCGAAAACATCGGTTACCACCCCCGACTTTTCGGCAGGCTTAGTTATGAACTATTACGATCAGTGGTTTGCCGGTGTGGCAGTTAACCATTTAACCCAGCCCGACCTTTCATTTTACGGCAATACTACCAGCCCGATGCCCATGAAGTTTACCGTTCATGGCGGAGTAAATGTTAATCTTTCGAACGGAATGTTAGGGAATTTTAGGCAAAATGACTATTTATTACAAGTTAATTTACTTTATTTGCAACAGGAAAAATTTAACCAGCTCAACGCGGGCATGTACCTTAATAAATATCCCTTTGTTGTTGGTGCATGGTTCAGGCATAACTTTACCAATCCTGACGCGGCTATCGTGCTGGTAGGCTTAACTTGGAATCACATGCGGTTTGGATACAGTTACGACTTTACCGTATCAAAAATCGGTGGAAGTTCAGGAGGAGCTCATGAAGTTACTTTTTCATGGGATTTTTGTATTTATAAAGGACAAAAAAGAAGAACTATCAGGGCAATAAAAGCGCCCATGTTTTAGTTATTAAGAATTAGAAAAACAATTAAATTGGTTTAAGATGTTAGATGTCAAAAAGCTATTGCTATTATTCGTTGGATTTGCAGGTATTGCATTTTTACTGTCATCGTGTAAAAGCAATGAACGGTCGCGCACCACGGGAATGGAATACAACAATCCGCAAAATGGCGGATTTGAGGTGCCAAAAACCACCCAGCAAATTACCGGCCCCGGTCTTCAGTTAATCGAAGGGGGAACTTTTGTGATGGGAGCCACCGAGGAGAATCCTTTTTACGAGTACAACAACATGCCACGCAGAGTTACCGTGGGTAGTTTCTATATTGATCAGGCAGAAGTCAGCAACCTCGATTATCAAGAGTACATTTACTGGCTAAACCGTGTTTATGGCGAAAACTACCCTGCTGTAGTACATAATGCTCTTCCCGACACCTTGGTATGGCTCGAGAAACTTTCATACAACGAACCATTGGTGGAAACCTATTTTCGTCATCCCTCTTACAGAGATTATCCCGTTGTTGGTGTTAACTGGGTTCAGGCCAACGACTACGCAAAATGGCGCTCCGACCGTGTTAATGAACAACTGTTGATTGATGCCGGCATCCTCGATTATGATCCCGATCAAAAAGATGATAACAACTTTAACACCGAGGCATACCTCGCCGGTCAATATGCAGGATACGTTAAAGAAGGTAAAGAAGACTTAAGTCAGGATGGTACCGGAACACGTCAGGTACGTTTTGAAGATGGTATTTTACTTCCTGATTACCGCCTACCCACCGAGGCAGAATGGGAATACGCTGCCTACGGACTTATCGGAAACACCCTCTACAACCGGGTTGTTGAAAGAAAAACTTATCCTTGGAATGGCGAAGCCGTTCGTACCGATGATTCAAAATATTACGGCAGCTTTGTCGCCAACTTTAAAAGAGGTAGTGGCGACTACATGGGTGTAGCCGGCGACTTGAACGATGCTGCTGCACTACCTGCTCCCGTATTTTCATACTGGCCCAACGATTACGGCCTCTACAATATGGCCGGTAACGTGAGTGAATGGACCATGGATGTTTATCGTCCGCTTTCTCACCAGGATGTATCCGACTTTAACCCCTTTAGAGGAAATGTAGTAAAAGTTATTAAAACAGATATGGATGGCCATGTTGCCCCTAAAGATTCATTGGGTCGTATTGAATATGTAGAAATTGGCGAGGATAAAATAGCTAACAGAGACAACTTCCGCAAAGCCAATAACATCAACTACAAAGATGGTGACTATCAATCAAGCATTGAAATTGGTTCTGACTGGACGATGGGTCCTGACAACGAAAACACAACAGGCAATATGTACGAATATGGCAAAACCAGCTTAATTACCGATAAATCAAGAGTGGTTAAAGGCGGCTCGTGGAAAGATGGTGTTTATTACCTGAGTCCCGGTGTACGTCGCTTTATGGATGAAGACAAATCATCGGCAACTGTTGGCTTCCGTTGTGCCATGAATAGAGTGGGTAGCCCTGCCGGAAACGGAAAATAAAAAAACTTACTTATCTTTACCCCGGTTTGCATTTGCTTTCCGGGGTTTTTTATATATGAACTTCATCAAAACACTATACAACGTTTTTCTCAATGCTTCGGGTATTGCCACCGACAGCAGGGAAACGGTGAAGAACACAATCTTTTTCGCCCTGTCGGGCGAAAATTTCAACGGCAACCGTTTTGCCGAAACAGCCCTTACCAAAGGTGCCATACTTGCTGTGATTGATGACCCTGCTTATCAAAAAGATGAACGCTACTTTTTAGTGGACAACACGCTGGAAATACTGCAACAGTTGGCGTTATTTCACCGTAAACAATTCAACATTCCTGTAATTGGCATTACCGGTACCAACGGAAAAACCACTACCAAAGAACTGACAACCGCCGTATTACAAACAACTTTCAATACCATTGCAACCAAAGGAAATTTAAATAACCACATCGGCGTTCCGCTTACCCTTTTGCGCATTCATACTAACACCGAAATTGCCATAGTTGAAATGGGTGCCAATCACCCGGGTGAAATTGATTTTTTATGCAATCTGGCTCTTCCAACCCATGGGATTATCACTAATATTGGCAAAGCCCATCTGGAAGGATTTGGTAACTTTGAAGGGGTAAAAAAAACCAAAAGCGAGTTATATAATTTTCTGGAACAAAATGATGGAACTGCATTTGTAAATAGCGACGATACCCTGTTGACCGACCTCTCAAAAAAGCTAAACCACTATACCTACGGAACATCAAAAGGAGATGTTAAAGGAGAAATACGCTGCCACAAGCCCTTTTTAACAATTAATATTGACCTGGGTAAGAAAACTATTTCAGTCGCCAGCCAACTGTATGGAAGTTACAACTTTCCGAATATGCTGGCAGCGGCAGCCATAGGAAATTACTTTAAGGTGCCGGATTATGCCATTCAAAGTGCACTTGAAAACTATCTACCCGCCAACAACCGGTCGCAACAGGTAACCACAAGCCATAACCATCTTATTTTAGATGCTTATAATGCCAACCCTGTAAGTATAGCCAATGCCATCAACAGTTTCAAAGAGGCAGGTTTTGAAAATGAGTGTCTGATTTTGGGTGATATGTTCGAATTGGGCATGAGTGCTGCCGAAGAACATCAAAAAGTAGTTGACCTGCTACTCAGTAATAGTTTTCGTTATGTTTTCCTCGTTGGAGAACATTTCGCCAAAACAACCCATCCTTTTACCCACTTTGACACCACCCAAAAAGCTGTGGAGTTCTTTTCTTTAAACCCCCTCAAGGGAAAAACCATACTCCTTAAAGGCTCACGAGGCATGCATCTTGAAACCCTGATTGAACTATTATGAAAACATGGAAAGTCATAGGGTTGATGTCGGGAAGCTCAATAGATGGGCTAGATATGGCTTATGTAGAATTCAGAAAAGAGCAAAACCGGTGGCAGTATGACCTGCTCGTTGGCGAAACAGTTGAATATTCCGAAAAGTGGTTACAAACCTTACAAAACATACGAAGTTTTAGCAGCGATGAATTAAAAACGCTCCACGTCCGATTTGGAACGTTAATGGGCGAACAAGTCAGGCAATTCATCAAAAAACACCATCTAAAACCTGACTTAATTGCATCGCACGGGCACACGGTATTTCACAATCCTGCCAAAGGTTATACCTTTCAGTTGGGCGATGGGCAAGCAATAGCAAATACCACACGGCTTACCACAGTTGCCGATTTCAGAATAAAGGATATTACCCTGGGCGGACAGGGTGCACCACTGGTTCCGATTGGTGACGAACTCCTTTTTGATGAATATAAAGCCTGTATTAATTTAGGGGGAATCGCCAATATATCGTTTAAACACAATCAACAAAGAGTAGCCTTTGATGTCTGCCCGGCCAACCAATTACTTAATTTCCTGTCTAATAAAAAAGGGTTCGACTACGACAAAGACGGGAATCTTGCTTCGCGAGGAGTACTGATGGAGCCGCTGTACCAAAAATTATCAGAAGACCCATTTTATCTAAAGCCATTTCCTAAATCGTTGAGCAACGAGTACATTGCTGAACATTTTATCCCGATAATAGATGCTGCATCAGGAACTGTTGAAGATAAATTACACACGGTTATCCTTCATATTGCCGACCAACTGCACAAGGCCATAACATTTCTACAAAAAAGAGATGATATTTATAGTGCTCCGGTAGTGCATCGAGAGCTCAGAACCATAAAAGGAGAATTACTGGTTACCGGAGGAGGTGCCCGAAACCGGTTTCTGATTTCAGAACTTGACGACCTTACCACCTACCGGATAACAGTTCCTTCACCTCTTTTAATCGACTACAAAGAGGCGTTGGTGTTTGCCCTGATGGGCGTATTGAAAATAAACGGTGAAATAAACTGTCTCGCCTCTGCCACGGGCGCCAGCAAAGACAGTAGTGGAGGCGTTATTCACTTACCTTAACACCACTTTTTAAAATAAACTTATCGTAAAGTACCAGCCCCACGATGGTTACAATACCAATAGCGCTAAAAAGAATCCATATCTTTTCAGGATTATAAGTATTCCATAAATAACGGGTTAACTCCGATGAATTCATTCCCATTAATTCTTCAGCCCGTTTAACATAATCGTTTTGGGTAAAGGTATCTGATATTTGCGGTATCGAAAGCCCCCTGGAAGCCACTTCCAATTTAAGCAGCGCGATTTTATCAGACCAAGCTTGATAAACATCTCCTGAAAGAAAGCCGGTAATATAGTTTCCAGCCGCCACGGGCAAAAAGGAAGTTCCCATGTATAACGCTTCTTTATTACGAGGGGCAATTTTACCAATATACTCGGTAAATTTAGGAGAAGAAGCCATCTCGCCAAGCGCGAAAATGAATATTCCCACGACAACGAATATTCCATTATGCTGACTAAAGGCAAGACCTATCCCTATTGCGTTAACAAGTATCCCTGTAATAATTCCATTGATAGGCCGCAGCTTCATCACAAGCGCCGAAACCAAAATCTGGAAGAAAATAATAGACCCGGCATCAAGTGTTATCATCATTTCAGGAGCAATGGTACCCTTAGGAGTACCAATAGCCGCTGCCAATCCCGGCGAAAGAGAAGCAATGGCATTGTAAACAAAAGTGGTATCTACCCACTGGTCAATAAAGTTTGGAAGTGTGTAAAACAGTTGGTTGAACATAGTCCAGAAACCAACCATAATAATAAGAAACAACAATAGTTTCATATCCTTTAAGGCAGTCCAGATATTAACAAACGATTTTTTTATTGCCACTCCCAATGCGTCTGTTGTTTTCTCCCTGTAAGGCTCTTTATAGAAAAGAATAACTAAAACCAGGTTTACCAGAATAGCAGATGCGGCCATAAAAAAAACAATTCTCCAGCCGTAAGCCTCTCTAAGTTTCGAAGAGAAAACAGGACCAATAAAACCCCCTATATTAACAATCATATAAAACAACCCAAACCCTATGGACGAATTTCCGTCATCCGTTGTTTTGGCAATGGTGGCCGAAACGATAGGCTTAAAAAGCGCTGCCCCGAGAGCAACCAGTAAAAACGCTGCAAAAACTGCAAAATAGCTGGTTACAAATCCCATGAATAAGTATGAGGAAGAAAGAATAATAAAAGCAATAATCAACACCTTTTTATAACCAACTTTGTCAGCAATGGCACCTGTGATTAGGGGAAGCAAGTACAAAATTCCGGTAACGGTACCCATAATATTACCTTTTTGAATTTGGGTAAACCCCAATGCTCCTTCATCAGTTGACTTTGTAAGATAGAGTGCCAATACGGCAAAAAGACCATACCACGCCCATCTTTCAAATAATTCCAGTGTATTTGCAACCCAAAATGTTTTTGGAAACGATTTAAAAACCTTACCAATTTTACTCATAATAACCAGTTTTAATTACCCCTTAAATCGGAAGCGCAAATATATAAATAATGTTGCAGCTTCAAACCCAACGAATCACTACCGATAATTTCGTGTAGCTGATGACTGTTTGAAAAGGAGCCCCCTGCTTTTTGCCGTGCGTTAATAATCTTTTTGGTTAACTGATAGTTGCAGTATGGGTGATGCAACAGCTGCTTAAACCCAATCTGATTAATACAAAGCTTTTGCATTCGGGAAGCGTCAACAACAACGTACTTTTTAATTTGATTAAAGTAATTTGATTTCATACCATACACTTCCAAAAGCTGTTTTTTATCATAAAAGCCTCCCAGTTTTGTTCGATAGGCAACCACACGTTTTCCCAGCCAAAAAGGAAGGTTAAGATTATTTTTTAACCGGATGGTGTCGGCGCTGTTAATTTCTGTAACGATCAGGGCAAAGCGGTGATATTTTCTATTTCTGATAATCTCGTCTCCCTTTGTTGAAAACATAGGCTTTATGGTAATATAAGGCGCCAAAACTCTGTATTCGGCTTCCGAGACAGAGTACAACTTTTTCAAATCTTTTTTCGAATAAAATTTACCTCCTTTGGCCTCGTAATTTTTTATAACATCAATTTGACGGTTTGTTAAACCCAGTTTTTGCCAAAGCTCCCTCGGCAGCTTATTCGGATCGAATGGAAAAGGATGAAGGCGCTCTTTTGCCAATGCCTCCGACAGCTGTCCCGAACTTTGAATTTTCTCGATCTGCAACGAATCACGGAGTATCGTCTGCTCCCTTTGAAAAGCTTCTATTTGAGTAATGATTTTAGCATTATTATAAATTGGAGGATTCACCAACAGTGGGAGGGTAAAGTACAATATGGTAAAAACCAGAATCAGCGAAACAAGCACAATAATACCGTGCTGTTCTGCTTTACTGAGACTAAAAAAATCGCGGGTTAATTGTGTTAATTTGTGAAATAGCCTATTAGTTTTCATCGAGTATAAAATTACACAAAATTTTACTGTTTTTGATAAACAGGGCAAAAAAGTTACTTTTCGTAAATAAATCGCAAATCTAAAATCTCCAATCTGACATCTTAAATCAGCCCCTCCTTGATCTATCTCATGGTTTGCAACCGTGAGCGATGGTTAATCCATAACACAACCACTACCTATCCAACTCCAGATTCAGCTGGTCTTTAAGCTGTTTAATGCCGGGATATTTTTGAGCCATGGCTTCAAACTTTTCACGATCGGTTAAAACAACCTTACGCTCTTTTTTGCCAGGTAAAATCGGCTCGATGGTAATTTGATTGTTATTAAGCTCTCTTTTTAAAAACTCCAGCAAAGCCGCCATATTCAAAACATCCTTGGCAATAATCATGTTATCAACTTTCATCCTGATTTTAAACTGCTCTGCCAATTCGGGCTTGTACTTTTCAATGGCTGATCCAAACGTTGGCGATTTAGCCTTGTACCCAGTAGCAAATCGACGCCATACTTCTTCCAGCTGTTCCTGGTCAAATTCGGTTACGATAACTGGTTCGGGAGAGTCAGTTTTTGTATTTTCCTTTTTTAAGGCATCCAGTGTTGATTTGATAGAGACATTTGAAATATTTCGCTCACCGTTGCTGTTTTGAGATTTTTTTATCGGTGTAGGAGCAGGCTTTTTAACTTCAACCTTGGGCGCTTCCCTGTTATCAACCACCGGCTTCGATAACGGATCAGGTTTAGTCTCCTCTTTATTAGCCTCCGGCGATTGGTATGTTGCTTTTGGTTCGGCTACCTCCGTGTTTGATATCGGCTTAGTATTTTTTGCGCCATCGGTAACCGTGGGCGTTTTTTGATTGGTTGCCTGTGGTTGTGATGGCTGAGCCACCGGTGTCGCTTGCTGTTCCGGTGTCCATTGCATGGATGAAAGCTGTATGAGCACAATTTCGACATGCAGCTTTTTATGATTGCTGGCTTTATAGCTCAAATCACATTTGTTGGCCAAATCCAGCGCTTTTAAAATAAATCCCGGCGTACAGCGTGTTGATTGGTCGCGATATTTCTCTTTAAGCGCCGGCCCCACCTCTAATAATTTTAATGTTGCCACATCTTTAACCACCAACAAGTGTCTTAAATGTTCGCTTAAGCCGGAAATAAAATGCTGCCCGTCAAAACCATTTTCCAAAATTTCATGAAAAGTAAGCAGCAGATTGGACGTATCACCATTTAATATATAATCTACAATTTTAAAATAATACTCGTAATCGAGGATGTTCAGATTTTCAATAACATCTTTATAGGTGATGTTGTTGCCACTGAAGCTCACGATCTGATCAAACGTTGAAAGGGCATCACGCAAAGCCCCGTCGGCTTTTTGAGCAATAACATGCAGCGCCTCTTTATCCACGTTGATGCTTTCACTTTCCGCCACCCATGACAGGTGAGCAGCAATATCATCTACGCTGATTCGCTTGAAATCGAAAATCTGGCAACGCGACAAGATGGTGGGCAAAATTTTATGTTTCTCGGTGGTAGCCAAAATAAACTTAGCGTATTCGGGAGGTTCTTCCAACGTTTTTAAAAAAGCATTAAAAGCAGCCTGCGACAGCATATGAACCTCATCAATAATATAAACCTTGTATTTCCCTGCCTGTGGCGGAATCCGTACCTGGTCAACCAAATTCCGGATATCGTCCACCGAGTTATTGGAGGCAGCATCCAGCTCGTGAATGTTAAAAGATGCATTGTTGTTAAAAGCAGTACACGATTCGCACTCGTTGCAAGGCTCCATATCCTCCGTAGGATTTAAACAGTTGATGGTTTTAGCCAAAATACGGGCACAGGTTGTTTTACCCACTCCTCTGGGACCGGTAAACAAAAAGGCTTGCGCCAGATGGTTATTATTAATGGCGTTTTGCAAGGTAGCTGTAATTGACTCTTGCCCCACAACCTGCTTAAAGGTTGATGGTCTGTACTTTCGCGCTGATACAATAAAATTCTCCATAAATCATTCTCTAATAAGCTTCAAAAATAGTGAATTTATAGGTTCGATTGCTCCGGATATTTTCCTTTTGTTATTTCCATCAACTATACTCAGCCCTTCTCCAAATTAATTTTACTACTTTTGGCCTATGGAAAACCTGCTTATTTACGTTTCAAAAAAAACTGCCCGCATTCGTTATACCTTTAAGCTGGTATTTACTGATATCCTGTTGATGGATTACACTTTAACATCTGATTTGGATGCCTTCCTTTCGGCAGATGGTCCTAAAATGCAGTACTCTTCCAAGCCCTTTTCCGATGACCTCTATTTTCAATCTAATGAATTTTTACTTATAAAAGGCATTCATTCGGTGGATTTAGACCCTTTTGAATACGATGGTATCAAAGTTTTTTTTTCGGTAAAGGACAAAATGTCGGAACTACCTTTCGATGTGTTTTCTGCCATTTTTTATCTCGTAGTACGTTACGAAGAATATCTCCCCTTTGTTAAAGATCAGCATGGCAGGTTTACTGCCCACAAAAGTATTTCGCACGAGTTGGGATTTCTTCAAAAACCCGTTGTCAATCTTTGGGCTCTAAAAATCAAGAAGATTCTGCTGGCAAAATATCCCGACATTAAATATGCTGTTCGTAACTACAAGTTTTTACCCACTTACGATGTGGATTCAGCCTGGGCTTATGCCCAAAAAGGGTTGGTCAGAACCATCGGAAGCTACCTTCTCGCACTTAAGCGAATGGACTGGTACGATATTAAAACCAGAACACAGGTTTTACTGCGAATGCGAAAAGACCCGTTCGATACTTTCGATCTACAGTTGCAGTATCAAAAAAAATATGGCTTAAAACCGGTTTACTTTTTTCTGTATGCCCACTACTCACGTTACGATAAAAACATTAATACCCGCAACAAACGGTTTAAGATGCTTATTAAAAAAATGGTTGACTATGCCAAAATAGGTATTCATCCCTCCTACTATTCGCTGGAGAAACCGGATCTTGTTGCTGCCGACCTCGCAGGACTTGAAAAAATTGTAAACAAAGAGATAAACCGAAGTCGGCAACATTTCCTGCGTCTTCTACTCCCCGATACCTACCGAACCCTTATCAACAGCGATATTACTGATGATTACACCATGGGCTATGCCGCCCTTCCCGGATTCAGGGCAGGAATATGCACCATGTACCAGTTTTACGATCTAGATTTGGAAACCGAAACCCCCCTGAGAATCCACCCGTTTGCCGTGATGGATGGTACGCTTCGCGACTACATGCAACTCACTCCCGCCGATGCACTACAGGTAATATCAAACTTAATTGAAGAGGTAAAAGCCGTCAACGGCACTTTTATTTCACTATGGCATAACGAGTCGCTTAGCGATGAACAGCGATGGAAAGGATGGAGATACGTTTACGAAGAGCTGCTAAAAAAAGCAACCTGCTAACTCTATTTCTAATGATACGCTACTTAACACATAATGAGATTGATAAAAAAAAGTGGGACAAAACCATTCAACACGCTTTTAATGGTAATATTTATGCCTGCTCGTGGTATCTCGATATTATCCACCCATACTGGAATGCGCTTGTTGAGGATGATTACCAACAGGTAATGCCGCTACCCATCAACGAAAAGTGGAACATTAAATATATGCTCCATCCTTTTTTTTCGCAACAACTGGGTGTATTCTCTAAAACGCTTTTGTATCCTGATAAGGTTACTGAATTTATCAATGCCATTCCCAATGATGTAAAATACATAGAAATTAATTTTAATAGTTTCAATAAAATTGTGAAGGATTCCGGAATACTTATTCCTCATAAAAACCACTTGGTTGACCTGATAAACACCTACGCCAGAACTCAAAAACATTACAGCACAAACCTAAAGAGAAATCTCAAAAAGTCAGTTAAAGCAAACATCACATTGCATAAAACCACCAAACCAGAGGAGGTGGTTACCCTGTTCCGGAAAAACAGAGGCAAGCAGGTGAAACAATGGAACGATCATCACTATCTCAGACTACAACATTTGATGTATATGAGTATCCACAAGGGAAAAGGCATCATCTATGGCGCCTATTCAGAGCGTAACACATTGCTGGCCGGAGTCTTTTTTCTGAAAAGTCACAACCGGTTAACATTTCTGTTTTCAGGACAAAGCGAAGAAGGAAAAAAAGTATCGGCAATGGCATTTATTATCGATTCGGTTATCAGACAGTTTAGTCCCGGCAACTACACCCTCGACTTTGAAGGCTCCGACAACGAAGGGCTGGCACGGTTTTACAAAAGCTTTGGAGCCGTGGAAACACTTTACTACGGATTGAAGATAAACAAGCTACCGTTTCCACTATCAGCATTATACAAAATTAAAAAGCTGTTTTAAGGAACTAAAACGATTGCTTTTTTTAAAGGCATAAATTCACTAAAAGTTTGTATTTCACAATATTTTTAGTACTTTTGCCACCGTTTTGAACATGAGGAAAGATTTGGGAGGGGACAGAGCGTCCCCTCTTTGCATAAATATATGATAACAGAAAAACAAATAGAACAGTTAGTTGCTGAAAATCTGGAAGGTACCGATCGCTTTTTGGTCGCTTTAAAGGTTAGCAGCACCAATGTAATTCAGGTTTTTATCGATGCCGATAGTGCCGTAACCATCGACCATTGTGTGGCATTGAGCCGGCATATTGAAGGAAGCCTTGATAGAGAAACTGAAGATTTTGAACTAAAAGTGATGTCGTCAGGTGCCGACAGACCCTTCTCGCTGTTACGCCAATACAAAAAAAACATTGGTAACAAAGTAGATGTTTTAACTACTGAAGATAATAAAATCAGAGGTGTATTGCTTGAAGCTGACGACAAAGTCATTAAAATTCAGCAAGAAAAAACGGTAACTCGCGGAAAAAGCAAAAAAACAATCATAGGTGAAGAGCTCACACTTCCCATGTCGGAAGTTAGCCAAACCAAAGTAGTAATAACTTTTTAATGATTAAGAGAATAAGTATCATTAAGAAAAGCAAAATAACATGGATAAGATAAATCTTATAGAAACATTTTCAGAGTTTAAAGAGCTGAAGAGCATCGACAGAGAAACCCTGATGCGTATTTTGGAAGATGTTTTTGAAGGTATGCTAAAAAAGAAATTTGGCGAAGATGCCAATTTCGACATCATTGTTAATGTTGACAAAGGTGACCTTGAAATTTGGAGGTTTAGAGATATTGTAGAAGATGGATCCATTGAAGATCCCAGTGTTGAGATTGAATTATCGGATGCCATTAAAATTGAACCCGACTTTGAAGTTGGCGAAGAGGTTGCAGAGCAAATTACGCTATCCGATTTTGGTCGTCGCGAAATTCTCTCCATCCGTCAAAACCTGGTGTCAAAAGTCCTTGAATATGAAAGAAATGCCGTTTATAATAAGTACCGTGAAAAAGTTGGTGAAATTATTACCGGTGAAGTGTACCAGATTTGGAAAAATAAAATATTAGTTCTCGACGAAGAGGGTATCGAGCTTACACTACCTAAATCGGAACAAATTCCTTCCGACTTCTTCCGCAAAGGCGATACCCTGCGTGCCGTGGTTTCAAAGGTAGATTTGAAAAGCAACAACAGCAGCCTCGAAATTATTCTTAGCCGCACCTCACCGGTATTTCTTGAAAGATTATTCGAGGCAGAAGTACCTGAAATTTACGACGGTTTGATTACCATAAAAAATATTGTACGAGTTCCCGGCGAAAGGGCTAAAGTAGCTGTTGAATCGTACGACGACAGAATTGACCCTGTAGGTGCTTGTGTGGGCATGAAAGGATCGCGTATTCACGGCATCGTTCGCGAGTTGCGCAACGAAAACATCGACGTCATCAACTACACCACCAATACTGCACTTTACATACAACGTACCTTAAGTCCTGCCACCATCTCATCCATCACTTTAGACGATGAAACCATGAGAGCCGAAGTGTACATGCGTCCCGACCAGGTGTCGTTGGCCATTGGCAAAGGAGGATACAACATTAAACTGGCAGGAAAACTTACCGGCTACGAAATAGATGTCTATCGTGATTCCGATATTGATACCGAAGATGTTGACCTGAAAGAATTTAACGATGAAATCGATCAATGGATTATTGACGAACTGAATGCGGTTGGTTGTGATACTGCCAAAAGCGTGTTAGAACTAAGCGTACAGGAGCTGGTGAACCGAACCGACCTGGAAGAAGAAACCATCAACGAAGTAGTTAGAATACTTAAAGCAGAATTTGAATAGAAGGAACGCGTTTCCGGAGTAATAATAAGTTTTGATACGTCAATGCTTATTGATAGATGAAAATTGTATTTTTACCCGTTTCTTAACTGAAACAAGAATAGTTAAAGAAAGAAATTTATGGCTTCATTAAAAACAATGAGACTTAACAAAGCCGCCAGAGAGTTTAACATAAGCACTCAAACTATTGTCGCATTTCTTGGCAAGAAAGGGTTTGCTATTGACGCAAAACCCAACACAAAGCTTGAGCTTGATATGGTAGAGCTGCTTGAAAAAGAATTTCAGATTGACAAACAGGTCAAAGAGGAAGCTCATGAAAAGGGATTGGATTATGGCAACAACGAAACCGTTACCATTAATGATATCCAAAATCAAAGAGAGGCCTCCTCAATCGACGATTTTCAGGAAGATATCTTTATTCAAACAGGAACCGGTTACGCAAAATCGAAGCCAGCACCTGAACCGGAGCCAAAACCTGTAGTAGAAGAAAAACCCGTTGTTGAAAAACCTACTGAAAAAGAACCTGCCGCTCAAGAGCCTGCTGCTGAAAAAATACAACCAAAAGCAGAAGAACCTGTTGCTGCTCCTGAAAAAGAAGTAGAGCATATTTCGAAATCAGAGCCTCTAGTTGAAAAGAAAGTTGAAGAAATTCCTGCTCCAGTAAAAGAGGAAACCAAAAAAGAACCTACTGAAACTATAACTCCTGAAAAAACTGTTAAGGAAGAACCTGTTAAGGAAGAGACCGTTAAAGAAGAACCTGTTAAGGAAGAGGTGAGAAAAGAAGAAGTACCTGTTACCGAAGAAAAAACCAAAGAAACAAAAGAGGGTCTTAAAGTAGTTGGGTCAATCGATTTAAACACCCTCAATCAAAAAACACGCCCCGCCAAAAAAACCAGAGCACAACGCAAAAAAGAGGCTGAAGATAAAAGAGCTTTGGAAACCAAAAAACATAAAACGACACAAACCAAAGAAAAACCCGTTAAAAACACTCCTCCAACCAAAAATAATGAACCTGCTAAAAAGGAACAACCTAAGCCTGCTCCTAAACAGGAAGTCAAAAAAGAAGCTCCCAAACAGAAAGCCAAGCCTAAAGAAGAAATTGAATTCATTAAAACGAAATACCAAAAAATTAACGGCCCTACCATATTAGGGAAAATCGACCTGAAAGAAGAGCCTAAACCGGGTAAGAAAAAGAAAAAACCGGTTGCCTCATCAAAAGATCCGGTTCACGGAGCCAACAAAGGGAAACGACCTCGTAAAAGAATTGCCACCCACAAGCCCGGGCAACAACCGGCGCATGCAGGAAAAGGTAAATCACATCACGATTCAAGAAAGAAAGGGCCTTTTAAAAGACCGGTAAAAGCAGAACTCACGGAGGAACAAATTCAAAAGCAGATGAAAGAAACACTTGCCCGCTTGCAGGGTGGTGGAAAATCAAAAGCCTCGAAACACCGTCGTGAAAAAAGAGGTCATATTGCCGATGAAAGAGCCAATAAGTTGGCGAAAGAAGAGGCTGAAAAGAGTGTTTTAAAAGTTACCGAATTCCTTACGGTAAGCGAGCTGGCCAACATGATGGACATCGGGGTAACCGACATCATCAAAACCTGTTTCGATTTAGGAATGGTCGTATCCATCAACCAGCGTTTGGATGCGGAAACTATTCAGTTTGTTGCTGATGAGTACGGACACAAAACCGAGTTTGTTGACGTTGACAACGATATAATGAGTATTGAAGAAGAGGAAGATGACCCGGCTTCGTTGATACCTCGTCCACCCATTGTTACGGTAATGGGACACGTTGACCATGGTAAAACCAAACTCCTCGACTACATACGACACGCGAATGTTGTTGCAGGCGAAGCAGGAGGTATTACCCAGCACATAGGAGCCTATGAGGTAGCCATGCCCGACAAAAGAAAAATCACATTTCTTGATACACCGGGTCACGAGGCTTTTACTGCCATGCGTGCCCGAGGTGCCAAAGTTACCGATGTGGCCATTATCGTAATTGCTTCCGATGACGCCGTAATGCCTCAAACCAAAGAGGCTATTACTCATGTACAAGCTGCCGGCGTACCCATCGTTTTTGCTTTTAATAAAATTGATAAAGAGGGAGCCAATCCTGAAAAAATTAAGGAGCAGTTGGCCAACATGAATATTTTGGTTGAAGACTGGGGTGGCAAATTCCAATCGCAGGAAATATCAGCCATCACCGGAGAAGGTATCGAGGAGCTGTTAGAAAAAGTGCTGCTCGAATCGGAAATGCTTGACCTTAAAGCCAACCCTAACCGGTTAGCGAGCGGAACCGTGCTTGAATCGTTACTCGATAAAGGGCGTGGTTACGTTACCAACATTTTGGTTCAAAACGGAACCCTTAAAAAAGGTGATATTGTTTTGGCAGGTCCTGTTTATGGTAAAGTTAAAGCACTTTTTAACGAGCGGAATGTTGCTGTTGATGAAGTTGACCCCTCAATGCCTGCATTGCTGTTAGGACTTAACGGCGCACCCCAAGCTGGTGATCTGTTCAATGTTATTGCTGACGAAAAAGAGGCTAAAAACCTCGCTACCAAACGCCATCAACTTATTCGTGAGCAATCCATCAGAACCAAGAAACATATTACGCTTGATGAAATTGGCCGACGACTTGCCATTGGCGACTTTAAAGAACTTAACATTATTGTAAAAGGCGATGTTGACGGTTCCATCGAAGCCCTTTCGGATGAGTTACTCCGCCTCTCTACCGAAGAAGTTCAGGTAAGCATTATCCACAAAGCCGTAGGAGCCATTACCGAAACAGATGTTATGCTTGCTTCGGCATCCAACGCCATTATCATCGGATTCCAGGTGCGTCCGGTACCACAAGCCCGAAAAAGAGCCGAAATCGAACAGGTTGACATTAGATTGTACTCCATTATCTACCAAGCTAAAGAAGAAATTGAGTCAGCCATTAAAGGGATGCTTACCAAAAAAACCGAAGAAAAAATTGTTTCTAACCTCGAAGTCCGCAACACTTTTAAAGTTACCAAAGTGGGTACCGTTGCCGGTTGTTACGTACTCGATGGCAAGATAAACAGAAATACCAAAGTCAGGTTAATTCGTGATGGAATCGTGGTTTACTCCGGTAACCTGGGTTCGTTGAAACGTTTTAAAGATGATGTTAAAGAGGTTGCCACCGGTTATGAATGTGGTTTAAACATCGAAAACTTTAACGATGTAAAAGTTGGTGATATTATTGAGGGTTATGAAATTGTTGAGATTGACTAATTTTCAAGATTACATTATAAAAAAAGCGGGAAGTTATTTCCGCTTTTTTTATGCTCCGATTCCTCTCTGTGTTAACCTAACCTGCTGAATGCCCTAAATAATTAATCGTTACCCCGCTCTAAAGGACGGGGCAACAACTATTTTGTCCAGTCTCCTATGATTGTCGAAAGGTTACTTAATAGTAAAATAAAAAAATTACTCCCAAACGGAATAAAATACCATCACCCTGATACCAACACATCAATAATACACATCAAAAATACCACATTCTAATACTCATCTTCCCGTAACCGGTTAGAGGTATATTTATCCCATTTATCGATGGCGGCTGCCATGTCGGGTGGCAGCTCTGATTTGAAGAAAACATCTTTTCCCGTGGTTGGATGCACAAATCCCAGTGATTTTGCGTGCAGTGCCTGGCGTGGCAACAGCTTAAAACTATTAAGCACAAATTGCTTATATTTGGTAAACGTGGTTCCTTTCAAAATTTGGTCGCCACCATAACGGGCATCATTAAACAACGGGTGACCGATGTGTTTAAAATGCGCCCTGATCTGATGAGTCCGGCCGGTTTCGAGTTTACACTCTACCAGCGTGGTATATCCAAACCGTTGCAGCACTTTGTAATGCGAAACAGCATGTTTGCCATATTCCCCATCGGGGAAAACGGTCATTACCCGGCGGTCTTTAAGGCTACGGCCAATATGGCCTTCGATGGTTCCCTCCTCTTTTTCCATATCGCCCCATACCAACGCAACATACGAACGCTCGATGGTATGGTCGAAAAACTCTTTGGCCAATTTTGTTTGAGCCATCTCATTTTTAGTAACCAACAGCAAACCAGAAGTATCTTTATCAATTCGATGCACCAGATACCCGAAACCATTTTCTACTTTATCTTGCTGACGGGTTTGCTCAAAATAGTATGACAGCCCGTTTAAAAGCGTACCGGTATAGTTTCCGTGGCCGGGATGAACCACCAATCCGGCCTGCTTGTTTATAATAATAACATCATTGTCTTCGTAAACGATATCCAACGGAATTTCTTCGGAGTTAATCTCCACCTCGCGTGGAGGGTAACTCATCACCACCGAAATTACATCGCCGGGCTTTATTTTGTAATTGGATTTTACCTCTTTTTCGTTTACCAAAATATTACCGGCTTTGGCAGCCTGCTGGATTTTATTTCGCGAAACATTTTGAATTTTGTTAAACAAAAACTTGTCAACCCGTTCGGGCTCCTGCCCCGGATCAACCACTACCCTGTGATGCTCAAAAAGCTCGTTCGATT
>QMPP01000038.1 GCA_003650425.1 Bacteroidota bacterium | reverse complement strand
TACCTTTAAAACAACCTAAAATAACAAAGCTGTTTTTTGGTTGGCACTTCCCATACGTGAATCACTTACATTGGTACGTGATTCATCTAAATAGGCTCATTGCTACAACAAACTCCCCTATATTTTGGTTAATATTGTACTGAAATAATTTAGTACATGAACCTAATAATTTAAGAAAATGTCAAACGTCTATGAACAAAAGGTAAACGACTTTATGGCTAAAGTCATTGCCAAAAATCCAAGTGAAGTTGAATTTCATCAAGCAGTTCACGAAGTAGTTGAATCATTAATTCCATTTATTGAAGATAACCCTCAATACAAGGATGCCAAAATTTTGGAAAGAATGGTTGAGCCCGAGAGATTAATTATGTTTCGTGTTCCATGGTTAAACGATAAAGGAGAAGTTCAAATCAATCGCGGTATCCGTATTGAAATGAACAGCGCCATTGGTCCTTACAAAGGAGGTCTTCGTTTCCATCCTACCGTAAACCTTGGTATTTTAAAATTCCTTGCTTTTGAGCAGGTTTTCAAAAACTCACTCACAACCCTTCCTATGGGTGGTGGTAAAGGTGGTTCGGATTTTGATCCTAAAGGAAAATCAGACAACGAGGTAATGCGTTTTTGCCAAAGCTTTATGAGCGAACTTTACCGCCACATCGGGCCAAACACTGACGTACCTGCCGGTGATATTGGTGTTGGTGGCCGCGAAATTGGTTTCCTCTTTGGCCAGTATAAAAAATTACGCAACGAATTTACAGGTATTCTTACCGGTAAAGGCCTTGAATGGGGTGGCTCATTAATTCGTCCCGAAGCTACCGGTTACGGTGCTACCTATTTTGCCGAAGAGATGCTGAACACCCGTGGTGACAGCCTCAAAGGTAAAATTGTTGCTATTTCAGGTTCCGGTAACGTTGCTCAGTATGCTACCGAAAAAGTTACCCAAATGGGTGGTAAAGTGGTTACCCTTTCCGATTCATCGGGTTACATCTACGATCCTAATGGTATTGATGCCGAAAAACTTGCCTTTGTTTTGGAACTGAAAAATGTAAAACGCGGCCGTATTAAAGAATACGCAGATAAATATGGTGTTGAGTTTTTCGAAGGAAAACGTCCCTGGGGTGTTAAATGTGATGTGGCTATGCCTTGCGCAACCCAAAACGAAGTTAACGAAGACGAAGCTAAAACACTTATTGATAACGGATGTTTTGTTGTTTCGGAAGGGGCTAACATGCCTTCCACTCCTGAAGCCATTGCCGTATATCAGGATGCTAAAATCCTTTATGGTCCCGGTAAAGCTGCCAACGCCGGTGGTGTTGCCGTTTCCGGTTTGGAGATGAGCCAAAACTCGATGCGTTACAACTGGACACGCGAAGAGGTTGATGCCAAATTACACCAAATTATGAAAGATATCCACTCCACTTGTGTTAAATGGGGTAAAGAAGGTGATTACATCGATTACTTTAAAGGCGCTAACATTGGTGGCTTTGTTAAAGTTGCTGATGCTATGCTGGCACAAGGACTTGTATAAAGATTCTTAAAAACAGCTTATGTAAAAAGCCGCTTCCACGAGGAAAGCGGCTTTTTTTATGGCTGCGATAAGTTGTTAGGATTGATGATAATAGACACCTTTACAATGCAGGCGCAATAACTTTAAGAATTTAAGGTGAAATAAGCCAAAAAACCAAAGAAATTACGTAATGCTCTATATATATGGACTATAAGGCATTCTATAGGGAAATTACTTTAAGCAATAACCATAAATTTTGCCAAAAACCTACCATTAATGGTAGTATAAAACCTACCATGTTCCTACCTTGTTTCGTGGATTTTTTATTAGTTACTTTGAAAAATATTTTGAAACTAATGATAATCCATCTAAAAAAATTACCGCTATGCTTAAACTAATATAAAAAGCCACCCGGGGGTTCATCCTAAAAAGGAATCCCTGACCCGGGTGGTATAAGTAGCTTTGCTACTCTAGCATTTGCAAAGATATTAAATGGGGAGAAACTAATTATTTCATTTAGTAACTTTTAAAATATTTTCATTATGAAAAGAACAAACATTATACTTCAAATTATAATACTTTTATTAATAGGTGAATTAGCATTTGCCCAAGCAGTAAGTGATAGTGTAATTATTGATGATTACTTAATATATACAGACAGTAATTCCAATTTATATAATTATTCGCTTACAACACCAACATTATCTACTCAAGAAAGTCAAGGGAATGATATTTGGCTTGGCGGACAAGATGCTGGTATTATGCCACTTGATATAATCTACATTGATAGCGTAAATAAATTCTTTGTTTATGGATATCATCGGATTATTGTACTCAACGGCACAACACACCAAAAAGAAGGTGTAATTGATATTTCTAATTATGGCACTTCTTTTTTTACTCAGATAGATAACTACGGAATAGAAGATAATAATAATTTTGCATATAACCCCATTAAAAATCAGCTATATTGTGTAACTGAGGATTTAAAAATAATAGCTATTGACCCAAATCAAGATCAAGTTCTGTTTACTATTAAACAAGGTGATACATATCCCAAATATGATTTTAAGTCATTAAAATATGATAGCAGAACTGATAAAATTGTTTTAGTTACTTCTGGATTTAATATGGGCACCGGTATAGGTACACATTATTATACATTTTATGGTAATGACTATCAAACTAGTTCATCAAGAACATTTAGTTTTTTTACATATAGTTTTGCCATCAATAAAGATAGGGATGTAGTATATTTAAGTGTTAAAAAAAATACAGCACCCAATAACTTTATTCAACTAAGAAATATTGATGGTAATACACTTTTAAAAGAACAAAATGTAGGAGATGCACCTCAAGGTAAACTACTATACATTAACAATACCACGAATAGTATTCACAAATTATTTTCTTTTCCTGTTGAACATAGTACAAATAATTATACTACTGGATACGCGATTGATGGTACTACTGATGTTTTTCAAAGTTTTAGTGTGTCAAACTTCATAAACAGTTCCACTTACAACCCTGATAATAATAAAGTTTATTGTGCTTATCCGGGAGGAGTATATGTTTACAATGCTTCAAATAATAATTTAGAAGCTCAGATTACTATTGACGAAAATAACTTTTTGACTAAATCATTTTCCCTTTCATATAATGGCCAAAATAAAATTATTGGTGGAATAGCTAGTGATTTTAACAGAAAATCATATTCTGATGGAGCCTATAGCATTGATTGTAATACAAATGAAGTTACATTGATTAATGCTATTCCTAATGCATATAATATAAAAGCCGCAAGAAACAATGCAAATACAACCTTATTAATTTCCGCTACTGATTGTTCTGTTTTTGAGATTTCTCCAAATGGTTCTTATTTGGGGAAAACTGACTTAGGAGGTAGGACAAGAAAAATTATCTATAATTCGGTCGAAAATAAAGTTTATTCATACGACCCCCATATTGGAAAAATATATATAAATGATTTGGATGATAATTCAAGTACGACTATTGACTTAGGCTTATTACCTTATCCAAATTATATTTCATCCATAGTTTTTGATAAAAAACGTAATAAAGTTTATGTTGCAATCTATGAGAATGACAATAAAATTAGAATAATAGATGGTTCTACTAATCAATTGTTAAACGATGTAATTGAAACTTCTACAAATTGGATAAAGCAGCTTTTCGTTGGTGAAAATGATAGGCTATACTGTACAGTTGGAGGTGGTACACAACCTCTAAGGTTATATTTTATTGATTTGAATACTAATGATGCTTATCAATATAAAATACTATCGTCAGTTGTTAAATGGAATTACAATGCTTGGTTTGCATTAACTAAAACCAAAGACCTTATTGTAGCCGTTAATAACCCAAAAGATGCTACTAATAAAATAAGAGTAATAGATCCACAAAATGGTACTTTTTTAGAAACTTATATTGTAACAAATCCTATTGGACTAGCTTATAATCCCTTAAACAATAAAATATATTCAGGTAGTATTAACGAACATGGAACAAGAAAAAGTATCACAGTTATTGACAGGAGTACTGGTCAAGTGAATTATTACTCTTTGAATAAAGACTTTATGGACATACAATACTGCGATAAAGGTAATTACCTTGCTGTTTTAACAGCTGGTAATTTCAATTACTTGAATCCAGAACCTGCAAGCATAATATATTTTGACGGTACGTCAAACGATATGCTCAGCAGTTTAGATGTACCAAGCTGGACCTCATGTATAAAATATAACCCTGTAAATGGCAACTTATATGCAATAATTGGTTTACATTATGGTAGCTATGGAAACAATAGAGCTGAAGTTTGGAATTTTAATCATTTTTATGGTATCAATTCTTATGTTGTACTTAATATGTACGAAACACATTTTTACGAATATATATCTTCTAAAGACCAAGCCGTAATCAATACCAATGATAACCAGCTAATTATTACAACATCTTGTCATTCAAAACTTAATGTGATACAGTTGGAAGATGAAATGTTGAAGGTTAATGGCAATGATACTTACACTTGGATATCATATCCCAAACTGGAGCGCGACGAAACAACCGACCAGCCACAATTAACCCGTGGTGTTATGGAAGATATTGACCCCATACCGTATAAGCTTGAATTAACTTACAGAATGCCTCCGCCTTTTAATATGACTTATAGAACCTTTTCAAAAGAAGGTAATAATTGGAACGAATCGGATTTGCCTTATATTCAAAGCACAAAAGGGTATAAGCTTAACATACACCAAGCAGCAGAAAGCTGGCTGCATCTTTACGGAACCCGTTTGGCACCCGACTATTCTATGCAGTTGAAAGCCGGCGGTAAAAACTGGATTGGATACTTTTTGTTGCAAAATCAAAGTCCGATGGATGCGCTTTCACAGTTATTGCCCGATCAATTGGTATCAGCAAAAGGCCACGACTGGACACTGGTTGATTTGGCCACCGGCCCCGGTGATCATCATTGGAAATTAACCCCCGAAGATGCTGTGATTAAGTACGGTGACATGGTTGTTGTGGAAGTGGCAAACGATATTAATATTTTCGAGTGGTACGGATTTGGGAATATCCCTACTGAGGTTGACAGAACCCCACAAAACTTTACTTATGAAGAAAAAGCCGATTACACTTCACTTCTTATCGAACCTGACACCAACAACCGCCCACAGGAAATAGGAGCTTTTCTTGACGACACGACCTGTATTGGCGCCTGCGTGGTTTTCCCAACTGATACAACGGTGCTACTCAAAAGTTATGATGAAGGATATGCCGGCGACAGCATTGTATTTCACATGTACTATGGCACAAAAAGTACCGGACTAAAAACAAATACCGTAGAGAAGTATTATGTGTTTAATAAAGAACGAGGTGTAAATGAACAGCGAATTGTTAAAACCGGAGAGCATAAAAAGTTTTATTTAATTTCGTTTAATAATAAAAACAAACGTTCAGAAAACTTTGACGAGAGTAATTTACAATGCACCATTTTTCCTAATCCGGTAAACAGCAATAGTAAATTAGTATTATCACTAGAAAACAGTACAAATGTATTTGTTACTCTTTACGACCAAACAGGTAAAGTGATGGAGAAAAAAACAATAAATAATTTAAGCAGGGGTAAACACAGTTTAAGTTTCAACAGTTTGTTTACAACTGTTTCTCATTGTTATAGCGGCGTTTATTTTGTTATAATAATTGCCGATAATAAAATTTCAACGAAAAAAATACTGATTATCAACAATTAGCCGATTCAAATAAACACAATTCTCCCCTTCTTTAATAAGAAGGGGAGAATTGCTTACATAATTTAATTAAACAATGAAAAAACATTTACTTACTCTTGTTGTTTTATGGATCTCATCACAAGTTTCTTATGCCGACACATTAACCGTCAAACAAGACGGTACGGGCGATTATACCACCATTCAACAAGCCATACTACACGCCGGTACGGGTGATACCGTCTTGGTTTACCCGGGTACTTATTACGAAAATGTTGATTTTCTTTACAATTCTGTTACATTGGCGAGTTTGTATCTTACAACACAAGATGAAACAATGATAAGCCAAACAATTATCGACGGAAACCAAGCAGGCAGCTGTGTGATCATGCAAAATGGTATTGAAGATGCCACACTCACGGGGTTTACTTTGCAAAATGGAATAGGAACAAGAATAGGTACTTCCAATAGTGGTGGTGGAATTTTTATTAAAGAGTGTGACAGTATATTTATCAACCATTGTATCATCCAAAACAATATTGTTAATGGAAGCGGTGGGGGTATTTTTTGTTGGAAATCCAACTTGTCGCTCTCTGGCAACATCATTCGGAATAATCATTCGTGGTGGATTGGAGGTGGTATTAATGCAGCATCTTATTCCATTTATTTCGACACGGTTGACCTGAATAGTATTTACATGAATTATGCTTACGTTGGGCTTGATATTGCTCGAGGTTACAATTGTACAGTTAACCTAATCAAACTCGACACGGCTACAGTCGTAAATCCCGATTATTATTTTGTTTCTTCAATAGATGGGAGGGTTTTTTATATTGATGACATCACGGTTGAGGCCAATGCAGGTAAAATAGTCCAGGTTGATACCGATTTATATGTTAACCCCGAAGGGAGTAATGATAATGACGGCTTAAAACCCGAAACCCCTTTACAAACCATTGCTTATGCTTTGCAAAAAATCAAAAAAAACAATTCGAAGGTAAATACTATTCATTTGGCAAATGGAGTTTATTCGGCATCGCAAACCGGAGAAATGTTACCGTTATGTTTTAAAGACAGTATCGCCATTATTGGCGAAACGCGAGCAGGGACTATAATCGATTCGGAGTATAAAAGCAGTTTCGGCACCTTACCACCCGGTGAAGACCTTCTTATTTTAAAAAAACTGACTTATAAAAAAGGTAACGGATATACCAATGGCTTTCATTTTGGAGGGATTTGGGCATCGTATAAAAAAAAGGTGATTTTTGATTCACTGATAATAGATAGTTGCAGGGCGTGGACTTATATACTTAGTTTAGGTGTAAACGATAGTACATTAGTAACAAACTCATTAATTTCACACAATCGGTCGGCAAATATCATAACTACCGGAAACTCGTACGATATCAACACAAGCAATGTATATTTTACGTCCAATAAATTTATCGGGAATTATCCTGATACGGTTGAAAAAATAGAAGGACCATTAAGTATACATGGTTTGGAGATTTTACACAATGGGAATGGACGTGTTAATGCCAATGTTGTTAATTGTGAGTTTTCCGAAAACATTTCATGGGATGATAATACTTTGGTACCCGCCGGATTTGGATTAGGTTTTAGTGCACACACCAATGGTAACCTTGTCAACTCAACTTTTTGTTACAATACAGGTACTTACTACAACGATGGCGTGGCATTTTCCGTTGGATTTAGCTCGATAGGCAGGGTGTATAATTGTATTTTCTATGGCAATGAGCCGTATCAAATTAACACCGGCAATTTGAAGCCTCAGGACTTAGACTCTTTAATGATTTATTATTCCCTTATTGAAGATGGCTTGAATGGGATTAAGTTTCCGGCACCATACTATTATTTTTATTACGATACGACAAACATTGATAATGACCCACTATTTTATGGCGGAGCTGAATTCCCTTATAATTTATCAGACATGTCGCCATGCATAGATGCCGGCACTTTAGATTTACCCGAAGGAGTAAAATTACCTGATGTGGATTTGGCCGGCAACCCCCGCATTTTCAACAGTAAGTTAGACATGGGTGCTTACGAGTGGAACCCCACTGTTGACATAGATGAGTTCTCAACCCCTAACACAAAACTTCAAACTCAAAACTTAAATGTTTATCCTAATCCTTTCAGCCAAACCTCTTACATCATGGCCAAATGGGAAACCACCGCCCAAATCGACATCGAAGTTTATAATAACGCGGGTCTTTTGGTCAGAACTTTACAAAGCGGCCATCAACTACCAGGTAATTATAAAATACCATGGGACGGAACGGATAATTTTGGGAATAATTTACCTTCAGGCATTTATTATATAGCACTAAGGATTGATAATAGAAAAATAAAAAGTGTTAAAATCATTAAACAATAAATTATGTTCTAAACCAGTCCCTTTAACATTCAGGCAAGTGTTTATAAAGCTTTGATAATTTGTTATTGTGGCAGCACTATTGTACTTTTCGGTTTAATTAAAATCTTTGCTATTTTTAACCATCAAAAACAGAGTAAAACCAACCATGAAGTATATACCGGCCATAGTGCTGTGGATGTTGTTTTTATCAACCAGAGCCATGGCGCAAGGAAACACAAAACAGATGCGCAACGACTCGTTGTTGCTTATTAAACAGCAACAGATTAAAAGCTGGGAACAGGAGCGGTTGAAGAGGCAGGAGCGTTCGCGTACCGGGTTTTTATCAAAACTTACTTTACTTAACCCTGACAGCGTTACCGAACTAAAGATGCGCAACTTAGGGTTAAACAAATTACCCGACCTGTCGCGTTTTTACCGGTTAAGAAAAATTGATGCATCCGGTAACAACATCAAACGATTCAATAAAAAGTTTTTTAAACCGGACAGCCTTGAAATCGTGGTGCTGTCGGATAATCCGATTAAACATATCTGCTTTCCGGCACACAGCTCCCTTAAAAACGTGGTAATAGATAACGGCAACCTAAAACGGATTCCCCGTTCAACACGCAGGCTTAAACAGCTTAAAACCCTCGAATGTACCAACAACAACATTCGTCATATTCCACGATACATCAAACGATTTAAACAGTTACACGAAGTTAACTTAAATTTTAACCGGGTTAAATTTAATCGCCGTGCCGCCATTCGCCTGGCGAAGATTGAACGGATTTTACTGGCGGGAAACAAGCTGGAGTCTCTGCCTGACAATATCAATATCATGACGGGATTAAAACGGTTAAACCTGGCCGACAACAACCTATCGTTGCTTCCCGTTTCGTTTGGTGCTCTGGACAGCCTTGAAACCATCATCTTTTACAAGAACCGCTTCACCACCATTCCTGATGTGGTTTTTAACCTGAATCAACTGGTTGAACTGGATTTTTATTATAACCAAATAGACTCTGTTTCTGAGAAGATAGGAACCCTTACCGGGTTAAAAAGAATATATCTTTCGTTTAACAAGCTGGAATCACTTCCCGGCAGCATGAAAAATCTTAACCGGCTAAAATTTCTTTATATTCATCACAATCAACTAAAAATTTTACCTGAATGGCTAACCACGCTTCCAAACCTCACCATTCTGGATGCCGGATTTAATCAACTTATTGCCATACCTGATCTATCACTTATCACCCCTTTGGAAGAGGTAGATGTTCAGCATAACAACCTGGAAGATATTCCGTGGAAACTCATTTCCAAACCCGGTATTAAGCGGCTCTATTTGCGCGACAACCCCTTTATTGAGGAGGAAGGTAAAGCCGATCTGAAAAAACAAATCAGAAAGAAAGCAACACCGGGAGCTGACATTTATCTTTATTGAAAAAGGGCTTTCACAGAAAAGGTCTGGTTTTACATCAAGTGGTTAGCTGATAATTTGAACAGAGAATCCGGAACGGGAAGTTTTTACCGCGGAGGCTCAGAGGCGAAGAGAGGGGGAGATTTTATAACACAGTTTCGTTGTTCATTAGATTTGTTCATCCTAGTTGTAAACGAGGTCTCCTTTCAGGTTGATGGAAACCTGAAAGGTGGAGCCGTAGTTCTTCACGGTTACAAACCGTGAGATAGATCAGGGTATTTGATATATTATCAGTATAATACATCCTTCGACTCCGCTCAGGATGACATTATGCATGACTTTTCAGGTAGCCACAAGCCACCTTAGCGTCTTGGCGTCTTAGCGGTTAATACTACTCGCAGACTCCATATAATTTTACTTCAAACCTATCTCTTCAAAATTTCTGAGCAGGTATTTTACGGGATACCACGATGCTGCCATGCCTATTAACTGAACCGTTAGAAATACATAAACAAAATCGGCCCACACCATGTTAACGGGATAGGCATTAATGATAAAAGCACCATTGCCGCCACCCAGTTTAACCAAGCCAAACTGCTGCTGTAAAAAGAGGATGACAAACCCTGTAAAAAGTCCCGCGATAGTGCCAATCATGCTAATCATTAACCCTTCGTTGAAAAATATCCGGCTGACCATTTTTTTGTCGGCACCCATACTTTTTAACACGGCAATATCTTTTTTCTTTTCCACTATCAATACCGAAATGGAGCCTGTCATGTTAAAGGAAGCCAGCACAAGAATAAACACCAAAATCAAATAGATGGCCAGTTTTTCCGACTCCATGACTTTGTAAAGGGTAGCATTTTGCTGATTACGATTCTTTACTTCAAAGTCACCTCTCACTATTTTCGTGATGATTTTCTGCACCTTTTTGCCATCTGCTTCGGGTTTCAAATAAACCTCCACCGAGGTAACCTCGTCGCGGTAATCCATCAGCTCGCGGGCAAAACGCAACGGGACAAACACGTATTTGTCATCAATTTCCTGCTGTACTGAAAATATGCCTGCGGGATGAATCACCCTGTTGTTAAACGCGCTTTCCATCGAAAAGGCAGAAGCGTTTCCCCGTTTGGGTACATACACCGAAAGCAGCTGCTTTACATCGCGAAGATTAATACCCAAAAACCAGGCAACACCGGCACCGGGAACCGCAAAATTCCGATTGCCCTGCTGCAATACGAACTGCCCGTCTTCAACCAGCGAATCCAACGCTGTTACGCGGTTGTAGTTAGCCGAAACCCCCTTGATTCTTCCAATAAGTTGTTTATCGTCGTATTTAAGCAGCGCATCCTCTTCCACCACCTCCACCAGCTGGTAAACGCCGGGGATTTTTTGAATCTCATCGGAAGGAAAGTCAGTAAAATGAAATGTTTTTCCCTGTTTTACAGTGATGAGCAAATCGGGGTCAACCGTGCGGTAAAGCGATTTGATAACCCCTTCAAACCCGTTAAATACCGAAAGCACGATGATAAGCGCCGCGGTACCAACCCAAAGGCCGCCCATGGAGATAAAGGAGATAATATTAATAAGGTTATGCGATTTTTTTGAAATCAGGTATCTTTTGGCTATAAAAAGAGAGAATCGCATAAGATTAAGCTAAAACATTCAGTAAGTTCTATTTCCAGGCTTTGGCAATAACTCCCGTTCCCGTTTTATGGGTTGAGCTGACATCCCATGCATTGAGCAGCAAAACAAAGGGCATGGTCAACAGGTAATAAAACGGAAGAATAATAAAAAACAGATAAGAAGCATTAAGCATAACAATGGGGTATTTCATGCTGAGTTTCCAGGCAATTTTTCCGGGGGTTCCATATTGATAGTGCACTTCGGTTTTTGAAAAACCGGCCGATTTCATCTTGTCGGCAATTTCCTGAACACCATACCCGTCGCGGACATGCTCATCGATAAAAGAGTGGTCGCCACCTTCGCCATCGTGGTCATGGTCGTGGTCGTGATGCGAATCGGAGCCTCCCTGATCGGAAGGGGTTGATACCAGCAAAGTTCCTCCCGGTTTCAGTGCTTTGTAGAAATTTTTAAATACCAGTACATCCTCTTCAATATGTTCCATCACATCCACGCTAAGCACCAGGTCGTATTTTTCGGTTTCGTTGAGTTTTGTTAAGTCGCCCAACTCGAAACGGGCATTGTTCAAACCCACCTTATGAAAAAAGTTATTACAATCGTCTACCTGTTCGGGTTTCACGTCCACCCCTTTAATATTCCAGCCGGAGTTACGCGATGCCATATAATAAACATACTGGCCAAAGCCGGAGCCGGCATCCAGGATTTGTTGTTTTCCGGGGTGTGATTTCTCCCACTCTTTAAGGACCTTATGCACGTGCCAGCTTCGGAGAAGCAGCACATCAAGAAGCCTGTAAAACAGTTTTCGCAAAAAGGGGGTTTTGTTAAAAACCACGCCAAGTTTTCTTTTTATAGGGTCGTATTTCATGGATTTATAATGTTATAATTTATTGATTGGTATTTATTTGTGCTTAGTATTTTTTCAATATTTCTATTAAGTTTTCATTTATATAAATAGTTTCTCTTCCCATTTTTACTGATTTTAGTATTCCTATTTCTTCAAGTTTTTTTAAATATCTTGATGCCGCTTTTCTTTCAATATTTAGTTTATTAACAACAAAATCAATTTTAGAATAGGGTTGTTCAAAAAGTAATTCAATTAACTCTTTTCTATAAATTTTTGGCGTTTTATCTTTTGCAATATTTACGGTTTTTTCTAATAATTCTTTGATATTGTTTATTTTGTCAATTGTTTTTAATGCGGTTTCTTCTATTGCTTTCAATATGTACAAAATGTATTCTTCCCACTCGTCCGTATTATTGACTTTATTTAACAATCTGTAATAATCAGATTTGTTTTGATTTATGTATGAACTTAGATATAAAATCGGGATATCGAGAAGGTTGTTTATTATCAAATATAAGATATTTAAAATTCTTCCTGTTCGTCCATTACCATCATAAAACGGGTGAATACTTTCAAATTGATAATGCAAAACAGCAAGATTTATCAATGGATGTAAATCCATTTGATGGATATTGAAATATTCTAAGAAATTGCTTAGTAAATCAAAAATTTCCGACTTTTCTTGAGGTGGTGTATATACAACCTCCCCTGTTCTGTCGTTTTTCAGAACAGTTCCTGCCATACTTCTAATTCCTGCATTATTTTCAACAATTGTTTTTTGAATAGTTTCAATATCTGCTACTTTAAGAAATCCTTGTTTTTGAATTATTTCAAATCCGGTAAATATTGCTTTTCTATAATTAATTACTTCTTTTACCTGAGCAGGTTGTTTTTTTGTTGTTACCAATGCCTTATATAATTCGTCTTGTGTAGTTATAATGTTTTCTATTTCCGAGCTGTCTTTTGCTTCCTGTAAAACAACTGCATTTATTAACATTGCTTGATTAGGTATTGTTTTTGCAATTCCTTTTAGCTCTCCAAGAACATTTGCACTATTTGATAGTTGCCGTAAAATTGAGAGGGTTTCAATTTTTTCTCTTTTTGGCGGTAACTTTTCAAGTTTTTTTATTTGTCCCATTTTATCTCTTATTATTCCCATCTGTCCCAAAAATACAAAAATAAGTTCATATAAGCAAAATATGGGACTTTTTGTCTCGAATTATATTAAACCCAACGGGGTCATATCCGTACTCACTTGCATCAAAAAAAATTATCTCAGATATTTCATTTCTGTACTATTTACTCAATGAAGTTGTTTAAAGTTAACTACGTGGATGATTATGAAATACTTTGTAAATCAGAAAACAAATATCTTTTTAATTAATCCTCTTTAAGAAGTTGATCGATTTTCTCGATATAGTCGAGTGAATCATCCAGATAAAAACGCAATTCGGGAATGGCTCGTACCTGGAAACGAATACGCTTTCCAAGCAGCCCCCGCACTTCGCGTGATGCCTTGTTGAATCCATCCACCAATTGCTCCTTATTTTTAGTAGGAAAGAGGCTGACATATACTTTTGCCAGCGCCAGGTCAGGAGTAACATGAACTTTTGTAATGGTTACCATTACACCGGGGGTAAGGTGAGGTACTTCCAGCTGAAAAATCTCACCAAGATCGCGTTGAATGAGTTTTGATATTCGTTGTTGACGTTTGGTTTCCATGATTTATCCTTTTAATTATTTAAGGCCTCTGTTTTCGAGAAGCGGTTCGACAATAGCATCACGTCCTCTAAAGTTCCGGTAAAGAACGGCAGGATCTTGCGTGCCATCAATTTCCAAAATATTCTTTCTGAACTTTGCCGCCGTTTCCTGATTAAAAATACCGGTTTCTTTAAAATAGGCAAAGGCATCGTTGTCCAATACCGCAGCCCAAAGATAACTATAATAACCGGCATCGTAGCCGCCGGTAATGTGGGTAAAATAGGTGCTTCGGTAACGCGGTTCAATCTGGGAAATAAGCACGATTTTATCCATCGCCTCCTTTTCAAAATCGGTAATACTGCCTTTTAGCGGCTCTTTAATGGTATGATAATCCATATCAAGGTATGAAGCAGCCAGATATTCCACGTTGATAAATCCCTGGTTGAAGAACTTACTGTTATGAATTTTTTCAATCAACTTATCAGGAATAGGTTCGCCGGTGAGATAATTTTTAGCATACATTTTTAACACTTTCGGTTCGGTTGCCCAGTGCTCCATCATCTGGGAAGGAAGCTCTACAAAGTCGGAAGGAATGTGATGGCCGGGATACCTGTTTTTGGCAAAGAGGGCATCCATAGCATGACCCAGCTCGTGAAACAAAGTTTCCACCTCGTCGAAGTTTAAGAGGGCGGGTGTTTTGGCTCCTGGTTTGGTAAAATTATAAACTACCGTTACAATGGGTGAAACATTTTTTCCCCGTGGCGTAACATAATGACTTTGGTACTCTCCTTGCCAGGCACCACCCTGCTTTGATGCCCGTGGATGGAAATCCATAAACAAAACGCCGAGGTGACTACCATCGGCCTCTTTCACCTCGTAAGCCACGGCATCAGGGTGTGGCTTTGGAATATTGTTAACCGGTGAAAAGGTAATGCCGTACAATTTATGATAGACCATAAAAGCGCCGTCTCTTACATTTTCAAGTTTAAAATAGGGGCTCAGTTCCTTCTCATCCAAATCGTATTTCTGCTTTCTTATTTTCTCCGCATAATACCACCAGTCCCAGCTTGCCAGCTTAAGGCTGCCTTTTTCTTTATTCATTATCTGTTGCATTTCGGCAGCTTCGCGTTTAGCAACCGGCAGTGCAGCATCCCAAACCTGGTTAAGCAGCGTGTAAACATTGTTGGCGTTTTTAGCCATACGGTTTTGTAGCCGGTAATCGGCATAAGTATCAAAACCAAAAAGTTTAGCCTTTTGTAAACGCAGGTTAACAATTTTTGCAAGCACCTTTTTGTTATCGTACTTGTTATTGTTATTTCCCCGATTCAGGTAGGCTTTATAAAGCTCTTCGCGAAGCATTCTGTTATCGGCGAATTGCAAAAACGGAATCATGCTGGGTTTTTGGGTGGTAAAAACCCAACTTCCATCAAGACCATTAGCCCTGGCTGTTTCGGCAGCTTCTTCAATAACAGAAGCAGGCAGTCCGGAGAGGTTCTTTTTATTGTCGATAACCAGTTTATAATCGTTGGTTTCCTTGAGAACATTTTGGTCGTATTGAAGGGTGGCCAACGATAATTCTTTGTTAATCTGTTGAAGGGTTTTTTGGTCTTCTTTTGAAAGGTTGGCTCCGTTTCTGACAAAACTCCGGTAGGTTTCTTCCAACAGGTAGGCTTGTTCTTTAGTAAGTGTCAGATTTTCTTTATTCTCGTAAACCTGCTTAATTTTTGCAAACAATTCAGGATTCATACTGATTTTATCGCCATGACCCGATAGCTTTGGTGAAAGTTCGGTAGCTACTTTTTGAAGAGAATCGTTGGTATTAGCCCCCAGCTGACCATAAAAAACAGCTGACACCTTATCGAGTAGTTGTCCTGAATAGGCCAGGGCTGCAATTGTATTTTCAAAGGTTGGTGCTTCAGTATTGTTAATAATGGCATTAATGTTATCGTTTTGCTCCTTCATGGCTTTTTCGAAAGCCGGAACATAATCAGCAGGTTTTATTTTACTGAACGGGGGCACTTGAAAAGGCGTATCCCATTTTTGCAACAAAGGATTTGTCATTTTTTTTGTTTTGTTGTTTACACAATTTAATCCTGAAAACACCACGGCAAGGACTAAAGCAACTACAGTTATCTTTTTCATTACTCTGTTTTAATAAGGTGCAAATATAGTCAATAAAAAAGCCTTTCCGTTTCCGGAAAGGCTTTTTTGAATGTTATATGAAAAAGTGCTTATTGAACAATGAGTTTTTTAACGGCACGTTTTCCATCTTTACTCATGATATTTACAAAGTAGATACCGGTAGTAAGGTTACTTGTACTAATTTGAACCTGACGGCCTGTTTTAAAGTTAGCATTTGTTTTGATGATAACTCTACCGGTGATATCGGTAACATACAGGTCAGCCTGAGCGGTAAATACATCGCCTTTAACACGGATATTAACCAAATCTTGTGCAGGGTTAGGATAGAGAACAACGTTTGCATTGTAAAGCACGTGTTCATCTAAACCATCAACGTAGTAAGGGCCTCCTGCGAGTTCGAGGTCACCTAACACGGTGTTGTCGCTCCAGTTGTTTCCATTACCATACCATGTACTTTGGTAATCGCGACCCATACCATTGTCTGAATCATTGTTAGAAAGACTCCAACCAATGGTTCTGCCTTTACCGGGAGCAAATCCAAACTGAGCCCATCCTAAGCGTAATTCGATGGAGTAACCATCGCTTGTATTTACCCAGGTTGATGTTTCATCAGTTATCGGAACGCCATCTGCTTTAGCCCAAAGGGCGGTATCATTCATAGCATCCATAATTAACTGAGTATCGAAACTTTCAGCGCTATAGGTACCATCCTTACTGTTGTCGCCATCAATATACATTTCAATAGCATCGTTATCCCAAGGGTTGCCCGATCCTTCAACAACAGCATCCACAACGTGAACACCGATATAGAGGTTATTGGCATCCCAAAGGGTTCCCCAGGTAACAGTATTGTTGATAGGGCCATCACCTACTGCAAGAATATCGCTACCATAAGCCAGATTGTATTCTGAAAGATCCCCGTCAATAACAGGAGCTGTTTCAGTATAAGTAGCATCGGCAACGGCATCACCCGAAAGGGCTTCACCAAACGAGAAAGCACCGGTGATACAGTCGAAAGAAATACGGTAACGTCCGGCAGTAGCAGGAACTCTGGGGCCACCTAAGGTAGCAGTACCGGCAGGAAACTCATCGGAGCTCCAGCTAACTGTACTTGAAGCATCTTTGCGGAACATTACATCGTAAGCGTTGTCAAGATCATAAGTTCCAACATAAGTAGTAGTATTATCCAATGCTATCTGGTTACGAAGTTTAACATCGCCAATGGTTTCGTTATAAAGGCTAATGCAACCACAGCTCAATGCTCCGTAGTTTAAATCACCGAAGGAAGAAGTTCCATCTAAATCCTGTATGCCACCGTTCCAAACAAAACGGTAAGCTACGCCTTCGCCATTGTCATCACCAACCATAACGTCAATTCCTGCCTGAGCACCTGTTTCAGGTGTAACGCCCAAAGCAGCATAAGGAATAGCTACTTCAACAGAATACCCGTTATCGGTAACAACAGCGCCACCGGTTACTACAATATCGGAGCCTTGAACAACAGTAATAGTACCATCGCTGGAAACAGTAACATGAACATCGTGAGCATCGTAAGGCCCACCTGATTTGTCACCATCAAAGAAAATATCAACTACATCGCCGGCAGTAACCGTATCATCAGCTACGTCAACGCCCACGTACATGTAATCGCTATTCCAAACAGCGCCAAAATAGGCTTCAATCGGGGTTTCGATAGGAGTACCTTCAGCGGTAGCTGAAACAGACTGTGAAATGCTCCAGTCGGGTTCGTTAAGATTACCATCAGCATCCATGGCAAATACCTGAGGTGCAACAATGGCATTTCCCAAACGCTCGAAATTGAAGTCGTGTGATACGCAATTGTAAATAATATTGTATTTTCCGCCGGGAACATTAAACATGGCAGAGGGATCGTTAACAGCCTGTCCCGAAGGGAAAGTACCACCCCAAACATCGGCAAATGTTGGGTCGGCATTCATACGGAATAATAATTGGGTGCTTGATGTAAAGTTGTAAGTTAACGAGAACTGGCTTGGATACATCGCATCGCGTACCAGGTAAACATCAGTTGGAACACCTGTTCCATCGTCACCCCAGGTATTAAAGTCACCTACCATACCTACTTCACCACAAACATCATTGTTAGCAGTAAACGTATAATCTTTGGTATCGTAATCGAAAGTAACATCGTAAGTACCTGCAACCAAAGGAATGTTAGTGCCGTTGTCTTCACCTACACCTGTTGGCCAGTCACCGGCACCCCAGTTAGTTGTCCAGTCGTTGTTTTCACGGAATTTAACTTCCGAATCGGCAAACCATGAACGGGTAAGTTTCCACAAGTTAGGATTGGTGGCATCACGGTGCATCGGAACGTCACCATTCCAATTGTTAAAGGCACCAATCATACTTATGCTTCCTGATGTGTGAACAAAATTGTATTCACCTGTGGCACAGTTAAAGGTAACAGCATAATCGGTAGTTAAACCTTCGTCATCCAAAGGAACCTGAATGTTAGAGCCATCTTGTGTTCCTGTTCCGGATGGGAATTCATCGCCACCCCAGTTGGTTCCCCAATCGGAGTTAGCGCGGAATTTTAATTCGATAATCCCATTTGAATCGGCATCCATAGCGGCAGTAACAGTAAAAATCACACTCCACTCATCGGGGTCGGTTGTACTGCGCGTCATCCAGTAGTCATCAGCCCAGCCGTTAAATTCTCCGATAAGGCCGATGTTTCCACAGGTAGCCACAAAATTATAGACACCTGTACTACAGTTAAACATTACTTTGTAAGTACCGTAAGGAACAGGGATGTTAGAACCATCCTGAACAGCAGTATCGGTAGGAAATCCGGCACCACCCCAGTTGGTTCCCCAATCGGAATTGGCGCGGAATTTCATTTCAACAATACCATTGGTGTCAGCATCTTCAGCCTCGGTAACTGTGATAAAACCCCACCACATATCCGGATTGGTGGTGTTACGCGTTAAAAACAAATCATCAGCCCAGCCGTTAAATTCACCAATCAGGCTAATGTTACCACAGGTAGTAGTAAAAGTGTAATCGCCTGTTGTACAGTTAAAAGCTACGGCGTAAGAACCGTAAGGAACCTGAATGTTATCTCCACCCTGCACAGCTGTACCTGTTGGAAAATCAAGGCTGCCCCAGTTGGTTGTCCATTCGTGGTTAGCACGAAATTTCATTTCAACAATACCGTTGGTGTCCAAATCGTCAGTTACTCCAACAGTAATGTATCCCGAAAACATATCAGGATTGTTCATGTCGCGGGTCAGCATAACATCGCTGTTCCAACCCGTCATTTCGCCAACAAGGCCAACCTGGCCACATTGACTCATAGCATTGAATGACATAAAAATAGCCATCAATACAGTAAAAAATAATCCTCTCTTCATATTGTAAATTTTTGGTTAATAAATAATGAAATAAATTTTCGCTAAGGTAAGCGTTTTTTACAAAAAAAACCAAACAATCAAACCAGCATTTTATTGATTGCATTAAATAATAATTAAAATACCAAAAAACCTTTATGTAATCGTTTGCAGAGATTGACAATCTGGTTTGTTTAAAATTATTTTAAATAATATAAATTCTGGTTTTATTGAGAAAAAACTAAATGGCGGGTTATAGTAAATATTTGGATTTTAATTTTATACAAAAAAATTACGAAGTATCATTTATTAAAAAAAGATGTTTACTTTTATAGCATAATTATTATTATTGTCTTAATAATTCTTAATTACCTATTTTTGTAATGAAATTCAAATTAACCAAAAAAATAAAATATGTTTTATGATTGCTAATCTGTTAAAATTCAAGTTTGTACAGGTTTTTATTATTGGTTTGTTTGCCATCAGTAGTGTGGCAGCTCAAAACAAAATGATTACCGGAACAGTTACTGACAGCAAAACAGGCGAAACCCTGATTGGTGTTAATGTTACATTCGCAAACGACCCGTCACAAGGTACAATTACCGATATCGACGGGAAATATCAACTTTCGGTTCCGGAAACGGTTACCGCCATCTCCTTTTCCTATGTTGGTTATACCACGCAGGTAATTGATATTACCGCTGACGTTATCAATGTTAAACTGATACCCGGCGAACAGCTAGACGAAGTAGTGGTAGTTGGTTACGGAACCCAGTCGGCCAAAGAGGTTACCAGTGCGGTTACCAGCGTGAAAGCCGATGACTTTAATAAAGGAAACGTTACCGACCCTGTTCAGTTG
>QMPP01000037.1 GCA_003650425.1 Bacteroidota bacterium | reverse complement strand
GTGGAATTCAAAAATAAAATCCAAAATTCCTGCCTCTCGTAGAAAAGATGCCTATTCCATCAATTCTCAACTTCTAGAAATGTACTGGGAAATTGGGAAAGATATTTCAGAAAAACAAGAAGAATCAAAATGGGGAAGTAAATTCATTGAACGGACAGCAATTGAACTAAAACATGAATTTCCTGAAGTTAAAGGATTCTCCCGCAGGAATATTTATGCGATTAGACAATGGTATAAATTTTATTCAACAAAATATCAATTTGTGCCACAAAGCGTGGCACAAATTCCTTGGGGGCATAACCGATTAATTATTACAAGAATTAAGAATATAAAATGAACCACTTAATTCAAGTACTTTAGCGCACTCCAAACTTTAGGCACTCCAAACTTTAATTACTTTCGTAACTTAAAACATTAAAAAATGAACCTGTCTGTTTTTTCTGACGAACACTTTATGAAAGAAGCCCTGAAAGAGGCTCAAAAAGCCTTTGACAAAGAGGAAGTCCCGGTGGGTGCTGTGGTGGTTTGTAATAATCAAATAGTGGCTCGGGCACACAACCTGACGGAGACGCTTAACGATGTAACTGCCCACGCCGAGATGCAGGCCTTTACAGCAGCAGCCAATTTCATAGGTGGGAAATACCTGAAAGAATGTACCCTTTATGTAACACTGGAGCCCTGTGTAATGTGTGCCGGAGCATCTTACTGGGCACAAATCGGAAAAATTGTTTTTGGCGCTTACGATGATAAACGAGGTTATTCTAAAACCGGTTCTGATTTGTTGCATCCATCAACAGAAGTTGTTAGCGGGGTAATGCAGGGTGAGTGTAGTAGTTTGATAAAACGTTTTTTTGAAAGAAAAAGATAAAAACCGAACTAAAACAACCAGTTGATGTTGGACAAAAGTGATACTTAACTAGTAATTTTGAACAGCCTCTTTCAAATTATGTAAAGTTGGGAAAACGGAAAGACTATGATGAAATAAATCTGCCATAGGCGGATAGCTTTTCTACAAAAAACAATTCATATACGTCAAAGTAAATACAAAAAAGACCGTATTGTTCCGTTCTCGCCAACCATGGCAATAGGATTAAAAAAGTATCTTCAGGCTGAACACCCGCATCTTTGGTTCTTTAACGAAAAAGAAAATCGTAACGCTAAAAGAGCTTTTGGGGCATGTTGACATCACTACAACAATGATTTATTTGCATGTTGCTCAATGCGAATTGATAAAACCACACAGTCCGCTCGATACCCTTTATAACCGTGGGTAAGCCTGCAATCTTAAAATCGTTTATTGTAGCCAGTTTATTCCTTTTTCAATTCATATTTTGTGCTTCTTCCCCCTGAATTTGATTTTATTAATATTCCTTTATCAATCAAATCTTGTATATCTCGTAATGCTGTGTCTTGTGAACATTTTGCAATTTTAGCCCATTTGGAAGTTGTTAGATAGCCTGTAAATCCATCTAATAATTTATTCAATATCTTTTTTTGTCTTTCATTTTTTATTTCCGTTCCGTAAGTATTCCAAAATTTATGTTTTTTAATTACCAACGAAAGGGTATCTTCTGAATTTGCTATTGCTTTTTGCAGTGTATTCAAAAACCAATTTATCCATTCCGTGATATCGAGGTTTCCCTTTTGTGTTTTTTCAAGTATGTTGTAATATGATTTTCTCTCTTTTTGTATTTGAGAAGAGATACTGTAAAATCTTTGTGGAAGCCCATCTGAACGGGCAAGCAACATATCGGTAATTGCTCTGGTTATTCTTCCGTTTCCATCTTCGAGTGGGTGTAACGTTACAAACCATAAATGTGCAATACTGGCTTTTAAAACCAAATCAATGTCTGTTTTGTTATTAAACCAATCTAAAAATCTATTCATTTCATTATCAATCATCTTTGCAGGGGGAGCTTCATAATGAACCTTTTCTTTTCCCATAGCACCTGAAACAACTTGCATTGGCCCGGTAGAATCATCTCGCCATTTCCCAACAATGATTTCATACATTCCGCTTCTCCCCATCGGAAACATAGCGTAATGCCAGTCAAATAGTCTTTTTTTTGTTAGCAGCTTCTCGAAATTCTTTGTTGTATCAAACATCATATCAACAATTCCCTCAATATTTCTGTTGATAGGTGGCAAACCACCTAAATCAATTCCTAATCTTCGGGCAATAGACGAACGAACTTCTTCTTTATTCAAGATTACACCTTCAATCTCATTTGATTTTAATATATCTACCGTTAATGTTTCAAGGAAAGCCTCATTTTGCAAATGAAACCCTAACGTCTCCATTTTACCTATTAGCCGACCTTGTTTGTTTCTTACTTCGGCTAACAAATCCGATAATTTGTTAATGTCCCAAGTAAAATTTGGCCAATTTTCCTGCTGATATATGTATATTTTTCTATTCATTTTTATTCTCCGCATTATTTGCGACAAATATACATATTATTCTCCGCAAATTGCAATCTTATTCTTTTTTTCAAATTGGCTACAACGGTCAGGCAATCGAGTAGGCAAAGGGAGTTTCACCCTAAGCCTCTCACAGAACCGTACGCGATAGTCTCCCATCATACGGCTCTTGTTATACAAAAATACTTATAGTTTACTGTTTTGTCCATTTGTTCTAACCATTTGTCAAAACCATAATATCATACTTCGTAGCTTTTGACTGAATGTTAGCCAACGTTATTTATATTCAATTCTTCTTTTTACTATTTCTATTCTCTTTCCATTTTAATGTTGGCTAACTATAAAATATTTACGTAAAAGCCTATCTCTCAAATAACAACCGCTCCCCTTTTCGGGTTTCATCAAACAGACCGTTGTTATAAACCCGGTGGCCATTTACAAAAGTTGAAACGATTTTTGAATGGAAAGTGATGCCTTCCATGGGCGACCAGCCACATTTGTACAGAATGTTTTCTTTTGAAACGGTTTGCTCTGTACCCAAATCTACCAAAACCAAATCAGCCTGATAACCTTCGCGAATAAAACCACGTTTTTTCACCTTAAACAGAATAGCCGGATGGTGGCACATTTTTTCCACCACATTCTCAACAGAAATTTCGTTTCGGTAAGCAAACTCTAGCATGGCTTGCAGCGAATGTTGGATCATCGGTCCGCCGGAGGGTGCTTTAAAAAAAGGTTTCTCTTTTTCTTTCAGCGTATGCGGCGCATGGTCGGTAGCTACTACATCAATGGTGTTGTCAAGCAGGGCTTCAAAAAGAGCCTTGCGATCGGTTTCCGATTTTACCGCCGGGTTCCATTTGATGAAGTTTCCTTTTGAATCATAATCCTTGTCGCTGAACCAAAGATGATGAATACAAACTTCTGCTGTAATTTTTTTCTCTTCAAGCGGGACAGAGTTGTCAAAAAGCGCCATCTCCTTTGCGGTTGACAAGTGCAAAATATGTAACCGTGTGTTATGCTTTTTTGCCAGTTTCACCGCTTTGGATGAAGATAGATAGCAGGCTTCTGCACTTCGAATCATCGGGTGAATGCAGGTGGGGGCATCATCGCCATATTTTTCTTTAAAGATTTTCGTGTTGGCATTAATGGTGGCATCGTCCTCGCAGTGGGTAGCCACAAGGGTTGGGGCGTACTTAAAAATATTTTCCAGTGCGGTTTCATCATCCACCAGCAAGTTTCCCGTTGAGGAGCCCATAAATACTTTAATGCCACAAACTTTTGTCGGGTCGGTTTTAACAACTTCTTCCAGGTTATTGTTGTTGGCACCCATGTAAAAGGAGAAGTTTGCCAGCGATTTTTCCGAGGCAGCCCGATACTTTTCTTCCAGAATTTCCTGTGTTATGGTATTGGGAACCGTATTGGGCATATCCATAAAAGAGGTGACACCACCCGCAACGGCAGCTTTGCTTTCTGAATAAATGTCTGCTTTGTAAGTTAAACCCGGATCACGAAAATGAACCTGATCATCAATTACACCGGGAAAAAGATGCAGCCCCCCGGCATCGATTACTTCATATCCATCAGGAAGTGAAAAGGAATTGGATTTGTCAATTTTTTCAATAATGCCATTAGAAACAAAAACACCGGCATTATATTTTTTACCCTCGTTAACAAGGGTGGCATTTTTTATAACAAAACCTTTCGACATATATTTTTAAGTTGATTTATCCGGCTTAATTCGCCCGAACATGCTGCGCAACCTTAAATCTATCACCCCTAAAATAGCCTCTTTAAAAATGCTCTTGTTCATTTTTGATTCACCTTCGGTACGGTCGGTAAAAATAATTGGAACTTCTACCACTTTAAAACCTAATTTAATGGCTGTATATTTCATCTCAATTTGAAAGGCATACCCTACGAATTTAACCTTGTTAAAATCGATGGTTTCCAACACTTTTCTTGACCATCCCACAAAACCGGCTGTCGTATCACGGGTTTCCATGCCGGTAACCATTCTTACATATTTAGAAGCAAAATAGGACATTAACACCCTTCCCATGGGCCAGTTAACCACGTTAACACCCGAAACATAACGCGAACCAACGGCAGCATCAGCACCACTTGTAATGGCATCGTGTAAACGTATTAAATCGTTGGGATTATGCGAAAAATCGGCATCCATTTCAAAAATAACATCGTAACCCTTTTCAAGTCCCCATTTAAATCCTGCGATATAGGCAGTACCCAGACCCAGTTTCCCTTTTCGTTCAAGAATGTACAATTTACCCTCAAACTCTTTTAATAAATTTTTAACAATATCAGCGGTCCCATCGGGACTATTATCTTCAACAATGAGTACGTGAAAATCTTTGGACAGTCCCATGGTTGCCCGAATAATTTTTTCAATGTTTTCTTTTTCGTTATAAGTAGGTATTATTACCAGACCGTCGCTCATAATAAATTTTTTGGCTAAAATAATCTAAAGTTCAGTTTCTCTGTCATCTTAAACGAAATATCGTTATTAATAGTATAACTAATTTTTAAAGTACTGATGGAAAAATGGCTTTTCGCTTTTTTGGGTAGTTGGAGAATTTTTTATGATACCATCGGTGATGGTCGATTGCCCGGGGTATTAAATTGGCAGCCGTCCATAAAGCAAACGAAAAAGAGGGCAGCGCCCAACTCATTATTGCCCAACCGATCCACTCAATAATCTCGCCTAACAAGTTTGGGGATGATATGTACTTAAAAAGAAACCCGTAAGGATATAGTATCCCTTTTTTCCGCCTTTACGCAAAGCCAGTAATCGGTTATCCGATTTAAGATTTATGTGCATCCCTGTAAAAAAGAACCATGAAAAAATAAGTAGTACCGGCAGTTCCATAATAAGCCATCCCCATTTGTTACGAAGTGTAGGGTCCCATCTGTTGGTAGTATGCCGGCCATACGGAACGGTAACTTTTAGCATTATCGGGAAAACGATAAGTGCCAGCGCAATCCAAAGATAAAGCAGATTAAAAAAAAGTTCTCGTGTCATAAAAAGTCAAAGTTAAACTTTATTAAGAACACTAAAAAGCGGCTATTCCAGTAATGTCCATTCCGGTTATCAACAGGTGTATATCGTGCGTACCTTCGTAGGTAATAACCGATTCAAGGTTCATCATGTGACGCATAATAGGAAAATCGCCTGAAATACCCATGGCGCCTAAAATCTGACGGCTGTCGCGGGCAATTTTTAGTGCCATTTCTACATTGTTGCGTTTGGCCATGGAAATTTGTGCCGGTGTAGCCCGGTCTTCGTTTCTTAACATTCCTACACGCCAGGCCAGCAGTTGCATTTTTGTTATTTCGGTAACCATTTCGGCCAGTTTTTTTTGCTGAAGCTGAAAAGAGGCAATGGGTTTTCCAAACTGTTTTCGCTCTAATGAATATCTCAGGGCGGTATCGTAACAGTCCATAGCAGCACCCATCACGCCCCAGGCAATACCATATCGCGCCGAGTTTAAGCACATCAAGGGGCCTTTCAGTCCTTTTACATTGGGTAATAAATTTTCCTTGGGGACTTTCACGTTGTCAAAAACCAGCTCGCCGGTAGCTGATGCTCTTAACGACCATTTTTTCAGTGTTTCGGGCGTACTAAAACCGTCAAAATCCCGCTCAACTATTAACCCTCTTACTTTTCCTGTTTCATTTTTTGCCCATACTACAGCTACATCGCAAAGGGGGGCATTGGTAATCCACATTTTTGAGCCGTTAAGTAGATAGTGGTCACCTTTATCTTCAAACCGTGTGAGCATGCTGCCGGGATCGGAACCGTGGTTTGGCTCGGTAAGGCCGAAAGCTCCAACCCACTCTCCCGATGCAAGTTTAGGCAGGTATTTCATGCGTTGCTCCTCGTTGCCAAAAGCATAAATGGGATACATTACCAACGATGTTTGCACCGATGCTGCCGATCGTATGGCCGAATCACCACGCTCCAGCTCAGTCATGATAACCCCGTAAGCAATCTGATCCAAACCGGCGCCACCATATTTTTCGGGAATATAAGGGCCAAAGGCTCCAATCTCTCCCATTTCACGAATAAGATGTTTCGGAAACTCATGGCGTTGGGCATAATCGTCAATAACCGGTGTTACCGATCGATTAACCCAGTTACGAACAGCCTCGCGAACTATTTTATGCTCATCGGACAACAATTCATCTACTAAATAATAATCAGGAGGATTGTACATTTTTTTTGTGTTACTGTTAAGGCGGTAAAAATAGGTAACATTTTAAATGATACGGGAATAACAAAAAAATAAAACCCGTCTACCCTTTCTGTAAAAGGTATTTCGTTATTGACGGGGAAATGCTTTGATGTCTCCGCTTTGGTCGGAATGAAAAACACCTTTGCGCCTTAGCGGTTTTCTTTTCTCAGTTCATTATTTTATTTCTTCTTAGCGTCTTAGCGCCTTAGCGGTTCAATCTCCTCGCGGCTTAGCTATTCATTCATCACTCTTTTTACCGTAATTTATACCTTTTTCCCGGAAGGCTGATTACCAATCCCTGAAACTCTAAATTCAGTAAACAGGAAGATACTTGAGAAACGGGGATTTTGCTTTTAGCCATCAGCTCATCAATACCGGTTTCGCCGTTTTCGGTGAGTATGTTAACTAGTTTCTGCTCGTTTTCAGTCAGGTTGATAAAAAGTTCAGGCTCGGCAGTTTGTTTTTTTTCAACGGTTTCCCAATTCATGATAGTGGTAATATCTTTGGCCGATTCTACTAGTGCGGCACGATTGGTTTTTATCAGAAAATTGCATCCTTTTGAATAGGTGTCATCAACTTTTCCCGGCAGGGCAAACACATCGCGGCTATACGAAAAGGCTATATCTGCCGTAATAATAGCACCTCCTTTAATACCCGATTCTGCTACCAGTACTGCATCAGCCATACCAGCCACGATACGGTTTCGTTTGGGAAAATTTTCTCTGTCGGGAATGGTTCCTGACATAAACTCGGTTAACAGGCCGCCGTTTTCCAGCATGGCCGCGGCAAGGTTTCTGTTTTCGGAGGGGTAAACCCTGTCGAGGCCGTGACCCATTACCGCCACGGTGGGTAAATTGTGCGTAAGGGCATTTCGGTGGGCACAGCTATCAATACCGTAAGCCAGACCGCTCACAATCATCACGTTGATGTCTTTTAGTCCTTCTATTATTTTCTCACATTGCACTTTCCCGTAAGAGGTGGATCGCCGGGTACCCACCACGGCCAGCATCCGCTGATGGTTCAGGTCGCGATTGCCATTGTAATAAAGCATTACCGGACCATCTTCGCAATGAAAAAGTCGTTTGGGGTAAGCCTTGTCTGTATAAAAGAGAGGCTGTATCGAGTACTTTTTAATAAAGGTAATCTCCTCTTCGGCACGCTTTAAAACCGAATGGTTGACAATGTTGTTGACGGTATTTTTTCCTATTCCCGGAATTTTTAATAGTGCACTTTTCTTTTCCTTAAAAACCGCTTCGGCTCCGCCACAATACGACACCAGCTTTTTGCCGTTTACCGAGCCGATGGAAGGGATTAGGGTAATGCCGATTTTGTATAGTAAATCATCAACCATGATTGTTTGTTACTGATTGTGGCGCTTGATACTAAAGGCACATCGAGCTACTGCCACGGGGTCATCCTGATGTTTTTGAAACAGCTTAACATCGGCCACAATGACTCGTTTTCCTGCCTTGACAAGATGGCTCACGGCCATAATATCTTTATCAATAGCGCCGTGGAGGTAGTCGATACGCATATCGATGGTATTAACGTTGTCACCCTTTCTGGCAAGAGTTAGTGCTACCAAACCGCTGGTACTGTCGGCAATACTGGCCAGGATACCACCATGCCAAAGGCCACGCGAAAAATCACCTATAAATTCTTTTTTAAAAGGAATACACACTTCGGCAAAACCCTCTTCGAGCTTCCTGATTTCCATTCCCAAAATTTTGTTTACCGGCATATTATTTTCAATAATATACTTCAGTGCTTTCATCCTCTGCTCAGTTGTTAATATGCTTTCCATTTTACTTTTTTAATTGGCTTACAAAAGTAGCAGTTTTGGCTGAGTATTAAAAGCTATCTCTAAAGTCCTTTTTCTTATCGTACTTTAAATCCTGTAAAATGGATGCTTTAACATTGATAGAAAAGTTCCAGCTTTTGCGCGGGCCGAAAGGGATAACATTGAATCTCATTTCCCAGCAGTGCAGATCGCGGTAAATACTAAACGAGGTGAGCGACATTTTATCGTTAGTAAAATCCCATCCCGTTCTGAAAGTAACTTTCCACTTTGGGGTTATGTTGGCCTGCCCCGATAATGCCAGGGTTTGAACAATTTTATTGGTGGGAACCTTTTCGTAATTCAGCCAGGCTAAATGAGTGGTGTAGTTAAAGTTGTAACTCATGTTCAGCGACCAGGGAATATTCCAGTCGATGTACTTCCCGTTGTTACGCAGTGTTCCCAAGTTTTCTTTCGTGTATTTGTTATCCGGCGTTTCCCTTTTTTCTGAGTCTTTCTTTTTCTTTTTAAAATCTTTGTCGCTAAGTTTTAAGCTAAAGCTTAGCGCCCAGGTGGTATTGGTTCGCCGGAAAAGTCTCTTGTTTTGTGTCCACTCGAACGTATTTATCTGTCGTCCGGCCGAATCAACCACGTAAGGATCCCATAACGAGCTGTATTTTAAATCGATATTTTTCCATAGGGTTGTCCTTCCGTTCATGCTTAAGTACGACATGTTTAGCGAGTCTTTTGCCAAATCATAACTTCCCGAAATATTGAAACTTTTAATCAGCATTACCTTTTTCATTCCCGTAATGGTGTCTTTTCGGTTTCTTACTTTTATTTCCAGATTATTTCCGAAGTTAAACCCCACTCTTCCTGATTTTTTTCCGGGAGGTGTTCCAAACAAAAAACCCTGGTATTTTGAATAAGTAACTTCATCGCCATCACCATTGATATACGAATCGTAGTAACCCCAAGTTGAGCTACCGAAGTCGGGTACATAACTAAACGAAACCCTGGGAGTAAACACATGGCGAATAGCACGCAGCGGGCCTTTTTTAAACCGTAGCATTCCGTAAACTTTTGTGGAAATGCTACTGCTAAGACTAAAATCGATGGCGTTGTTAAATCCTGCCACGGTGTCTTTTTGCAGATAGCCCACGGTGGTATCGTTGTTGGAAAAAATGGTGTCGTTTATCCAGTATTGATCAACATGTTGCGCGTACATGCGATCGGTAATGTTTATCGAGCTGCTCCAGGTAAAATATTTAAAAAGTTTGATGGGTAAGCTGATGGGCATTTTATGAATCATCCCGTTTTGCATACTGTTTTTGTAAGCATCCTCGGTAAAGATAAGGGAGTCGAGCGTATTAATAATATTTTTAGTGTTCATCGAATATGTAACGCTCAGGTCTTCGTAAAAGCGTTTTTTTCCAACGGGCTTTTTACGACGTAACGGGTAAAAACGGTTTACATTAAAAGTCAGCTCCGGAAGGGTAATTTGCACCACGTGCGTTTTGGTGTTTTGCCGATGACTGGCGTTGGCGGTTAAATAGTATTTTCCTGCCCAGCTGGTTTGATACGAAACGCTCGACTGAAACTCATTCTTCAAATAATCGTTTACATTTTCAACGTTGTATTTTATAAAATTTGAGGTAACAATGTTCACGTTGGCGTTAAACCTGCTTTTGGGTCTTGCTTTAGGGTCTTGCGTGTGAGTCCAACGGATACGGAAATCTTTACTGTTCTGATAATCAGGCGAATACTTGTCGCTGATAATGTTTACCGCGTATTGTGCCGAAAACGAACCGCTGTATTTATACCGCTTCTTATATCGAAAGGTAGGTTTTACCGCCCAGCTTCCCCGTGAGTAAATGTCGCCAACCATTTTTAAATCCATGTAATCATTAATCGACCAGTAATAACCGCCACCCATCAGGTAAAACCCCAAAACAGCCGATTCACCGTAGGTTGGAACTACAATACCCGATTTCTGGCGATTGTTGTTGGGAAATATCCCGAAGGGAAGAGCCAGCGGGGTCGGTATCCCTTCTATTTCCATGTAAACCGGCCCGGTTACAATTTTGTTTCCCGGAATAACCCGTGCTTTTTTAAATTTAAATTGAAAATGAGGATGCCGTTCAATATTACAGGTGGTGTAAGAGCCATGTAAAATATTGATAGAGTTATCTGACAGTTTTTTCACTCGGCTACCGGCTAAGAACCCTTGTTGATCTTCGGTAAAAACACTGTAAATATACCCTTTTCCCGTAGTAAAGTTGTATTTGATGGTGTCGGCTTTAAAGGTTTGATCGCCTTGGGTAAATACCGGCCGGCCTTGCTGTTTTCCTGCTGAATCAACTATTCCGTAGGCGGTAACAATATTTTTATTAAAGTCAACATCTATCCGGGCAGCTTTTAAGTCGATATCTTCATATTTTATTTCTGCATCGCCATAAAGGTGTACCTTTTTGCTCATGATATCCTGAACAATGGAGTCGGTAGCTGTCCTGTCCACCTTGGCATCAATGGAAGTCAACGGCTTTGCTTTTTTGACGGTATCGATACGGGCAGTATCAATGACGACCGAATCCGGTAAAAGGGTATCGTTTACCAACAACGAATCACCTGCAGAAACAAGTGTGTCGGAGATAGCCTGAGGCCCAACACAAAATGTTTTCGCCGAAACATCGTTTACATAACCGGTTATTAAAAGAAATAACCAAAACCATGTTGATAATTTAAGCAAATAGGATTTTTTTGTCAATGGGTTTGATTTACTTTTGTTTTTGGCAACGGTCTTTATTGTGCAAATATAAATTCTATATTGATACCATTAATTTGAAACGACAGCATTATATTGTTATTATCCTGATTCTGGTATTTTTCCACCTTAATTTGTTTGGCCAAACAGCCGGCAACAAGGGGAAAAAGATTAGCACGGTGGTTATCGACGCGGGTCACGGAGGAAAAGATCCGGGAGCATCGGGCAGCCATTCCAGAGAAAAAGATATTACCCTGGCGGTTGCCCTTAAGGTGGGAAGATATATAAAAGCCAATTTACCCGATGTCAAGGTTATCTACACACGGACTAGAGATCGTTTTGTGCCGCTGATAAAACGCGGAGAGATAGCCAATAAAAACAAAGCCGACCTGTTTATTTCAATCCACTGCAACGCGAACAATTCGCACAAGCCTTACGGTGCCGAAACTTACGTGCTGGGGAGTGACGACAGCCGGAGCAACCGGAACATGAAAGTGGCAATGCTCGAAAATGCAGCTATCCTGTTAGAAGATAACGCCAAAAGCAATTACGATGGGTTCGACCCCAACTCACCCGAGTCGTACATTATTTTTTCGTTAAAGCAAAACGATTACAAACAGGAAGAGAGCCTGGTTTTGGCGCAAAAAATCCAAAGTCAGTTTAAAAACCGTGCAGGCAGAAAAGATCGTGGGGTACACCAGGCAGGGTTTTTGGTTTTAGCCGGAACCTATATGCCTTCGGTGTTGGTGGAGTTGGGCTACCTGAGCAATTATACCGAAGAAAAATATCTGCTTTCGGAAAAGGGACAATCCTACCTGGCTTCGGCTATTTATCGTGCCGTGAAATCGTATAAACAGAATTACGAGCTGGAAAACAAAACAGCCAACAATATTTCATCAAAAACAAAACAGCCAAAGTTAAATACGACGGTTAAAGAAAATACGAAAGTTTCAGGTGGTGTTGAGTACCGGGTTCAGTTTACCACCTCAACAAAAAAAATTCCTGTTACCGATAAACGGTTTAGGGCCATCCCTGACGTGTCCGTTTACTATCACAACGGGCTTTATAAATACACATCAGGCCATTTTAATACGATAAGCGAGGCAGCAGAGCGGCAGCACAAATTAAAAAACAGGGGCTACCGGAGTGCCTGGGTGGTTAAAATGAAAGGCGATAAAAGGTACACGGGGAGTGTAAAAAACAGCGTTCCCAAGGTGACAGGACAAAAGGCAACCGCTTTGGAATACAGGGTTCAGTTTTACACCTCACCTCAAAAGCGTCCTTTAACCAGTACCCGTTTTAAAGGAGTAGAAGCCATAGCGGTTTACTATCAAAACGGATTGTACAAATATACGGCGGGTCATTTTAGCACCATCTCGAAGGCAACAGCTTATCAAAAGGAGCTGAGGCAAAAAGGGTTTTCCGATGCTTTTGTTATTAAATGGAAAGAGGGTAAGCGGGTGGAGTAAAAATTAAGGTTTAATAACGATTAAGAACCCTGCCTTATGTAACATTTTACTTAATTTTACGTTTTAAAAATAAACTGATATAACGTGAGACGATCGAAACCATTTATTATAGGATTTACCTTTATACTTGCCATAGTAATTTTTGTTTGGGGGTTTAACTTCCTTAAAGGAAGAGACCTTTTTAAAAAGCAGGAATTTCTTTATGCCCGTTATCACACGGTAAACGGATTGGTATCCGCCAAACCTGTTTACGTTAACGGATTGCAGGTTGGCCAGGTAAGCCGCCTCTATTTTGCTCCCGATATGTCGGGTGATATTATCGTAGAGCTGGTTATTCAAAGCAAATTCCCCATTCCTAAAAACAGTATTGCTCATATTTTTAGTGCCGATTTAATGGGCTCCAAATCCATTACCCTGATATTGGGAGATGCCAAAGAGGCGGTTGAAAGTGGCGACACCTTGAAAACAAGCGTGGAAGGCTCGTTAATGGAGTCGGTTAACAAGCAGGTGGCACCGCTAAAAGCAAAAGCCGAATTGTTAATGGGATCGGTTGACACCTTAATTGCTGCTTTTAACGCGGTGATGAACGACACTACGGTACAAAACCTGTCTGCCAGCATCCAGGATATTCAGAGCACTTTCAAAAATCTCTCTTCCACCTCTTCCCGGTTGGATGATTTAGTAACATCGGAGGGTAACCGGTTACAAAGTATTCTGACTAACGTTGATTCGCTCGCCTTAACTTTAAGCAACAACCGTGAAGGGTTGACCAACATCATTAATAATTTTGAATCTATCAGCGATTCGCTTTCAAAAGCCAATATTGCGGAGGTAATTCATAAGGCTGATTCTTCCATCAACAGCCTGAATCAGATTCTTGCTAAAATAAATGAAGGTCAGGGTACTGCCGGCAAGCTGATGAATAATGATTCGTTATACCGTGAGTTGGATAAATCAGCCGAAGAGCTTAACAAACTTTTAAAAGATATCAGAGAAAACCCCAAGCGGTATGTTAAGTTTTCGTTGTTTTAAAAGAAAAATTTTTTTTAAAGTTTTGTGGTTTACATTCTCAAAGGGAAAATAATTACTCCCACTATTCATTGGGAGTTGACAGCCACGATTATTTTTTCACTACTTTCACGCTCTCTACATCCCTTCCATCAATTTTTAACAATATAACATAACCCCCCGATGGCAGGTAATTATTGTTGTTTCCAGTTCCGTTCCACGGTATTTGACATCTGCCTGGCAACTGTTTGCCGCTTAGCAGGGTTTTGACCAGTAAACCGGCGTTGTTGTATATTTCTATGTTAATCTGAGCCGTGGTTTCCCATCTTGCGGCAATGTTGGTAGCCGTGCTGAAAGGATTGGGGAAGACTTTTAGGTTTGGCATTCGGTGTTCGACGTTCGATATTCGGTGTTTGTCTGTTCCAACAGTTGGATTCCACTCGTAAGCACCCATGTCAATTTTTCCATTGAACACGCGAGGGTTACCGGCAAGGTCGGTATCAGGCATGTTATTGAGAACAAATTGCGGTAAATCCAATGTGCCGGCATCAATACAAGGTGATACGCCGGAGAGATTATAAGGGAATTCTTCGCCACCGTAAAACAGGGGGTCGGTGTCGATGTTATCCTCGTAAACAAGGCCAACATTGCCTTCGAGATGTAGCGTTTGTAACCCGCCTTCAATCAAAGAGTTTTTAATAATAAAGGTTATGCTGTCTATATACCACTGTAAAAGGTACATTCCTGAACCGCTTTCGTTGTAAAAAATACAGTTGTACATAGAAATATCCTCGTCCGATACCCGAAAATCATAATCTTCCGGTTTTTTACAACCAGTAAAAGTGCAATTGGTTAAATAAATTTTTGCAGGGTGATACCCGATTATCATGCCACTTATTTCTTTTCTGTTGTTGTTTAAAAACAAACAGCCTGTTACCACGCTAACAAAATCACTTCCATCATTAGCAAAAGCTCCACCATCTTGGTACGGTGTGTTACTGACGGTGTCAGGGTGATTATTATCGAAAATGCAATTGGTAACAAAAGCCGTATCCGGTATTAAATAATCACCTCCTACCATAAGTCCTTTGCCTCCTCTGTTGTTTTTGAAAATTGAGTTATTAAAACGTACCCCTGACCTGATGCAATAAATGGTTCCCCTGATATTCCATCCGCTATCGGCAATAATACTGTCGAATACAACATGCTCGTTATGCTCGTACACTAACATTGCCCCGTGCTGAATGCCTTCACCTTCTTCGTTAACAAAGCCGCCCCGCTCGAAAGTTAACTTTTGAAAACTGTAGTTTGTGGTGTAATGCATGGCAAGTGCCACCCTGGTTACATGTTCGGCATCCAACACGGTATTTTTCATGCTTTGGCCTGTTACGTAAACATAAGGGCGAACATTTAAGGGATACCTTTCGCCGCTTAACGATTCGGAATAAATACCGTTGGCCAGGTGAATGGTATTGATTTTAGCGCTGTCCACTTTAATTTTTGAATAGGCCCACGAGATGGTTTTGAGCGCCGAATCGGGCGAGGTGCCCGTATTGGCATCACTGCCGGTTACAGGGTTTACATAAAGATCGGAGTTAACAGGTTCGAGATAGGAATGTTGGCAGTCAAAGGTATAATTATACGTTTGTATGCCAAGTTCTTTTATGTGAACAAAAAAATATCTTGTGGGAATACTAACCGAAAAAGTATCTAAATAGAAATGAATAGAATCATCTTTGTTTACAGTATATATATCATTACCATATCCGGAATAGTTATTATAGATACTACACAGGTTAATACTGTCGAAAATAACCGAATGGCCATTAATTAATAGGCCTCCTGCCTCATAAGCCTGATTGTCGTGTATGCTAACACCCGATAAAAAGAGGAAGGGATTATTTAACCCTTCGCATGAGATACCACCACCAAAAGTGGCTGCCCTGTTGTTTTTAACTACGCAATTATATACCGAAGCATAACTATCGTAAACACATAATCCTCCTCCGCGAAAATCAGTGAAATCAGGTGTAATATGTGCCCCTATACCATGTTGTAACGTAAATCCGTTGATTACCGCATTTGTTTCGTTGTGGTTTAGCACGATGCAACTGCTTGTTTGGTTTCCGTCGATAATGGTGGAGTATTTATAATCAGTATCCCCGGTAGTAAGTGTTAAACTGCCGAGTGTAATACTTTTGCCTTTAAAATCAACATTTTCAAAATAGGTTCCCGGCCATACTAAAACCGTGTCACCGTTCCAGGCATGGTTAATGGCTTCCTGAATGGTGGTAAAGTTGCCGGTGCTATCCTGCTTTACGGTGATGGTTTGTGCCGCAAGCAAAACGGGCAGAACAATGAATAGATTGATTAGGATTTTTTTCATTTGTCGGTTTTTAATAATAATTTCGTGTGAATCAGAAAACAAATATCTTCATTTAGTAACCCACCTTGTATTCCCTCCAAGGAGGGAAATAATGGAATTTGTTTTCTTATTTACAATGTATTTTATAATTGTTCAAGTGCTCAACTTTAAACAACTTCAATAATAAAATTTTACACATTCTTTAGAAAAAGAAACAGCTCACAATGCTTTAGCAAAAGTTACTCCCCTCCTTGGAGGGGAATAGCCACCCCCTGCCTTTTCAGGGAGGGGAATGGCTACTTTTACCTTCGGCTTCCACTGCAGGGAGGTGTGCTTTAACTATTGATCAACAACAAACCTTTTTACCACAGTTTGATTACCGGTTGATAAACGTAACAGGTAAATGCCGTTTTTCAGGTTTTTAATGTTTAATCCGGTTTGATACACTCCTGTTGGCTGCTCCTCCCGGTTGTTTTCCATTAACTTTCTGCCCGTAATATCATATATCGAAATTATTACACTGCTCTTTTCAATAATCTCGTACTGAATGGTCAGGCTGCTGGTGGCAGGGTTGGGATAAACACGAAACAAAGGGTCTTCGTCAGTTGATTCATCATCCTGTTTAATTATTTTTTTAGCTTTAAACGAAATTAAATAATGGCTTTCTCTTTCGGCGGTTTTAATAACCCGCTTTTGCCAGCCATTGTTGAACCTGTTTTTAACAAAATAGTTGGTAATAGCCGGCTTGCCGCTTTTTTGCCCGTTAAAATATTCAACAAAATAAATTGTGCCGGTGGTGTCTTTATCATACCCTCTTATTAGTACAAGTGTATCTTCAGGCAAAACTTTGCTTGCGCCAACGCAGGTGCTCCCGATAAAGGCTCCAATTTCAGTAGGCCGGTTGGCGGTGTCAACTTCTACGAGATAAGCGGTATAATCCTCCTTTTCATTAAATTCATAATATTCGGCAGGCAGTTTAAGAGCAAATGAACCGAAAGGATTGCCATTTTGCCATTGAAAACTGTTTACATCGCTACCGGGTTTCAGAATCACCATGTCACCGTACGATAAATGGGGTCCGCCTTTACCTATATTAACACCACAAATCCATTGTGGATTTTGTTGCCCCATGTACCAGTCTTTGAAGCAATACCACTCTTTGGCTTTCATTTCGGTTAGCTGGTTAAGCACCCCTGGGGCAATGGCATCAAAGGGGCTTTGTGTTTGGTATAGCCAGTAGCCTATCCAGTTTTCCTTATCGGCATAAAGGGGTATCGTTTGTAAAGGGTCGGCCACTTTGCCCTGCATGTACAATATATTAAAACCGTCAGGGGTTACATCTAATTTATAACCGCGGGTACTATAGGTATTATATAAGTCACTTTCGAAAGACCAATCACCTGCGTTTTCAATATTAAAGGTAGCTTTATAAGGTTGAGCATTGGCATCTTGCAGTTTGGCATCGAAATGGTAACTTGCCAGTTTTTGGTAGGGTGTTTTAAAATTATTTTGGTGTAAAACTTCTGTGGTGTACCAAAAGTCGCCTTCGGTGCTACTATTACCGTTTCCGGTACCGTTTCCCTTGGTACGGGGTATCGATATCCAGTCGGTACCATAATCGAGTAGTAACGGTTCGTTGGCCTCGAACTCTACCACGCTTATGTTACCATGGGTTCCGTTAGGTATTAACAGGTGGTTGGTAACCGGGGCAAAAACAGGTTGGCTTGAAAAATAAAAATCGTTGTCGCCAAGTATATCGAGGCTTTTGTTATGCAAGTAAGTGCTTTTTAATTCGGGAGCTATATCATCGGGATTCAAGCTGTAAAGCATGGTTTGTGGCGAAACATCGTTTTTTACCACGTAAAAGTATAACCTGCCATTGTAGGGGTTCAGATTAATTGACCGGCAAGATGAAAGGTTGGACGAAGAATAAAGCAGGGTTTGTGTACCATCTTCGGCAACAGCATACACGTGACCATAAGTTGCCCCGTTGGTAAGATAAATGGTGTTTGTGAGCGGGCTGTAAGTGTAATCGTTACAACTGTTAACAGATGTTATTGTTTCGTTGTTGCAATCAAACACTTTAAGCGAACCCCCCATTTTAATATAACACTTGCCCAGCTTTGAAGCATCAATATTATATGAACTCACGGTGTAAATGTCATTGTCACAAATAATCTTTTCAGGCGAATCGATACCGTTGGTAAAAGTAGTAACCGTGAAATTGTTTGAAATTTTTATTAGTACACCGTCACTGTTGTTTTGCGGTTGTTGAGCCAGGGGGCTGAATCCGGCATAAAAAGTACGGAATACACCATAAACAGACTGGTTATGATAATTGTAATCAAAATCGGCTTTGACATACCCTTCATTTTGTTGAGAGGTATAATTGAAACTGATTGTTTGAATAAAAGAATAGTCAGTGGCACTATAAACTTTAACAAAAATGGTATTTCCGTTTGGTATCATATTACCTGTTATATACAGATTGCCGTTGGGGTCGATAAACATTTTCTCGCAGTTTGATAACCCCGTTGGGTATTCGGCCACCAACGCGTTGGTAAAACCGTTATACACTTTAAAATTAGTTGTACTGTTTTTGTTTTCAATAACAATAAACTGATTTTTATAGGGGTTAAAAATAACATCGCCTACAGGTTTGTTCATGGTAATGGTGGAGGCATTGTTGGTAGCAGTGTTTACAACAACCAGGCGGCTTTTGTTGATATGTTGACGGGTAAAGAACCAGGCTTTTTGCAAACTTTTGCTAAAGGCACTTTTGTAAGTTATTGAATGGGTAATATCGTTTACAATCATCCCGTAATCAGGGGTGTTTATGTTAATAATAAAAACGTCATTAGCCTGGGCAAACAAAAAAGTATTAGCGGAAAAAAATATAATGGTAAAAATAAAAAAAATCGGATTTTTTTTAAGCAAATCAAGATATTTTAAGAGACTAAAAGGGTTCATAATGTAAAAGTTTAAGGTTAAAAAAAGGAGAATAATTAATCAATTATTTTTAACCTAAGGCGGACGAAGCACAAGCTTTTGGCACCTAACTCTCTCTCTCTCTCTCTCTACAGTTCCAGAGGTTTCTAATCGCGTATTGGGTAAAGTGGTTTTCATTGATGTGTTGTTAAACACAAAGGTAGTAATTTTTTCGATTAGAGGTACGTGACAATAATAGGTTATAGCCGCTGAATTTGATATCTCTTTTTATGTAGGTAGCCTTACTCAATTATATTATGAGGTTAAGGTTAAGTTTGCAACCGGTTTAACAACATTTTCCTTTGTCTGTTTTATGGATGCTGAAATAGTTTTCGTAAGACCGATGTAATACTAAATTTGATATAATTACTGGGTTGTTGTTATTTTTATGGCGTTAAGGAGAACTCTATATTAAAAAATTTATCTATTATTGCAATTCAAATTTTTCAGAAAAGCGTGGATAGAATATCAACCATAATAAAAGCAGAAAACAGCGTGGCTTCTCAGGCCGCTTTAACCAATGTGCAATCCGGCACTTTCTGTTTTGATATTACCACCACTTCCGCTTGCCGTTGGCAAAGCCTCTATTGGCGATGGCGTAGCTAATTCTGAAAACCTTTCTCTGTTTTTTATTTCGGAATTTTCCTGTTATTACATTTAAGGTTTTCACCCTGTTGCATGTAGTTTGTTGCCATGTACCTTTTCGTGCATAACCTGCAATATAACTTCCTCTTTTTTAAAGAATTTAATAATCAAACAATAATATTTATAACATTAAAAATTACAATCATGTCAAACAATTATTTTAAAACATTTCCCAACGAAGAAGGTTTTTTTGGAAATTACGGAGGCGCTTTCCTTCCTCCTCATCTTGAAGAAGAGATGAAAAAAATTACCAACGCTTACTATTCGATAAGCAAATCACACAAGTTTATTTCGGAGTTGCGCAGTATCAGAAAACATTATCAGGGCCGCCCCACACCCGTTTATTACAGCGGGAGGCTTTCCAATAAATATGGCGGGCGCATTTACCTTAAACGCGAAGACTTAAACCATACCGGGGCGCATAAACTTAACCACTGTATGGGTGAAGCGCTGTTGGCCAAATACATGGGTAAAACAAAACTGATAGCCGAAACCGGTGCCGGACAACACGGTGTGGCACTGGCAACAGCTGCGGCCTATTTTGGGCTGGAATGTGAAATCCACATGGGTGAGGTGGACATTAAAAAGGAACACCCTAATGTAGTACGGATGGAAATTCTGGGAGCTAAAGTAGTGCCGGTTTCACACGGGCTAAAAACATTGAAGGAGGCTGTTGACTCTGCTTTTGATGCCTATGTTCAGGATCCGAAAACATCGTTGTATTGTATTGGTTCGGTGGTTGGGCCACACCCTTTTCCCATGATGGTGCGCGATTTTCAGCGCGTGGTAGGTGTTGAAGCCCGTGAGCAGTTTATAGAAATGACCGGTGAGTTACCCGATAAGGTGGTTGCCTGTGTGGGTGGAGGTAGCAATGCTATGGGTCTGTTTTCTGCTTTTCTT
>QMPP01000036.1 GCA_003650425.1 Bacteroidota bacterium | reverse complement strand
TTCTATTCTGGCATAGTATTGAGCGCCTTTAAAACTTCGGAACGAGTTTGATATTTTTTGTTTTATTTTTGATTAGCCTTTCAACATATTAGCAGTCATACAAAAAGCGTGGCAAAGCATCAATGTTTCATTATCTTTGCCGCTCAATAAAAAAAACAATATGGCCAGAAAAAAAAGACCTTTACCTTTTATCGAAAACCTTGAAGTTATGGATGCCGGCGCTGAAGGCAAAGCAGTAGCACGATACAACGAACGCGTCGTTTTTATTCCCTTTGCTGCTCCGGGCGACCTGGTAGATGTTCAGGTTTACAAAAAACGCCGAAACTATTACGAAGCCCGGATTGAAAAACTCCATAAGGCTTCGGAATACCGTGTACAACCCAAATGCAGCCATTTTGGTTTATGCGGAGGCTGCAAGTGGCAACATCTCGACTACGAAGCTCAAAAAAGGTTCAAACAAAAACAGGTAAAAGATAGTTTAGACCGTATTGCTAAAGTTCCCTATCCCGAAGTACTGCCCATCATTGGCGCCGATAAAATTTATTACTATCGCAACAAACTTGAGTTTACCTTCTCCGACCGCCGCTGGCTAACCGATTTAGACGCCTCTAAAGAAGAAGGCGGCCCTACCAACACCAACGGTCTTGGCTTTCACCTCCCCGGTATGTTCGATAAAATTCTCGACATCGAACAGTGCTATCTGCAAGCAGATCCCAGCAACGATATTCGTTTAGCTGTAAAGCAATATGCGCTTGATAATGGTCTTACCTTTTTCAATGCCCGTTCGCAAGAGGGACTGTTGCGCAATATGATTATTCGTAATGCCGTTTCCGGCGACCTGATGGTAATTGTTATTTTTAAATATAACGACAAAAAGGTGATTGAAGGATTGATGCATTTTCTTAGTAAGAAATTCCCGGAAATCACAAGTCTTATGTACGTGATTAACGAAAAACTTAACGATTCCATCACTGACCAGGAACCCGTATTATTTAAAGGGGAGCCTTACATTATGGAAGAGATGCCCTCACCGGTGAAGGATGGTAACGCATTCAAATTCAAGGTGGGACCACTATCGTTTTACCAAACCAATCCCGAACAGGCTTTTAAATTGTACAAAACAGCCTACGATTTTGCCAGTTTTAAAGGTAACGAGCTGGTTTACGATCTCTACACCGGAACCGGAACCATTGCCTCGTTTGTAGCCAGAGCGGTTAACAAAGTGATAGGCATAGAGTACGTTGAAGATGCGGTAGCTGATGCCAAACAAAACATGGCACTCAACAACATTGAAAATATCGAGTTTTATTGGGGCGATATGGCCAAAGTGCTTGATGATGCCTTTATTACGGCTCACGGCAAACCGGATGTGTTATTAACCGATCCGCCCCGGGCCGGTATGCACGAAAAGGTGGTACGACAGATATTGGCCATGGAACCCGAAAAGATTGTTTATGTAAGCTGCAACCCTGCTACACAGGCCAGAGATGTCGCCCTGCTTCACGAAAAATACGATATTGTAAAAGTTCAGCCCGTCGATATGTTTCCTCAAACACATCATGTGGAAAATGTGATTTTATTGCATAAGCGATAGAGCATGTACAGTCGGGAGGAGGCAAAATTACTCAAACAGGAGTTTTGGACCACTTTTGGCCAATGGTCGCAAAAAAAGCGAAAGAGTCGAGGCAAAGGAAAATGGTTACTAAATCGTACCGGAGCAAAGGGTTACCGGTTCAAATTTGAAGCGGAGAAAAAAACGCTGTGTGTTTGTCTTGAAATTATTGATGACGATGAAATAATTCGTGAAATTCGTTACGAAAAACTCCTGATGTTAAAACCTGTTTTTGATGAAGCCACTAACCATGAGCTTATTTGGGATCCAAACTTTTTCATTGCACCTGGCAAAGCTGTAAGCAGGGTCTATTTTCAGAAAAAAGGCTTCACCCTTAACAACCGTCAATACTGGCCGGAAATCTTTTCGTTTTTCTATCATAAGATGTCAAGTCTGGAAGATATCTTTGAAGAGTATAAGGAATTGTTGGACGAATAGTCACCTCTTTTCCACACCTTAGTTTTACGCCCCTTCTGTCAAGAATAAATGTCCTTAAAAGTTGATAACTAATTTTAGTTTATCCCTGTTTTTTTCACATCTTTGTCCATTCGATTTTTTTTTACCAAAAACAGTTATTAGCATGAGTGGATTTTTAGAGACTCTCGACAATATTATTGTTTGGTACAACGATTATATTGGTGGTTATGCCGTACTATTTTTCCTTATCCCAACAGGGTTATACTTTATCTTCAAACTTCGATTTTTAAATGTATGGGCACTCCCCCACGCCATAAAAATAGTAGCAGGCAAGTACGATAAAAAGGGAGATGAAGGTGATGTAAGTCATTTTAAAGCACTCACAACGGCACTGTCAGCTACCGTGGGAACAGGAAACATTGTTGGGGTTTCGCTAGCCATCTATTTTGGCGGACCGGGAGCGGTATTCTGGATGTGGATTACCGGCTTTTTAGGCATGATATTAAAATACACCGAGTGCACCCTCTCGCATAAATACCGCCAGTTTAACTCCGATGGCACCGTTTCAGGCGGCCCCATGTACTACATGGAGATTGGATTGAAAAGCAAGCTCGGAAAATGGGCAAAAATTTTAGCACTCGTTTTTGGTGCCGCTGCTATCTTGGCATCTATGGGAACAGGAAACATGGCTCAGGCCAACTCCATCGCCAACGCTTTCCACCACACTTATGGTATTGCTAACTGGATAACAGGATTAGTAATTTCCGGCTTAACCCTGCTCATTATTATTGGCGGCATCAAACGTATTGCCGATGTAACTTCCTATCTGGTGCCGATAATGGCCGTGCTCTATTTTATTAGCGCAGTGGTAGTGATAGGAGCCAACTACGAAAGTATCCCCCACTCGTTTTACATCATTTTTCACGATGCCTTTAATGGCACAGCGGCAACAGGAGGTTTTGTAGGCTCCACTTTTATGATGACCATGATTTGGGGAGTCCGACGCGGCCTTTTCTCCAACGAAGCAGGACAAGGCTCTGCCCCTATTGCGCATGCGGCAGCCAAGACCGAGTATGCTGCCCGCGAAGGGCTGGTAGCTTCGCTGGAGCCATTGGTTGACACCTTAATTATCTGCACGCTAACCGCCCTGCTTATTATCGATACCGGTGCATGGAACTCAGGCATTCAGGGTGTTGGCATGACCGTCAACGCCATGAACATTGGATTAGCCAGAATCGGCTTACCCAACATTGGCAATCATATTGTAACCATTGGCCTGTTTATGTTTGCCTTTTCAACCATTATTGCCTGGTCGTATTACGGTTCAAGAGCCTCTATCTACCTTTTTGGTGAGAAATCGGTTAAACCTTACCAGGTGTTATTCGGCATCTTCGTATTTTTCGGTTCTGTTTGGGGACTTGATTTGGTGTGGCACTTCGTGGATATGGTAATTACTTTTATGACCATTCCTAACCTGATTGCGTTACTACTGCTATCTCCCGTAGTAATGAAAGAGACCAGAGATTATTTTAACACGATGAAAGCGTTAAAAAAATAGAAGCAATTTATTCTCTTTTTCCGATAAGATGCACCACGAAGTAAATTTCGTTACTCACCACCACACTCTGATCGTCATCGGCTTCATCAGGTGAGTAAATGGTAATGCCATATTTAGTCCTATCAACATCAAACGTGTCAGAAGTAGCAGTAAATACAGTTTCATCAAATGTTATCTTACTTTTAAACTGGATACAATCAACGATATCCTTAACCTGTAAATTACCGGATACCTGAAAATAGTTGTTACCAAGGGGTTCGGCATAGTCCAAAATAAATTCTGCCGTTGGAAAATGAGCAACATCAAAAAAGAAGGCGGATTTCAAGGTATTATGTAAGGTTTTCCGCATCAAAGTATAGTCAATATCCAAATCCTTCAAGCTATCCATATTTAATACAAAACTTCCGGCAACAACAGCCTGATTAACCACCTGAACATGACTACTTTTCAAGGGAACAATTCCATAATGCTTGTCGCACGCCCAAGCAACATAGCTTTTAACCGTATCCATCTCGTAAGTAACAGTATCAATACTAACAGTTTTATTCTGAGTCACAGAAGTAAGCGAAAGCAACATAAAAAGTAACAGAAAGTAAATTGATTTCATTTTGCTATTTTTAACGTTGTTTAAAGTTGAATTAGTTTTTTTTTTCATTTTCTGCAAATCATAATTATTTAAGTGATCCACTTTAAACACCTTCACCGTGTTAAAATATTGGCAGTCACTTTACCATTAACCATGTTGGCACTCACATTTTCAGGAATATTTTTAGCTCCTTCAAAAGTGGCATTTTTTAATCTTGCACCAAAAAAGTTGCATCCCTGTAAGTCAGCATTCGAAAAGTCGGTATTTGTCATGCCCGTACCCTGAAAGTTAGCTCCCTTACAGTTGGCATGTTTAAAGGTAGTATTGGTAAGATTTCCTCCGCTAAAATCGCTATCGGTACAATTTACATAATCGAAATTGCTGCCTGTCATTACCGCTCTTATTAAACGGGTATGCACAAACAATGATCTTGTAAAGTTTGATTCAACAAACTCGGCATCTTTCATTAAGGCGTTGGTCATGTCGCAATTTACAAGGTTGGCATGATGGCCTTCCATACCGAACATATTGGCACCTCTAAAATCGCTGTTTTTAAGTGTGGCACCGTTTACATGAACATGAAACAGTTTAGCCTGGCTAAAATTACAGTCTGAAAGTATTGAATGATTCAAAAAAGTCCAACGGACGTCTGCCGTACGAAAATCGCAATGTTGAAAAATCGACTCCTCGGCCTTGGCTGATTGCATGCTGGCACCGCGGAAATCGCCCTCGATGACGGAAACATTGTGCCAATATACCCCGTTGAGCATGGCTCTGCGGAAATCATCGCCATTTTGAGGAACAGGGACAAGCCCTTTTTTACGCACTTCACCAGTACTTAGCCTTGTCTTTATGTTAATAATGCTGTCTATCTCCTCGGGACTGACAAACTCAGCGACTTTTAAAAAGCCGGAAGGGTCAGGTGTAGCTGGAACTCCTTCCATATTTGTGCTTACAACTGTTTTATTTGTATCTTTTTTTTCACTCATCGAAGTGCATCCCGTTAAGGAATAAAAAGACACTATGGTGAGAAAGAATAGAGATATCAAACTATATTCCATCTGTTTATAATTCTGTATCATATAAGATATACTGTTTCTACAATAACATTTATATTACATCTTTACTTCTGAAACGGCGTGCGCCCAGCATGGCAAACAGCAAACCCAACAAAATCGGGTAGCCAATGGCAAATGCTATATAAGCTGTACGACTTACCGTATCCAGAATATAGTAGGCAACCGGTCCCATGGTAGTGAGTTTAGGATCGAAAAGTACAAGCACGCCTACCCTGAAAACTTGTAACGGATTAATCATTCCCAAGCTAATCACCAGATCGGGGTTCATTCTTAACTTCAACATCATCCCCATTAGGAGCAAATCAATAAAAGCCACCAACACAAGCCATATAACGAAAGCGCTACTTACCGCCAGTTCCTGCGAACGCGTATAAACCGAGATAAACATCCCAATGCCAAGAAAACAAAAAACCATGGAAGCCAGCAATCCGCTGTAAAGCCAAAAAAATTCCCATGGCACACTAAGTTTCAAAAAAGAACCCCAAATAATTGAAAGTACCAACGAAAGCAGCAGCGGGGTATATATCACAATAAACTTGGCAAATAGTTTGCCCCAGAAAAAACTGTTAAACGATACCGGCAGCGACAGCATGTATTCCATCACGTTGTTCTCTTTGTCGCCCACGATGGAGCGCACCACCGTAATGAGCACGTATATGGGTATAATAACAATACACACCTGCATAAATGTTACCAACAGCCGACCAAGACCCACAAACCCGATAATCTGCGACTCGGTAATTCCCGACATAAACATGTAAGCCACAAATCCACCAAACAGCAAGCTATAGAGCCAAAAACCCCTGGTTCGCAAAGTTTGAAACAGATCCAATTTTAAAATGGCTAAAAATCCTTTTCCTGACATAGTGTACCTTTACTTTTATTCATTACAATTATTAATCGCTCAAACGCTAGTGATGCATTTTACCTTTGCCCATCATTTTGTGTTTTTGCAAAAACTCTTCACGCATGGTTTTTCCTTCTTCAATACGTTTTACAACCTGATTAAAAGAAAACGTGGTATCGTTGGATTCGGGTACCGCGCTGTAGCCATATCCCATAGGGGTATGTTTCCCAAAATTATAGTAGACCTTTTGCGCATCAATCCATCCACCATCTTTGGTGTTCCCTACCCAAATTTTCACTTTTTGGTTATTAACATACTTTTGCCAATTAGGTGTTTTCATATACTCAACCAGGCAGCCAATATCGTCAAACCAGAGCACATCTTCCTGTGTGTTGATGGTTTGAACGGCCCAGAGGCTGTCGGCAATACCCATCAAGCATTGGGCACAAATATCGCGTTCATAGTTTATTGTACGAGGAGCGTAGTTGGGTTCATGGTTACACGACACCATGATGGTGGTGATTGCCATGATACCGATAAGCATTAATTTTTTCATTGGTTTATCTTTTTATATTTTCATCCAAAATAATATTTCCAAAATCCATCTCCACAACCCGGTTAACAAGACCTTTAATTTCATCCATTCGATGGCTGCTTAACACCAACAAGGCTTCTTTGTTGTACTCTGCGAGATAGCTGAAAAACATCTCGCGAGCAGCAGGATCGAGGTTAGCAGAGGGTTCATCCATCAGTAAAATCTTTGGCTGTTTGCCCAGAGCAAACGACACCAACAACTTCTGTTTCATTCCTCCTGACAACGCCACGAATGGCTTTGAAAAACTCTCTTTGACTTTTAAACCCAGCCTTTCGGCAATGGTAACAAAATCATCGACAGGAACATTACAGAGGTTTGAAAAGAAGGCCAGCATCTCCTGAACCGTTATTTTTAACGGAGGTGGAATTTGAGGCACAAAACCCACATCTTTTAAGATGATAACCCGCTCCTTTCTTGGATTTCTGTCAAGCACCTCTAGTTTTCCATCATAAACGTACTGACCTAATATACACCTAATAAGGGTGGTTTTTCCAGCACCGTTCTGACCTACTAAGGCAATGCGATCACCCTCGTTAAAATCGACCGAAAGGTCTCTTAATACCTTCTGTTTGTTAAACGATTTACTCAACCCTTCAGCCCGAATCACAGGCTTTTTAATCACTGTTTCTATCATAGTATTTTATCCAATCCTTTAACTGTATAACTCAACGCGTTGCCGGGGCATGCATCGATGCACAAACCACAGCGTGTGCAGTCAGAACCCACATCATGGCGTTTACTGGTTGCTTTTCCTTTTTCAACAAACCATAATTCATGCGGTACCAAACATACTTTTTGGCAATCGAGACAATGTGCACACTTATCCAGTTCAAACTTAACACCAAACGGAGAAAGTTTTCCCACCATGCTATAGGTGGCACCCACGGGACAAACATAACGACACCAAAACCGCTTACTGTAAACTATTTCAAATGTTATCAGAGCCAATATCCACAATAATACCAATCCTGGACCGTAAATCATGGATCGCGAGAGGATTCCGATGGGATTGATGTTTTCAAAAACAAGTTGTTGTGTAACAAAAGCAAGTATTAAAAACCCAGCCCAAAAAACGTAGCGCAAATAGATGTTGTAAGTATGCTCTTTAATTTTTTTCTTTTTCACAAGGTAGTTATGCAGTTTTTCACCCCACTCGGCCAAAAAATGATACGGACAAATCCATGAGCAGAAAGTACGTCCACCCATCAAAAAATAAAAGATAAAGATGGTGGCAAAACCAATAATAAAGTTCATGGTTAACAATTTAATATGCCCTGTATAGGCCGATATTATCAGCATCTGGAGAGAGTTAAAGGGATCCATCAGATAAAAACCAAACAATCGTGAACCACTCAACGAGCCCTCGAGCAGCGAGAGATCGAACATAAATGAAAGCACGAAAAGCAGGTTAATACCTATTAAAACTGACCAGCGAATGGTGCGCCACTTATGAGCACTCCCATTTTTAGCTTTCCAATCTTTAAATTTAATACCCTCCTTGATATAGGGAATATCCTCTTTCTTTTTCGGGGGCAACGGAGTTTTATTATTTTTTCCAAACATAAGGCTTACGATTTAATGGGTTCAACAACAATACTTGGTTCCTCTGTCGGGCACACCATCACGCACACCCCGCAACCTGTACATCCCGATAATACTTCCGGCACCAGATTACCATTGCCTTCGTCAGCCATCACGATGGCCGTTTCGCCAATAGGACACTCTTTCACACAGATATTGCAAATCTTTTCATCATACACCTTTTCGCTAACAGGAGTAGCTTTGGCGTCACCGGTATAGGGTGATCGATTGATTCCCTTGAAGTCGCTTCCTCGTGGTGTTCCTTTAAAACCTTTACCCTGAAAGGCCAGACAACTATCTTGCTTAACTTGAGCCACACCCATTTTAACAATGCTTTTCATGGCCAATATCTGTACGGGAAAAGGGTTATACTCAGCATTTCGCTCATGTGTTGCACCATACTTTTCGATGGCTTTTTCGCCCTCCTTCTTAAACTGTTTAAAATACAATACTGCAGTAGGACAAGTTTCGACACACTGCATCGAGTCGCAAGAAAAATCGCATGCCTGATTACGCACATCAATATATGGCGTTCCATAAGCAAGACCATCTTTTATGCCTGCCAGCTTTATGGCTTGAATAGGGCAAATCTGAACACAAAGCCCACATTTGATACACCCGTAAATAAAAGTTGATTCATCAATTGCCCCGGGAGGCCGAAGAAATTTCTGATTAATCCGGTTTTCGGCAGTTACCTTTTGCAAGTACCCCACACCTGCACCAACAGCCGCTAGTGCTCCCACGGCAATAGCACTCGATTTGAGAAATTGTCGCCTGTTGAGTTCGTGATCTGATTTGTCCATAATTACTTATTTAAGAATAGTTTTCAGCGCAAATTTAACACATTTAATTTACTTAGAACTTAAACCTAATGCCTAAATTGAAACTTCGTCCCGGCTCGTAATACAAACTGGAGTAATCCATATTTTTATACGGACGGCTAAGGTGCTCCACGTAATTAACATTAAACATATTGGTAATAGCACCGGTAATATCGAGAAACTCCCAGGGAGAATAACTCAGGTATAGGTTAAACACGTTATAGCCCGGAGTTGTTGACTCGTTATAGCTTGTGGAAACCCTGTTTTGACCGGCTGCTATTTGTGCATTTAACACTGCTTCAAAATGCTCAACCGAATACGATAGAGCCGTGTTAATGGTAAACGGAGGAATCTCGGGGAGTGATTCATCCACCGAGAGGTTCTGCCCGTAAGTATAGGCAACACCTAGTTTATAATTAAAATGTTTTAGAAACATCACCCCGAAACCGGCTTCAAAACCGGTCATATAGGCATCGTCGATATTGGTAAACTTTTTGGTAAATTTAGGGTTAGCACACGGCATAAATTTGCGAGGTATGGTTGTGTCAACAACTGCTGAGATATAATTTTTTAGTCGCGAGTAAAACAGATCAACATAAAAATTTACAGTCTCACCACTCTTTTCAACTTTAAGATCGGTTTGATAATTGGATTCAGGTTTGAGATTTGGGTTACCAACATATTCATAGGCATCCATTCCCACTGACAGGTGATTAATAAATAGTTCGCTAAGATCCGGCGTACGTTGTGCCATGGCAATAGCCCATTGAAAACGCAGGCCATTGCCCAAGTCCTTTGTTAAAATGCTATTGATAGCAGGGCTTAACTTATTGTCAGGTTTTATATCACCGCCATACAACTCGCTAAAGTCTTGTTCAGGATCTTTAATATTATACGACACAAAGTCAACCCGCAATCCCAACTGCCAGGTAAAACTCTCGGAAATCTGCCATTTGTTTTCGGCAAATAGTCCCAAATCCCGCTTGTTTGAATTTTGCCAAACTTTATCAACAAAGCTTTTCGGAGGATCGAAAACAACCGGTGGGTTGACACAGATGTTTTTATACACGTCGCGATTTCGTACCCCGTTTTTCCAAATATACTGGTAGTCAACTCCGGTGTACAAAATACTATTCATTCCTGTTTTAATTCCTGCCTCAACCCTTCCTCCAAAATTTCTTGCTTCTACCGGAGTTAGTGCATGTGTTGCCCCGTAACTGGGTCGTAACTCGTTCGACATTAAATGGTCTATGTATGAGGTATAAGCCTTTATTTTAAGCGACAGAAACTGTTCGGAAAGATTACTTGCTGCATAATCGGCCGAAGCAATGGTGCTGTTGTCTTTAATGGCATCCATAGGCAAACCGGGGTACAAAACATCTTTAGCAAAACTTTGACGAACATTTAGCTGAACCCGCTGATTTTTATTAATGTTATAGCCTAACTTGGCAGTATAACCAAATCTTCTGAACGAAGAAGCAATGGTGTCACCATTTCCACTTTTATAATTTCCATAATCTTTATACCCGGCATTGAGTGCAAAGTCCCATTTTTTATTTACAATTTGTGCATACACGTTGGCATAATAATTACTCCCGTTGCTTTGGTATCCGCCTTCTGCATAACCCGAAACCATCCGGTTGTTTTTCTTAACCGGACGTTTACTGATGACGTTAACAACCCCACCAAATACGGGTCCAAACCGAACACTATAGGGTCCTTTTATTACCTCAATCTTTTCAATCTCTTCGACTGATATTTGCGAAATAGCAGGATCCATCCTGTTGGGGCAAGCATTGGTACTATGAACTCCCCCATCGAATTGGATGTTAAGTTGCTCAAATTTATACCCGCGTAAAACAGGCTCCATAGCGTAGTTTCCTTTTTTTACCACGCTAAAGCCTGGCGTAAACTTGAATATCTCTCCCCCATCGTGAGGATTTAACAGGTGAATGGTTTCGCCATAAACGGGAGTTTCTACACCATTCTTCACTTTTTTTGCCGTAATTAGAATTTCCTCTATATTGAGCGTATCGGGCTCAATGGCCTGTACCATAAAAGGAAACAACAATATTAACAGCATTAATAATTTATTTTTCATCTATTTTAAACTTTGTTTGTTTTATTAATTGCCACCCTGTTGTAGTTGTAAAAGATGACAAGGAAATTTGGATAAACCGCAAACAATCAATTAGCTCCATTCAGAAAATTAACCCACACTAAATAGCGGATATACTATCAGCAACCTTCAGCAAGCACTTTAAAAGCACTTCCTCAAAAGTTAACAAAACCAATTGTAACCTGATATTATAAACCTCTTAGAAAAAGGCTAACTGATTGTTAACAAAAACAAACTAAGCTTTGGGAGGGGGAATCCCCGGAGGGATAAAACGACCATGCCAAACCGTGGAATAGGGTTTATAAAAAAACGGCATGGAGGTTATTTCGAGATGTAAAGAAATATCGCTAACAAGATAGACAAAGTTGTTTACCTCTTTTTGTGGCTTAGGTGGTGTTGGTGCTTTAATGGGAGTGATATCAGAGGTACGTTTTACCAGCGCATTTAGATAATTTAAATCACTAAAAACAGAACCTGTTGTGCCTTCTGCAGGGTCAGCATTAAAAAAGGTGGCATGATTAATCTCGATATAGTAGTGTAAGGCAGGATAATTGGGCATAACGAGCATGGCAATAATCATGAAAATAAAACCGGGTATGAGTAACCTTCTTTTCATAAAGCAAATATACAATAAAATAAGGTAAACCGGTACTTAAATTAGTCACAAAAAAAAGATTTGGCTAACCATGATGAAGGTTTTCGAAGCACTTTCCAATGGTAAGCACCAAAATACAAGCACCAAAAACCAAATAATATCGAAATACTAATTTTCAAAAAACCAAAACTACCTCGTTCAATGGGTTTGGGTTATTTTTATTTTGATATTGGTATTTGTTTGGGATTTGGTGCTTGGGATTTGTAATTTCATTACTTCCAAAATAAGTGTTCGGTATTGATTGTCTAATTTTTTTAAATTGAAGATAATAGAGAATATCACTTAGTATTTAGATCGTCAACCCAGTGATACATGGGCTTATCGTCTTCCAAAATAAATTTGGGCGAGGAGAATGGTGCCAAACGCTCCAAAAAGTCGAGCACTGCTAAAATAGGAGCCCCATAGAAAAACCTGGCGTTTCGGTCGAAATCCCAAATATGCTCGGTGTAGGAATACATTTTGAAGGGTATGTCGCCAATGTTATCATCATTTCTGTCAAACCCCTGGTAACCATCCCAATAATTGTTATCCCACTTGTTAAACCTGGCGGTGGTAACTTCGCAATACACCTGTAGTAAATTGTTGTGAAAATAATTTCGTTTAAACAAATTTCCTTCCTGATTGTTATGGAAATAAATCGCTGTGCCACAAAACGAAATTTCATTATTCGAGATCGTATTAATCTGCTCTAATACATAAGGAGAGACATCTATATGTATTCCTTCAGTACAATAAATAAACTTATTATTTAAAATTTGGTTACCCGATGTTTCTTTCATCCCCAAGGCCATACCACTACCAATGTGATTTCCCTTTATATAGTTTCCGGTCATAATTGTACGCTCGCTATACATAAGGAAAACGCCCACGGAGTTGTTGAGTAATAAATTATTTTGTATTCGGTTATTGTGTGCATACATAAAGTGGATACCATACCTGTTTCCTTCCCCTTTATTATTTTGAAAAAGATTGTCAAGCGAATACCAAACCACCATGTCGCGCACATCATGCCAATAGTTGCCGATAATGTGGTTTCTTTTGGAATACCATAGTCTGATTGCGTCACCCTTGATGGCCGTGCTGCGTTCCATCAACGAAGATATCTCATTATGAATTATTTCGTTAAAATTACACTGCCAAATATCAATTCCAAACAGACACTCTTTAATTCTGCAATTTTCTACTACATTATAATTTCCCTTTAATCTAACCCCGGCATCAAGCTTATCAAAAGAACCCCCGGAATTTTTTAACAAAAGGTTTTTTATCTGTACACTATCGGCATTAATAAAAACTACTGATAATTTCTTTTGTCCATCAATGATTGCTTTTCCCTGCCCGTCGATTACCAAGCCATCGGTTGAAATATAAACAGGACCACGATAAACTGCTTTTTCTAATCGTATCGTATCACCAGGGGCAGCATTATCGATCATTGGTTGCAAATCTAACGTATCATACACACCCTGCTGTTCGATTATCGGGTAATAAGTACCAAAAGTGCTATCCGATTCAGAAATTTGTTGTTGGGCAGAAACTGACAAGAAAGGTAACAAGCTTATTACCAACAATAAAGGAAAACGGACAGTTTTACTCCGTACAATAAACATAGCCGAAGAAAAAACCATCCGCTTCATTATTTCACTCTTTTTCAAGTTATTTTACTTTTCGCTTTTAATACTCTTTTGCTTTAACAATACAGCAATTATCAACAAAACAAACACTAATAAGCCCACTAAGAACCCGTAATATGGATAGGAAGAAGTGGTAAACTGGGCTACCTTTCCTTCACCGAAAACGGTAGGCATAAAGGGTTTAATACCTCTAAACGCTCCTCCACCATGCATCGAAAGATGGTGTCCATACCAATAGAGATAATAAATATAAACACCGAGAAAGTAAAAAGGCACCAAGGCCGGAATAATCGCCATCCACAACTTCTTTCGCTTGCAAAACATAAAGCCAACTACCAATAAAACAAACACGGCAAATATGTACGGTGAAGCGTGCATTATCTTATCCAGAAAAATCAATGCTCCGGGGGTAACATTAACCTCAATGGGTTTACCGGTTTCAGGGTTTATAATTTCATTCCCTTGCGCATCATGTTTTGTATTAAAAACATAATAGATAGGAAATCTTCGTGTTTCATCGCTATTTACACCCTGTACAATATGATACATACCAATAAAGTGGTTGATGGCATTCATTTCAACCAAACAGTTGGCGCCTTCCTGAGATGCAGAAAGTTCTTCACGCTCTTTTTGCCCTTCACATCCATTGTAAACTCCATTGTATTTAAAGTTTATACGGATTCCATTAGGATACATCGATTTGGGATACTGGATACTCTGTAGTGCTACCCACCAAACAGGCAAGAAGTAAAGTACGATAATTAAAATCCCTGCCAATCCGGCAAGCGAACGATAACCGAGTTTATTATTTTTCATGATTTATATTTTTTATAAGAAGCCTCTCTATTCACGTATCAAAAAACACACACGCATTGCAAATCAACTACTGTTTTGCAGTTACACCTGCTGTTTTCAGCATATAGGCTACGGCATCGTACAAGTCCTGATCGGAACAATCGGTACAGGTACCTCTTGGCGGCATCACACCATGTTTTCCGGTAAAACCTTTAATGGCATCGTGGTGTAAGGTTTTCATATCTTTTTGGGCAATTTCTTCCCAGCGAGTTTTATCTTTTAAAGCTGGTGCACCAGCAACACCGGTCATGTGACAAGCAATACAAACCTTACCATAAACAGCTTTACCATTTTCAAGGTTAGCAGCAAAGGTCTTCTCTACTTTTTTCTCTACTTTTTTCTCTACTTTAGTAGTAGTTGCTTCACCGCTTTTTTTGTTTCCACTATCACCGCATCCGGTTAAAATAAAACTTCCGGCTGCCAGTAAAAAGATAAATAAGAATACTTTTTTCATTTTAATAAATTTAATTTAATATGTTGGGTACAAAGTTAAAAAAAAGTAGAGACGATTTTTCTACTCGTCTCTACTTTTTTTCAAATACTACAGTTTCCAACTAAAATACTATTGCATTTGCTCTTTCATTACTTTTTCCGATTTTGCTTTCAGATATTGAATAATTTTTACAACATCCTCATCCGAAACATTCTGATCAGGCATTGCCAGTTTATATTTCTGGCGCATAGCTTCAATATCAGCTTCTTTGTAATGACTCTTTGGATTGGTAATCCAGGATTTCAACCAATCATCGCTACGACGTTTATCAATCATTAACAAGTCGGGGCCATTAAAGTCTTTACCAAACTTATGACAGGCAGTACAACCGTAATTTAAAAATTCCAATTCACCAGGCAACAGATTTTTCAACTCAATAGCTGAAGGTTGGAACTTCTGCATTTCGTTATCTTTTTGGATTCTCTTTGAGAAAGCAATTACTCTGTCGTTATCAGCTTTAGCATTGTATTTAACTGTCAAGTATCCCTGCAATTGACGACCTTGGGGTGAATGAACACAATCGAGCAGAAGCGGAAATTTACCGGCTTTATCGGCCAGAAATTCTAACGAAGCCGTTTCACCGGGACGCCAGCGGTACATTTTATCGTAGGAAGCGATTTCGTAAACATAATGTCCAATTTTTTCCTGACTCAGGTTGGTAAGATGTATCAGTACCTCTTGACCTTGCTTAATCGTTAAATCAGCAGGTGTTACTTTACCATTGTTAATGGTTCCAAACACTTCTACTAAATTACCTTTGGTTTTAACATGTTCGTCACCAGCATTGGTAGCATACGATGCTTTTTTCAACGTTACAATGTTAGTTCCTACCGGATACACATCAATTGGATCCAAAAGGTTATTATTTATCATAACCGTGTAGTGAGGTTCACCCATTGGAATTGGCATGTCGTAAATAATCTTCATTTTATCACCGGAGATATCAATCAACTGGTGATTTTGAGGATGCAAAGGACCTACCGGATTGAAACGGTCGATGGATAACTTATCAAGTTCAATAAGATATTTTCCCTGGGGATGTCTGGTATCACCATGCGTTGAAACAAGGTGACCAATGTTGTAGTTAGACGAAATGTGGTCGAGCACCTTCAAGTTGATATAGTCCCACTTGGTTGTCCACGAATCAACATAAACCGAAGTATAAATAATTCCTTTTTTGGGATCAAACTGATTATGCAAAGGACCGAGACCAACCTCGACACTACCATGCAAAGCAGTTTCAAGCGCAATAATGGGAATACCATACGTATCGTAACCTTCAAAATTTTTCTCTTTGATGGCTTTTTGAATCTTTGCCCATGAATATACCCATGCGTGCGAGTCCAATTTACCGGCAACTACAATGTAATCACCTGTTGGGTCAACATCAACACCATGAGGAGATTTTGGTTCAGGAATCAGATAAAGCAAATGGTGTTTAATAGACTCACTAATTGGAATGTTACGCATCCCGCGGATTACTTTAGTTTTAATCTTACCGGCTTTAATCAGTTCTGCAGCCTTTTTCCAGTTATATACATGGAGGTAATCCACATCACGCGAAGAGCAACCTGCCTCGAAAGGAGGACGTCCCTGCATATCGCCACCAATGTACATCTCGGTACAAAACGAGTTAGTAAATCCCCAACCGTAAGTTGCCAGTTTACCGGCATCCGATAAATCCTGTGTATAAGGAGGAAGTTCAAAGTTAAAAGACTTTTGCATACTAATTCTTCCCTTATCATTATCGAAAGCCCAGCAGGTTAAACCACCCCGCCAGTATTTCTGGAAGTTAATATCATTCAACGGATGATATTTGTGATCGTAAGGAGCCGGATATTGTGTTGCTTCCAAAATATACTTTGAATTGGGAGTAAAGAAAGCACCACCATGGTCGCTACGGAAAAGAGGATTCTTAACCTGTTGTTTTACTGCAAAATCCTTTAAATCCAGAACAGCGATACCGGGGTTAGCTTTATCATTAACAACTAACCATTTTCCATCATAATCACCATCAGTTTCCGAATAACCCGGATGGTGGGTGTCACCCCAAAGAATCTCCTGGCCATCAATAAAACCATCTTTCATTAAATTATAGGTTTCTACTGAATATCCGTAACCGACATAAGGCTGACGAGTATTGATTGGAGCATATTTTACCAATCGCATAGAAGGAACAAGATAAGTAGGCATGTTTCCTTCCTGACCACCGGAGTTTAAAGCCACGTACTCATCTTTAAGATTGTCGGGTGTATAAGTTTTGGCCGCGGCCAAAACATCTTCTGAGGTCAAGCCTCTTCTTTTTGCCACATCCTGGAACGTTTCGTTACCACGAGGGACGCCTATTTCTGCGCTTTTAGCTTTTTCGGCACCGCCTCCACAGCTGGAGAGGGTTAAATAAAAGCCGAAAAGTGCAGCTACCAAAACAAGGCTTATATACTTTTTGAATTTTTTCATAATACTCATAGTTATAATTTTTTTTGAATTCCGCATGATTATTTCGTGCTTTAAAGTTTTTCTTTTAACAACTTTTTAGCACGCAAGCCTGCATCAGCAGCTTTAACCTGATACTGATAGTACTGCTCAGCCCATAAGAAAGCATCTTTCCATTTGCCCTCTTTGGCAAACTTTTCGTAATTTGCTTTTGGGGTAGCTGCTTTGTTTAACTGTGCAACAGCATCTTCAACCAATGCTTTCACATAAGGATGATTTTCGTAATGGTTTTCTTTTAACCAGGTAACAACACTGTTAATAACATCTTGCGTTTGGCTAATAACCTTTAGTTTGTCCTCATAATTTTTCTTGTATTCATTCAACTGCTCTTTGGTTAAAGTTATTTCGCCACCTTTTTCTCCTTTAAAGTTTTTAGGTTTAACTAACAGGATACCCTCCATTTCAAGGTGTAGTGCCGAACAAAACTCGGTACAGTAATAAGGGAAAGCACCTTCTCTATTGGCTGTAAAGGTTAATGAAGCTGTTTTACCAGGCTCAAAACTACCATGTTTACCGTAAGTATCAATGGTAAACCCGTGGGTTTCATCTTCAGCCAACTCGAGGTTAGTAAGGTGGAATGTAACAATATCACCCTGGTTTACTTCTACAATTTCAGGCGTGATGTGCGAACGAATAAGCGTTCCAAAAACGTGAACACGATTTCCTTCACGTTCAATCTTTTCTTTACCAGCAACGGTTTTATATGGTGAAATTTCACCTGTTCTGGAGTTGGTACCGGTGGGATAACGAATAATCGGTTTGATGGTTGTACGCAATACAGCAACCGATCCGTACATATTTGCTTGTGGCAAACTCATGGTGTAAAGATCCGTCATTTTATCACCAGAAATATCAATCAAATGCTGGAAACTTGGACGAATAGGCCCAACGGTTATAAGATTATCATATAAACCTTCTTTGTCAACAGCTGTTAGGTAGTTTGAATGGGGGGTAGCCGACATACTCTGAGGAACCATCAACTGACTAGGTTTAAAGGTGAGTGATATGTCGCCCTCTTTTTTCAGGGTTTCGTAATTAAAACGAACAATCTTTTTGTCGTTAAAGGCTGACGCATAAGCAATATTAGGACGATACTCAAAAGCAATGTCCATAACGCCATTACCTAATTTAATACTTCCATGTTTAACCGTAGCAGCATCAATGGTAGGCACGCCATCCACTTTACCGCTAAATGTTTTGTCAGTTAAAGCTTTAATGGCTTTGGCAAAATCGAAAACGGTAGTTTCGTCGCTTACGGTAATAAAATATTTTCCTTTAGGCGTAATCTTAACATAGGTTGCTTTGGCGGGAAGTTCAATCATAGCCACGGCATTGCCTTTGATGGCATCCTCAAAAGGAACTACTTGAAAGTTATTGACCGTTTTTGTTTTCATGCCAACCACCTTATTATAATTAACAAGATAAACATAGCTTTTACCATCTTTCGATGCTAAGCCCGTCATGTAACCATCACTAATAAATTTGCCGGCATCGGAATATCCCATGGTAAATGATGGTAATTCTAACGTGATCGATTTTTCTTTCAATATACGACCCATGTGGCCGGTTTTGCTGGTAGCTTCCACTTTGTGGAAGTTCCAAAAGGTAATACCTGATTTAAGCTCATCGCTTTGAGCATTCCAGGTAGCCGGGAACTGGCTGGTTTGAATAACCCAGTCGGTGTTAGGTGTAACAGCTACACCCGGAAAGGCAGATAAAAACAGGGGATGACTTAACACCTGTTTGGTTTCAAAGTCTTCGAGGTCGATCATGGCAATTCGCGAATTGGCACCATCTGAATAAAAGAGGTGCTTGCCATCGTAATTTCCGTTGGTTTCAGACAATCCTGGATAGCGCATATCGCCATACCAACTAATTTTGTCGTCAAGCGAAGCTTTTTTAAGCAACAACGAACTCTCGTCGTCATAGCCGTAACCTTGCCATGGCTCAGGTGAAAAAACCCCCACGTACTTGTAAATACGCATGGAAGGCAAGCCATAAACGATCATCGTACCGGAGTTGCCGGTACCGACAAATCCAAAATACTCATCACGGCCTCCACGCGGCATAAATGTTTTAGCAGCAGCTAAAACATCATTGTCGGTAAGGCCCCGATCTTTTTTCACATCATTGAGCGTCTGCTGTGCATTAACAGGCACACTAGCCGTTATAGCTAACAGAAGCGCGATGCTCAACACGAAAAAACGTCTTGTAAATAACATCATAATATTTAATTTAGGTTTATAAAAAGGTTATAATTGGTTCGGTATAATTTTATAGGGTCAAATGAATAAAAAAACATACTTTAATTAAGTATTTAATTACCTATTTTTTAAAAACATAACCATTAATTTTCATTTAAAAAAAATAAAATTAATGATTGTTACAAAGATAGATTAAATATTATTCAAGATCTGGTATTGTTAAAAAAATTTAAAAACAATTCAAAATATTTTCAGACAATGCCCTATAACCAATCAATAAATAAATGTAAATAAAATAGATATAAGATTTTTCCTTTCCTATTTAGAATACTTATAAATATTAATTTTTTTTGATTTGGCGAGATAATTTATTAAAGTCGTTTAAAGTTGAAATACTTTTTATTGAAGTTGTTTAAAGTTAACTTGATGATTACAAAGGTAAAACGTTTAAAATCAGAAAACAAATATCTTGTTAATTAATCCTCCTTTGTTTTCCCTCCAAAGAGGGAAATAATGGAATTTGTTTTCTGATTTACAGTGTAATATATTTACTTTTGTATATCTAACTTTAAACAACTTCATTAACAACTTTTACGAGTCACCTTAGTTATATTGACAACAATAATAATCACATACCAATCGAATGGTTACCACATTGTTACGGTTATCTCAATATTTAAAATCTTTATAAATTATTAATCCGGAATAGAAATAAGTAAATTGCGTAGCCTACAAATGAAGTGAAATTTGTACCTTCGTGCACTTTAATTTTAAAGATTAAACTTATGGCAAAAGTAAGAGGAGCCATCGTGGTTGACATTGAAGCATGCAAGGGATGCGGAGTTTGCGTTCCGGCCTGTCCTACCGATGTTATCGCTCTGGCTAAAGAAGTAAATGGAAAAGGGTATCACTATGCTTTTATGGCAAACCCGGAAGCTTGCACGGGGTGTACCAACTGTTCCATTGTTTGCCCTGATGGTGTAATAACTGTTTACAGGGTAAAAATTAACGAACAAAAATAATAATAAAATGGGTGAATTAAGATTAATGAAGGGTAACGAAGCGTTGGCCGAGGCTGCTATCAGGGCAGGCGTTGACGGTTACTTTGGCTACCCCATAACACCTCAGTCGGAAGTGATTGAGTACCTCACGGCTGAAAAACCGCACGAAAGAACCGGCATGGTTGTTCTACAGGCGGAAAGTGAAGTTGCTTCCATTAACATGTTGTATGGCGCGGGAGCTACCGGTAAAAAAGCGATGACGTCTTCGTCAAGTCCGGGAATTAGTTTGATGCAGGAAGGTATTTCCTACATAGCGGGAGCCGAAATTCCCGTTGTAATTGTTAATGTTGTCAGAGGAGGCCCGGGACTGGGTGATATCCAACCTGCGCAGTCTGACTATTTTCAAACGACCAAAGGTGGTGGCCATGGCGACTACAGGCTTATTGCGTTAGCACCTTCCTCGGTTCAGGAGATGTCGGACTTTGTACCGTTGGCTTTTGAACTGGCGTTTAAGTATCGTAACCCTGCCATCATTGTTTCGGAT
>QMPP01000035.1 GCA_003650425.1 Bacteroidota bacterium | reverse complement strand
TATCTCATTTCTTAAATTTCTGCTAAAACTATTCAGTCGGAAAATAATATATCCTTTTTCAAGAATGTCAATGTATTTTTGGATTGTAATTTTATTTACACCTATTGTTTGGGCAAGTTCATTATAATTAACTTCACTGCCTACTTGCAAAGCAAGAGCCAATAATAAATTGTCTAAAATCTCAGGTTTCCTAATTTCAGAAAAAGATAAAATATCACGATATAAATAGCTACTAACAAGATTTTTTAATGTTTTTCTCTCTTTGCCTTTATTATTTAAAACTTCGGGATAGAAACCAAATAACAATCTATTTTCTATTTGCTGTTCGGATTTTACAAAACCTTCTTTTTTCTCTAAAGATAAAAACAATTACCGTAATGACCAATAGTTATAACTAAAAGTCATTACGATAATTTTCTCAGCTTGTACACAACTTCATTGTATCATTTCTTCATTGTACCATTATACCATTATTATATCCTCTAAAACTTAAAACTATACGAAATATAAGGCATGCCGGGGAAAAGGCTCACCTGTTTCAACACTTTTTCGGGTTGTCCGGTTCCGTTGTAGTGGTCGTAATCGTAATCGACAAAAATAAAAAAGTAGTTTTGTCGGAAATAGGCATTGTAAAGTCCCACACTCCAGGTACGCTCACCCCACTTTTTCTTTTTATGAAAGTTTACACCCAAATCCAGCCGGTGATAGTTTGGCGTGCGGTAATTATTTCGCTCCTGCACGTTATCAACGTAATTAATGTAAGGATCCATACCATGAGAACCCCCGCTTCCAATAAATCCGGTATAGTCGCCCAGTGCAATATATTTATCGTATGGCAGGGTAATGGCTGCACCGGTACCAAATACCCAGGTGGCTCCAAAATCAACTTTGTCACTGAGCTTATAAGTAGCTACAATAGAAATATCGTGGCGGCGATCGTAATGGTAGGGAAACTTATCGGGGCTTACCTCTTCAAACTTCCGCCACGACCACGACAAAGTATAGCCAATCCATCCTGTTAGCTTTCCCAAATCTTTTCGGATTAATAGCTCTACTCCATAGCTCCATCCGTTTCCCACGGTAATCATCTCCTGCCAGTCGTTGTTGGCAGTAAGATAAGAGGATCCCGGTTTATAGGAAATTACATCGTAGAGCCATTTGTAATACCCTTCGAGGCTTATTTCAAACATATCGTTCAGATTGTAAACGCTGCCAATCGCCACCTGTTGCGACCGCATGGGCTTGATGGTGTCGGTAACCGGAACCCACAAATCGGTTGGTAAACCAATGGATGTATTGGTGAGCAGGTGAACATACTGCGCCATGGTAGCATACGAAGCCTTAAGTGATAACTTTTCGGAAGCGATAACCCGTAACGCCGCTCTGGGCTGAAACGACTTATAAAAAGTATTTTTTACATAAAAGCCCGAGGCATGTATTCCCAGATTAAACTTAATATAGTTGCCAATTGAAAAATCATCTTCAACGTAAGCATCAATTTCGTTGGCATTAATTTTATTGTTTCCAAAAGTTGTATCAACCAGCGTATTGTCGCCACCTTCTTGGTTATTGTATGAAAAAGCGTTAACACCGGGGTTAAACGTGTGATAAATATTGCTGACACCAAATCGAATATAATGATTGGTGGCCGGAATAAAATCAAAATCTGCAGAGGCTGCCAGGTCATCAATTCCGGAAAAATATTCAAATTCCAACTTTTCATGTAAGTCGGGAGTGCTGTTATCATCCTTTTCTCCCACCAAAAAATTATACCTGCTGTATGATGTCCTAAAGTTGACAAATAATTTTTTATTAAAAATGTAATTCCATCTTAAAGCGGTAGTAATATTACCCCAACGAAGCTTAAATTTACTGCTGTTTTTGTAATCCGTCGATTCGTATTTATTGTTGGCGTAAGCTTTGTCGTTACCCATATAGGCGCTGAGGTACAGTCTGCTTTTGTCCGAAAATTTCCAGTTAATTTTTCCATTCAAATCGTAAAAGTAGTAGCCTCCGTAAAAGCGGCCGCTGTTGCCTTGCATTTTGTTTGCCATCAGCTGTATGGGGTACGAGAGCACATCGATATAGGTTCTTCGGGCTGAAATAATAAACGACGATTTATCTTTAACAACAGGTCCTTCGAGTGTTAATTTCGATGCTATCAGGCCAATAGTTCCCTGAACCTGAAATTTTTTCGTATTTCCTTCTTTCATCCTTATGTCAAGCACGGAGGAGAGCCTGCCGCCATAGCGAGCCGGAAAGCCCCCTTTAACGAGTGTAACGCTGTTAAGCGCATCGGCATTAAAAACCGAGAAGAAACCAAAGAGGTGGTTGGCGTTATACACCGGCACGCCATCCAACAAAATTAGGTTTTCATCGGAGCCTCCACCCCTTACATAAATCCCGCTGGTTCCTTCGTTACCCGATTGCACGCCGGGCAACAGTTGAATGGTTTTCATAATATCGACTTCGCCAAAAAATACAGGAAGTTTTTTGATGGTTTGGATAGGCAGCTCGGTAACACTCATTTGCGAGCTCTCGAGTTGTTGCTGAATACCCGACGCCTTTACTTCAATCTCTTCCAGTTCGATGGTAGGGGTTAGCTCAATGTTAATGGTGGTGTCAGATAGCAAGTTTAACGTAAGGGTTACCGGCTGATAACCTACAAAAGAGTACTTGATAGAAATTTTTCCTTCGGGCTGGGTAAGACTGTAAAACCCATAGTTATTGGTAACGCATCCTTTATAGGTTTTGCTATTATATACGTTGGCACTCAACAACTTTTCGCCGTTGGAAACATCACTCACAAAGCCCGTGATGGTGTGTTTCTGAGCTTGAACACCCACCATAAAAAGCAGGGAGGCTAAAACCGCTAATAATACCTTTTTCATTGGACACCTCCTTCTCCGTCAGAAAATAAAATCAGTTTAATAGAGGTTGTATCCTGATTGTATCCTCCCATGATACCGTAGCCATTTTTAACATTTGAATAAATAACAACCGGCTCCGAAAAAGGATTGTCGCTGCCACCGGATTCCGAATAAACATGCATTGATTTCAGATAGGTATAATACGCCTTGCTTATCGACTTAAAATAAAAAATGAATTGACCTTGCTCCTGATAGAGGATTGCTTTTTTACCATATTCGTACGAATCAAAATAAATAAATTCAAATGAAACCTCTTTCCCGTCGGTTAGCTTATCGCTCCACAAAAGGCCGTCAATACTATAGCCATCAAAGAATCGCTGATTTTTTTCAGTAGGCCTGATGTACTGTTCGTACTCATGGGTTTCGCCGTTAAAATCAACATAAATAATCCTACAGCTAAGCTGATAAAAGTTTGCCTCTCCGGGAGGATCATCGTAGGTAAGGTTCCCAACAAACTGCAAATGGTTACCTTCATACTCATCAGTAGTTTGTATGGTTAACGTGTCAAAGTTTTTGATGGGAACAACCTTGGGAATAGAAGCCGTACTTTCGATAGATGGATACGAGCCGTAAGAAACTTCAACCTTATATTCCTTTCCGGTTTGCGGAAAAAAACTGGGGTTGATATAGTAGCCGGCACCTGTATTTTGAAGGTTGGATACAAAGCTTCCATCTTCAAAAAGTTGCACGGCAGCACTATCGATAAATGGCAGGTTATTTTCCGACTCATCTTCAAAAATGTTAAAGGTATGGCTAACATTAACGGTGTACATGCTATCGGGCGAAATAGCCGCATTTAACACCAATTTTGTTTCCTTGGATTTTAGTTCATCGTTAAGGATTTTTACGCAGCCTGCAAGTAAAATGGTAGTTATTATTACTCCAAGCAAAATGATTTTTTTCATAAATGAGATTTAGTGGAATAAATGCGTTGTTTTTTATGAAGTTGCTTAAAGTTGAAATACTTTTTTAACAATAACGCCGTGTAAATCAGAAAACAAATATCTTTTTTACAATTCCTCCTTTGTTTTCCCTCCAAAGAGGAAAATAATGGAATTTATTTTCTGATTTACAATATATTACATAGTTATTTAAGTGATCAGCTTTAAATACTTTCTATATAATGACACAACAAAAAGAGTTTGATTGTGCTTGATAGTATTTTTATTTTACCCTTGTTACCTTTTCCACCCCTTTTATATTACCCAAACGGTAGATAAGTGCATTCAGGTGGTCAACCGATTTAATCATAACGGTAACACGTCCATCAAAAAGTTTTCCTTTCGATTCGAAATTAATAGATCGCATGTTAGTATTCAAATCCTTAGAGATAAGAGAGGTGATTTCACCCACCAAACCCAATTCATCTTTTCCCTGAATACGGATAACAGCATTTTTATAAATTTCTTCGTTGGTGTCGAGCCACTTGATGGGTAACACCCTGTATGGATATCTCTCCAGCAGTCTCTTGGCATTAGGGCAATCGTATCGATGGATGGATATTTTCCCCTGAGTTGTTACAAATCCAAAAACACGATCTCCCAAAATGGGATTACAACATTTGGCAAAATAATAGTTTATATTTTTAAGGTTCTCGCCAATCCACAAAATTTCTTTTTCATCTTCCCTATCTTTTTTTGCAACATTTTCGGGTTGGATGGATGGTTCTCTGTCATTTTTGTCAGATATTTTTTTACTCTCTTCGTTTAATTTTTCAAAAATTACCTTTTTAATAAAGGCGATATCCAGTTTTTCGGTTGCCACCAGGTAGTAGAGGTCAACGGCAGTATCAATTTTAAAGTGTTTTACTAAAAAGTTAATCAGGTCATCGGAGCTTTTGATTTTCCAATTTTTAAATTTTCGCAACAACAACGCTTTTCCAGCTTCTGCTTCCTGATACTTTTCCTCTTTCAGCTGTCGTTTAATACGGTTTCGTGCTCGATCGGTTACCACGTAAGCCAGCCAGTCGATTTTAGGTTTTTGCCTGTTGGAGGTCATGATGCTGATTCGGTCGCCATTTTGTAGCACGTAACGAATGGGCACGGCAATATTGTTTACCTGTGCTCCTTTACAGTGGGCACCCACGTCGGAATGAATGTCGTAAGCAAAGTCTAATACGGTAGCACCTGCGGGAAACTGTTTGAGGTCGCCCTTGGGTGTAAAAACAAACACTTTGGAAGCTTTGGAGGCATCGACTTTATATACTGTTCTATCGGAGGTTTTGCTTTTTTCCAAAGCACCCCGAAGCTGGGTTAACCAGTTATCGGCATCTTTTGCCTGATGATTTTCTTTGTAAATCCAATGTGCTGCCCGTCCTCGCTCGGCTTCATCATCCATTCGTCTGGTTCTGATTTGAACCTCCACCCATCTATCATTGTGCCCTTTAACCGTTGTGTGCAGCGATTCGTAGCCACTCGTCTTGGGCTGTGATATCCAATCGCGAAGCCGTTTGGGGTTTGGTGGGTAAATATCGGTAACAATGGAATAAGTTCGCCAGCAAACCTCCTGCTCCTTTTTAGGTTTTGTTTCCACTATGATGCGGATGGCAAACAGGTCGAAAACCTCTTCTAAATCAACATTCTGACGATTAATTTTTGCCCATATAGAGGGGATTGATTTGGTTCGATACTTTAATTGATAATTGATACCGGCTTTAATTAATTCCCGTTCAACAGGTTTTAAAAAATCCTGTATATAAACTTCCCTTTTGGTTTTGGTTTCCTTTAGTTTATTTTTGATATCGTTGTAGATATCCGGACTTTCATAGAGCATTAAGTACTCTTCCATTTCAGTTTTAATGTTATAAAGTCCTAACCGGTGAGCAATAGGGATATAGATGTGTTTTACCTCGTTGATTACTTTTTTGTATCTTTCGGGTGTTGATTCGGCGGGGTGACGTAGGTCGTACAGACGATGAGCCATTTTTACCAGTATAACCCGGATATCGTCAACAATGGAAAGAAACATGGTTCGGAAGGTTTCCGACTGAAAGGAGACCCGCTGCGTTTGTAAATCGGATATCTTGTTAAATCCTTCAACAATGGTGCGTACATCGTGGCCAAACGTTTTTTCGATTTTATCGTATGAATACTCATCTGATGATATACCATGTAATAGTGCTGATATTGCCGAGTTAACTCCCAAGCCAATTTCTTTAACTACGATGTGCGCAATTTCGAGGTAATGGTTAAACTTTTCGTAAGAAGGGTTAAGTTGACTGTACTCCCAAACTCGATTAAAGGCTTTTGAAATGAGCTGTTTTTCATGATCATTAAAGGGTTTGATCTCGTTTTGCAACAACTTGTTCAGCGATTGTAAGTATAGCTTATCCGGCTTTTTCATCTCCTCTTATAAAATCGGTTTTTAAAAATAGTGATTTTTTGCTACTTTACCAAAAAATCTTTTTATCCTTTGGCTAACGTAAAAAAGCAGCGCTTCATATCCGGGAGCACTGCTTTTTATACTTTTAATCTATTAAGTTGTTTATTTGCTTTCTCTGGTTCCTTCAATATTAGGATCTTTGGCTATGGAATCGCGCATGCGTGTATCAGCCTGTATATTTCTGTATTTCTGATAATCCATAATACCGAGGTTTCCGTTTTTGAAAGCTTCGGCGATAGCCATGGGAATTTGAGCCTCTGCCTGAATAACATTAGCCCGGGCTTCCTGCGCTTTGGCTTTCATCTCCTGCTCGTGAGCAACAGCCATGGCTCGGCGCTCTTCGGCTTTAGCCTGAGCAATATTTTTATCGGCATTGGCCTGATCCATCTGCAACACAGCGCCAATATTTTTACCGATATCAATGTCGGCAATATCGATGGATAGAATTTCAAAAGCTGTACCCGAATCGAGTCCTTTTTCGAGTACGACTTTTGAGATGCTGTCAGGGTTTTCGAGTACCGCTTTGTGCGATGTTGCCGATCCAATGGAAGATACAATACCCTCGCCAACACGTGCCAACACAGTTTCTTCACCGGCGCCACCCACCAACTGCTTGATATTGGCTCGTACCGTAACCCTGGCCATGGAAATAAGCTGAATGCCATCTTTAGCAACAGCAGCCACCTTTTTGGTATCAATTACCTTGGGGTTTACCGACATCTGAACCGCTTCAAGCACATCACGACCAGCGAGGTCGATGGCAGTAGCAGTTTTAAAGTCAAGGTTCATATTGGCTTTGTCGGCCGATATAAGGGCGTTAACCACCTGCTGAACATGTCCTCCCGCGAGGTAGTGTGCTTCCAGGTTTCCTCTGTCAAGGTCAATACCTGCTTTAGATGCTGTAATCATACTGTTGACAATAAGACCCGGTGGAACTTTACGCCACCGCATGATGATTAACTGTACCAGCGAAATTTTAACATCGTTTACCAACGCGTTAAACCAAAGTCCGACAGGAATAAAGTAGAAAAGTACCCATATCAGAAAAAGAGCTCCTACCCCGATGGCTATTATTAAATATACATTTGTGTCCATAATTTATTTGTTAAGTGGTTTTATATAAATTTTGTTGTTGTCAATTTTTATGATTTTTATTTCGGTATTTGGGTCGATAAAGTCAACACGGGCATCTACCTCCACGAAGTTACCGTTAAAGTCTGCTTTTCCCATGGGTACACATCGCGAAATGGTTTTGCCTACATCACCAACTTTTAAGTTAATATCATTTATAGTATTTACTTTGCCGTCGATGGTAGAAACAAGGGCAGCCTTTTTCCATGTTTTTGAGCGAACACCAATCCAAATGGCTATCACGTTAACGGCGAGGGTGACAAACAGCACAATATTTCCTGTTGATGAACCCAGATAAGCATAGGCTATCCAAACACCGGCAATTATAGAGACAAAGCCGGCTATTCCCGCGAAGCCTGTGCCCGGAATCACCAATACTTCAAGCAGTAGCAGTAGAATTCCAACAACAATGAGTACAATTACAAGCCACATCATATCAGCTAATTTCCACGGTTAATTTACGATTGGTCATTTCGGTATAGAGCGGTTTTAAATCATCAAACGAGCCACTCTTAACCGGACACTTTCCTTTAAAGTGTGCGATTAAAGCACAGGTTTCGGCCTGCATGTAATCATGACTGCACACTTCAACAAGGCTTTCAATCACAAAATCGAACGAGTTTACATCATCGTTCCATAAAATTAATTTTTTAACATCTTCATCTTGTGCAATATCTTTGATGTAAGGATGCTTTTTTTCTTGTACTGCCACAATTAATTGATTTTAAAAACGATTCCAAAGTTACATTTCTTTTCGGTAATATGCTTACTTTTGAAAACAATTTTATTCCTACACACGATTAGATGGACATTTCATTTTCCAATTTTATTAACAGGCTCAGGGTAAATCTTGACAAACCCTTACCCGGCCTTGAAGTTCAGTACCAAATGGCACCGGTAACCAAAATGGAACAATTGGTTTACAACAATAATGATACTCCCCCGCGACAAAGCGCAGTATTAGCCCTGTTATACCCTGAAGGGGATGAAGCCATGTTGGTAGTGATGAAACGTGCTACCGATGATTCGGTACATAGTGGTCAGCTTTCATTTCCCGGAGGTCAGGCCGAATCGTTTGACAAAGATGCCATTGCTACGGCATTGCGCGAAACCAATGAAGAGCTGGGAATAGAGCGTAGTTTAGTGCATGTTTTAGGAATGCTGACGCCGGTTTATATTTCGCCTTCTAATTTTAATGTTGTTCCGGTGGTAGGCTATTTGGACACAACACCTATGTTTAATCCCAATGAAGAGGTTGAGAAAGTGTTGACAGTAGCTGTTTCGGAACTACTAAAACCAAATGCCAAACAGATACGGCAAGTTACTACACGCTATGTTACCGCGTTGGATGTTCCTTGTTACATGGTGGGTGGCGAAATTCTTTGGGGAGCCACCGCCATGATGATTCGTGAATTGCTTGAGGTGGGAAGCGGGTAAATTCACTCATAACTAACCCCACCCACCATATCTTGATACAATTTACTTCCGATATCGCTGCGATAAATCATTCGGTATGACCTTGGCTTGTTAAAGGGAGCCGTGCTAATACTTGTCTCGTCCTCATCTTTGATGAGGATGAGTAAATTTACTGAAACAATCATCCTCGTTGCAAACGAGGTTTTACGGGTTTATCTCACGGTTTGAAACCGTGAGCAGCTTCCATCAACGACAGTTTGTAAACTGTCAGAAGTCAGTTCCGTAATTAATTCATTATTTTTATCTTTGAGCCCTGCAAGACAACTTTACTTTACCAACAATGAGCAAAATAAAAAGCGCACTTTCATTTTTTCTGTTACTGCTCGTGCAAGCGTTGGCGGCGCAACAAACAGTTACCCTAAAGGTGGTAACCGACAGTATTCAAACCTTAAAAGGAAATATTCTTGTTGCCGTGTATAATAACGAGGAAGGGTACAAAAGTTCCAAAGCCTTTCAATCAAAAAAAGCCAAAGTAACCGGCAGCAAGGTTACAACAACATTCAGGTTGCCGGCCAACACTAATTACGCTATAGCCCTGTTTCAGGACATTAATAAAAATAACAGCCTCGACACGAGAGGCAGCATGAAAATTCCTACGGAGCCTTTTGGCTTTTCAAATAATAAAAAAGGCACCTTTGGCCCTCCGGGCTTTGATAAAATCATGTTCACAATAACCACCGACACTACGATAGCAATTCATCTGATCTCATCACGAAAAAGCTATTTTCAAAAAGGAGATTGATTTCAGTTCAATAAATATTTCGTTTTTCAAAGTGTTTCATAGTTTTTTGTCGGGTTAACTTTAAACAACTTCATTTAAAAAATCACCTAAAAAATAACTTGTTCCATTTTTGTGGTAAATAATGTACTTTTGCTATTATTCAGAAAAAGCAGCTTTTTTGGCAGAAAAAGAACATATTAGCGACTTCCGGTTGATAGAACAAATTCAAAAAGGGAACGTTCATGCACTGGAAATACTATTTGAGCGTTATTATGAACCTCTTTGTAATTTTGCTTTTTTGTTTCTTAAAAATTCCGGACAAACTGAAGAACTTGTATCTGATGTTTTTATCAGGGTGTGGGAAAACCGCAATCAACACACGAAAATTACTTATGTAAAGGCTTATTTATACCGTAGTGTAAAAAATGCTGTTATCTCGCATCTTCGTAAAAACAGACCGGATATGGATGAGCTTTCCAGCCTTGAAAATATATCAAAGCACGAAATCACACCCGAATCACTTTTAATAAGAAAGGATTTGAACAAGGCGGTAGGTATCATGATCAAGTCAATGCCCCACCAGGCCGGATTGGTTTTCAGGATGCATAAAATGGATGGGTTGAGCTACAAGGAAATTGCTTCAACTTTAGGTCTCTCGATTAAAACCATCGAAAACCACATGGGCAAAGCGCTTCGGTTTGTCAGGGAACTACATGCCAATAACCCGGACTACTTTTAACTACTGAGAAAGCGCGTTTAATCCGTCGAGTACCTTTTTCAACACAGTCTTAACAGCCTCATCTTTTTCTATCATATAGGCGGTTCTTATGTCAGGAATGGCAGCAGTGTACTCGGTTTCGCCAAGATACTCGGCAGCTTTTTGACGTACTGCGGGTGAGGTGTGGCGAAGCAGCCCGATAGACCAACGAATGGATGGACGAGAATAAATGGTGTGCAAATTATCGATAGCGTTAATAATTTCATCATCATTTTCAGAAAACAGTTTCCAAAAGTTTTCTTTCTCAAAAGCAATTACGTCCGGGGTGTAAAACTTTTCTTTGGTATAAATCTGTGGTCTGACAACGTTACTCTTGTAGCCTGTCAGCCTTTTACCAGCTACATAACGAGCCATTCGAGGCACTATCCAACGCATACCCGGAGTAGCTTCGGGATGTCCCACCGAGGCAATAATTTTTCCATCGCCGTAATCAGCCGTAAAAAAAGCCGGTTTTCCCGGAGTAATATTTTTAGGGTATCCTTTTTTATGAGAAATGTCACTGGTAAGGGTTGCTAGTACTTTTATGGGAGAGCCTTCAGGAATATCATATATCGGACCATCGTAATATTGATAAAAAGCAGTATCCGTTTTTGCCAATTCAGGAAAAATCTTTTTTCCGGCTTTGTTAATGGAAAAGCCTATGAGGGCACGACCTTTGTCGTAATGATCGCGAATATCGGGTGCGGGAAACAATTCCAGACTCGGGTATCCGGGTGTGGTTGAAAACAGGTATCCTCCGGCACAAATACCCACCAGTCCTTTGTGTTTTTTCGAGGCAAAAGCTTTAACTTTTTCAGCGCCTTCCAAGCCCAGGTTATTGTACTCTTTACTTGCGCTGCCGCCCGGAAAAACCAAAACATCCAGTTTATCGAGTGCCCCGTTCATAATATCAACGGCTGAAATTTTATGAGGATAGATTCCTTTGTCAATTTTTAAAGCTTCCATGGTTTCTATCACACAAACCGGACTTGCCCCGTTGCCATCAAAAACACCAACCTGAATTTTTTTTCCTGAACGACGTTGCCCAAAGGCTGTTGTCGTCATCAAAACGATTAACAGGGCTGAAATAAAATATTTTGCTTTCATGAGGATCATTATTTTACCTGATTTATTCCGGACAAAGATACTGATTGATGTCATTTACCAATGTTGAAAATCGTTAAAATATCTTTTGTTTACAATCCGAACAATTGATTGTAGCTGGTAACAACGGTTTTATCAACGCTGTTGTAAAACGCTTTTATTTTTTTTGCATCATACCCGTTGCGACGCATGGCATCAAGCAGCTTGTGCCCTTGTTTTATCAACTGATCATCAACGGGTTTTAACTTTTGCATGATACCGGTATCTTCCGCATTAAGCAAGGCATTAACATTCAGATAATGTTTGGCACTTTTACCCCAGTCGTAGCAATAGGCTTTTTTCTTTAGTTCCAAAGCGTAGTGGCATAATGGCGAATCTTTAACCGAATCGTTATAAGATACAACAACGGGCAGGTCGTCGTGTTTTGTTATCCAGACAGGGATGGCAACTGATGCCAGCGGCCAGCCAACAATCGACCACATGGTGGTTAGTCGGGCATCTTCACCGGGCTTAATTCCTTCTACCACACAGGAAGAGGCGCTTCCGCTACGCGGGATAAAATCTTCGAACCAGACAAACTTTTTGGTTCCTGCCGGGAGATTATCGTATTGCCAAAGGTTTTCATTAGTCAGAGAATTGGTAAGATTTCGCGACAGACCCTGAAGGATATCCTCAGACACGATACCGCCACTTTTTACCGCTTCATCCAATACCTTGTTGGCTGTGACATAACGAATGTAACCAGCTCCATTTTTTGGCGTGCCGCTAAAGGAATAGTTTGAGCGGACAATGTATCCCATGGGCGCTGTTGATGCGTCGTTGGCATCAAACTTTACCACTTTAAAGTTACTTAACTCAAAATAGGCAGCACCTCCTTTTCCGTCGATAACACCAAAATTGGCCTCCAAACGGGTCGGCTTGGGCATGTCGTTGAGTAATTTTTCAAAATCATCAATCGTGGCGCAGGTTTGAAGGGCTTGTTTCATCACCCTTCCTTCAAGGCCTGATTGCCTGATGGTGTCGTTATTCAAATTATAACTGGCCGAATTCATAATGGCAAAGCCGGTGCTGTTATACCCAATCCAAACGCTTTTTCCGGTTTTATCTTTCGAGTTTACCAATCCTGTGTAAACGTATTTACCATCGTGGAAAACCATCAGCTTGTTATTTACCGCCCAGGTGTCGCGGTGTTTCCACAGCATAGGACGACCGTCTTTTGTGTATTTTCCCGAAACAACCGCGGTAGTACAGGCATAAGTGCTTGAAATAATGAAAAACGACGAAATGATAAATACTATTATTTTTTTCATTGGTTTATTTAATGTTTAATCAATGTATTTTATTTGCTTTTGTTTGGAAACCATCCTCCATTCGAGGTGTTAATTCCGTCGGCATTATCAACACCGCCAAAGGTATATAAGGGCATGTTCATTACCATCAGCTCCTTGGCAGGAATTGGAAAATGCAACAACGTGCCGGGCTGTAACATGTCGCGGCGGCGCATATCGAAAAAGGCGATACCAAAACCGGTTTGAATAAGCTCAATGTCACGTTCGTAAAAAATAGCTTTTAACAAGTTGTTTATATTGGTGTTAGAGCTCAACGGGGATAACTGCCCGCGTTGTGTTCTGCTTCCATCGTTTACAATGTTAATGGCTTCGGATAAGTTTCCTAAACGGGCATTGGCTTCGGCCTTGATTAGCTCAATTTCAGCAACCGAAAAGTCAACTACCTCGCCAATGCGTGTAGAAATAGCATACGGGTATCTTGTATATTCATAATTTGAAAAATGATAATAGCCACGCTCAGGTTTCATGTTGTTTACCGAATTGTATTTGAAATCGGTTTTCAAGCGGTTATCATCCGACTGCGGCTTAGGCGGATTGTGGCCATTATCTGGAAATCGCCAGGGATAGCGCGGATCCATTAAATTAATAATGCGGCAGTCGATGCGTGCCCATCCCGGCCGAACGGTATAAATTCGAAACCAGCTAATCCAGGTGCTGTTATCCATATAGGGCGCAAGTGGCCGCTCGATACCATTGTTAGCATAATCAAGCACACGATTCCAGTCGGTTTGCTCGTTTTCGGCTTTGGTACGTGGCATGTAAACCATAAACCGGGCAGCAAATGAGCTTGCCAGTTGTGCCAGTTCTGAAGAGGTGTATTTGGTGTTGTTAATCCAGTCGTCGGGCACGGTAAAGTTGTTGGCATTACAAATTTCGATGCACTTGTCCAGCGACTTTAAGGCCGCCTCGGTTCCCGCCTGGTATGATGAGGTGGGTATGTTGGTGGAGTCTGTGTTTTCGTTAACGATATAAACTTTATCGTAAACCATGCTAAGGTATCCCATGGTTATTCCGTGAACAAAATAGGCAAAAGCCTGGGTAAGCTCGGTTTTGTCAGCACCATTAATATCGATAACCATCCCTTTGTTGATAGCTTTTATCACATTGGTCGTTTGATTAAGGGTGGCATACATATCGGAATAATAGGTTTCAAAAATATTGGCATAGGTGTACGATGTGGTGTTGTTAAACGGAATTCGAGGTTCCATCGAAAGGTGATACATACCACTATTAGCCCACGAGCAGGTACCCTGGTCGGCGGCAACCCACATGGCCATCCTGGGTGAAATACTGGAATTTGTTGCCATAAACCAATTGTAAAACGAACTCTTGGCAATGCTGTACACGTTTCCCGGGTCGGAAAAAACAATGTCTTTGTTGGGCTTATTTTTATATTCAACATCCAACTCTTTTGTGCAGGAGGTAAAGCCAACCATAAATAAAAACGTGGTGAGAGAGATAATATATTTTGTTTTCATGATGATACTGTTTTAAAAGTTTAAGGTTAATGAACCTGTAATTACCTTGTAATTAGGATATCCGAAATTATCGACCGGGTAGTTAGTAAGGTCGTTACCGGAGCCTACTTCGGGATCGTATCCCTTATAGTTTGTAAAAGTTAACAAGTTTCGTGTTTGAATCCCGATGCGAAAGCCTTTTAAAAAGCCCATCCTAATATTTTTAAGTTGCTTTTGGTCTAACGAGTAGTACAACGAAAGCTCTCGTAACTTAACAAAGGATCCATCCTCGATAAAATAGGAGTTGATACCGGTTCCGTCGTAAAAGTTGTTGTAATAGTTGATGGTTTTCTTTTCGCTATTGGGTTTTCCATACTGATCGAATACCAGGTCACGCTGGTCGCGGAAGGTGTACTGGCGAGTATAGTTGTAAATGTCGCCACCTTTTTTCCACGAGAAAAGAAAGTATAAATCAAAATTAAATATTTTAAAAGAGTTACCCAGCGACAGGCTAAAATCCGGGTTACCATCACCAATTTGTACTTTATCGCCCAGCCCGTCGCCATCAAGGTCGACTTTAATGGCCAGCTCGTTTGTAGTGTTTTGGCTGCCTTTCGGAACGACATAACCATCGGAATTCACCTCGTAATCGTCAATGGTTTTGCCTTCGGGAAGTTGCTGCGCCATCTCGTCAAGCGTTCGTACCCAGTCGTAACCATACATAATTCCAAAAGTTTCTCCACTTTTAATGTAGAAAGCATTTCGCGGCCCGGTGGTATATTCCGGAATATCGATTTCAATAACTTTTTGACGGATTCTGTCAAAATTGAGGTTAACATTCCAGCTAAAGTTTTTACCGGAAAAGAGATGCCCGTTCAGGGTTGCCTCCCAAACCTTAGCACCCAGGGTTCCCACATTTTGCCATTGATTTGGAAAACCCAGATGGGATGGCAAGGGTGCCAGGGCAAAAGCATCATTGGTAACCGACCGTGAGTAGGTTCCTTCAAAGGAAAACATCTTTAAAAAATCAACATTTAACCCGACTTCCAGCTCGTTGGTTTCGGAAGGTTTTAAATCGGCATTGCCAAGATTTCCGGGAATTACGTTGCCATTGGTAACATCAAAAGTTTCGTACTGATACGAAAACCCGGGACGTTGTCCTGAAGTACCAATGGAGGCTCTTACTTTTAGCTCGTCAATGCCGGGAATGGTAACATCTTCACTAATTCGATACCCCAACGAAAACCGGTAGTAAGGATTCCAACGAACGTTGGCTCCAAACAACGAAGAGGCATCGTAGCGATATAGTGCCGACATAAGATACTTGTCTTTGTAGTCGGCATCAACAATACCAAAATAGTTGATGGAAACAATTTTGCCTTCGTACGAACTCATACTGGCTTTAGTAGGGTCGGTGTTGCCCAGTTGTGGAACGCCACTCACTAAAAAGTCTTTTCCCAAAACCCAGTAATCGTTGTAGCTGCTACTTTCAAAAAGGTAGCTTAATTTAAGTTTGGTGGTAAAATCGCCAAACTGTTTATTAAGATTAGCGGTAACCTGAAAGTTATTGTTCATTTCGGCATAATTACTTTTGTACAGCGAGCCGCCAATGGTTTGCCCGTTTCCGGCGAGGTATCCTTTCGGAGTATAGGTATTCCAGTATTTACTTCTGTATTCATAGGTGTATTTCGCATTCATCTCAATCCATCGGAAAGGATTCCAGATAGTCATCACATTTCCAATCAGGCTTGTTCGTTTGGCCAACTTTTCACGGTAATAGAGCGGGTATAACGGGTTTTCGGCCACACTCCAAGGGTCGGGTAATATTTTGTAAGGGGTGCCATTGTCGTTGGGGGCTTCCAAATCAACATCGGGCGAAACAAAAAGCAGATCGTTAAAGGGCTTGTTGGATCCCGGGTTATTAGAGTTGGTAAAAACCATTAAGTTAGAGGTGGAGAGTTTTAAGGTTGGGGTTAAATGATAGTCGAGATTTACCCGTAGGTTGTTTCTGGTGTATCCTCCGGTGGAGAAGATAATACCGGTTTGCCGGTTGCGCTCGTACGAAACAAGAAAGTTCATTTTTTTCATGCCACCTGCCACCGAGAGGTAGTTATTAATGTAGGTACCATCGTTATAAAACTTTTTCTGATGGTCGATAATTCGGGCATAAGGCTGGTCGGCCCAGGCACTGTCGGTAACTTTACGCGCACCTATTAATATATGTCCTGTTGAGTCGTACAACACACCTCTGTATTTGGTGTAATCGGTATGTTCTTCCCAGTCGTCAGCCAGCTTATAGGGGTGATGGGTGGCCTGTTCGATGTAGTGTGGAATTTGTTGAATGCCATACTCCGACCGAAAGGTAACGCTTGTTTTTGAGTTTAGGTTTTTACCCCGTTTGGTGGTAATAACCAATACCCCGTTTCCGGCTCTTGAACCATAAAGAGCTGCGGCAGCAGCACCTTTAACCACCTCCAGCGATTCGATGTCGTTTACATTAATATCCGCGAGATTGGTATTGGTAATTACACCGTCGAGTACCACCATGGGTGCCTGGTTTCCTAAAAAAGAAGTAGAGCCTCGAAGCCTGATGGCTGCTCCCGAACCCGGAAGTCCGCCAGCCTGTACTACCGTTACTCCTGCTACTTTTCCTTGCAACGCCTGTACCGTGGAAGGTGCCGGGGCACTATTTAATTTTTCATCTCCCACTTTAGTAACACTTATGGTAAGATTCTTTTTAGGTGTGTTGGCGGCAACACCGGCAACAATAACTTCATCCAAGCCAAAAGCATCTTCATGCATGGAGATGTCTATTTCGCTTTTATTCCCTATTTCAACCTCAACGGTTTGCATTCCCATGTACGAAAATTTCAGCTTTTTGGCGTCAGGGCTAACCGTTATCTGATAGTGACCATCCAAATCGGAAACCGTTCCGCTGGTAGTCCCATTTTCAACAACAGTAGCCCCAACAATGGGCGTGTTATCAGATTGGAATGTAACCACTCCACTAATAACACGTCCCTTTTGCTGTTTTTGTTTTAACGTGTCATCAACAGCCGGGGTTGCGCTTTTAACCGGCGAAGTGCTTATTACATAATAATCGCTTCGTAGTTTGCGGTATCTTAAATCGGTATTCTTAACCAGTAAATCAAGTGCCTTTTCGATGGTTGGGCTGTTGATTATTTTTTCCGACGATTCAATTTTAATAATCTCGGATGCCTGCACATCAACCGTGATAGAAACATTAAACTGGCTCTCGAGGCTGCTTACAACCTTTTCAAGTGTTTTAGCTTCATTAGAAGGCTGCTGTGCTGATAACCCAAAACTGGTTTTCGGAAAAAGGGTTAAAAATAAAGACAAAAAAATGGCCGTAAACGCAAGTGTAACAACTTTTGTTTTCATACTGCTTTATTAATAAGTGAATAAATTTATTTTGGTTCGATGTCTGTTTGGAGAATTTGTGACAATGCATTAATTATCAACTGTTCGTCGTCGGCTGGAGCCGATCCGTATAACTTTCGGTCAAGTTGCTTTTTATCGGTAATATTAACCTCTACGCCATAACTATCGTCGAGAAATTGTACTACCTCTTTCACAGTACAATGGTTAAAATGCACTTTATTGCTTTTCCACGATGCGTACAGAGCCGGGTTTACCCTATTGTGAATTAGCTCACCTTTTCTATCAACAATAACCTGTTCGCCCGGTTTGGTGATAACATACTTGCTTTTTGAAAGTTCCGATTCAACTCTTACTTTTCCTTCGGTAAGAAAAACCTGAGTGTGATTGTTTAGCTCGTTCACCGTAAACTGTGTTCCGAGTACTGTTACCGTTAGCTTGTTAGCGTAGACATTAAAAGGATGAGCAGCATCTTTGGTAACGTGAAAAAAGACCCTCCCCCTCATGTCAACTTCACGATGGAAACTTCCCCAGAAATTAGTTTCATAGTGTAAAGTGGCATTTTTATCAAGTGTTACCTCTGTGCCATCGGGAAGAGTAACCGGCATCAGCTCCGCCGTGCTGTTTTGGTATGTTACCGGTCGTGTTTGACCGGCAAAGTAAAGTGCCGTGCCAATCAGCATTAAACCAATAAAAATGGCAGCTACTTTTAGCCTGAAAATTAATCGTCGTTTTCTGATAATACGAGTATCCTGTTTGATAGTATTTAACAAACGCTGTTTTGCCTTTTCAGTATCAAACGGTTTATTTTCAAAAACTTTTTGATGAAAGGCTTTTTCCCAGACAGCAAATTCCTCAGCGTATTGCTTACGAAATGCTTCGGCCTGCCCTATCTCATCAGCAGATGCTTCTCCTGCAAAATAATTTGCCAGTATTTTTTCAATGGGTGCTTTCATAGTGTTAATTCTTAATAGTTTTCAGTGTAAAAGAATGATTCTCACCACTAATACGGATAAAATACAATCCCCTGTTCCAACCATCGGTGAATAACCTGACAGATTTCTCAGAGGTAATTTCTCTTTTTTCAATCTCTTTACCGGTAAGGTCGTAAACAGCAACATGAACAGGGTTTTCGGTAACCAAACTTAAATCGAGGGTAAGCTTATTACTAAACGGGTTAGGGTAAGCACGTGATGATGAGAGAGGATTTTCATCAATCCCAACATATTTACGTTTAAGCTCTGTTTCGGTACTCCAGCTGTTTTGATACCATTTCCCGTTGGTTTTTGCACGAACTCTGAATTTGTATTCCTTTTCAGGATCGACAACCATGTGGATGGCCGTGTCAGTAGATTGATCGGAAATAGTAACCCAGTTTCCTCCGTTCACACTTTTTTGAACTTCAAAAGCCTGGGCTTCGGCCTTTTCGGGGTAGCTCCATTTTAAATCAAACTCGATGGAATCGGACCAAATTTCGGGGACTTCAATCATTGGCTCGGGAATGATGTTCATAGCTGCTCCCACAATGGAGGTATAGCTGCCGGCATTAAAGCTGCCCCTTATTTTGTACCATCCGTTGGAAGCTCCCCACCATCCCATATTAAGATGGTAGAAGTACGACCCATCCTCATCAATTCTCAACCCGTCGCACACTACCGAGTGGCCACCGCCCGAATTATTTTTTACTGCCAGTACTGCCGGTTTTTTATAAACCATATTGCTGTCGAGTAACGACCAAAACGTGGATGAACTTCGGGAGCGATACAAGGCTGTGAACCTGAAATGATGTGCTAACGCCGTGGGTATCCTGTTAACATTGGAGGTGGAGCCATTGCTTTCAAAGTTCATCTGCAATGTTACCGCACAATGATACGCTACTTCACCGGCTGCTTCTCTTTGTTCGGTAGTCGAATATTTTGCGCGATACCGCTCCAGGGTTAATGGCCACTGATATTCGGTATTTTCATAATCTACCGAATAGGTTCCCCTGCTGCTTCCCGAGTTATCGGTATAGGTGTAAGTTCCCACGCCTTTTGGAGGCCATGTGTAGTGATGTAAAATGGTAGCCTGCGATATGGCCACACATCCGGCAGCGTAATGGCTGGGTGTGAACAGGTTGGTTACATTAATTAAATGCCCATCGGCATCATGGCAATTAACCTGTCCCCACATAGTGTGCACATAAGGGCCATAAAGTGTGGCTGTTTGTCTGTTGCCGTGATTGGCAACATGTTCATTATTATTGAGATCGTTAAAGGCAATCTCCTTTAACAGCGAAAAACCAATTTCTTTTTTAAACGTATCGTCCATTGCAAAATTATTACTGAACGAGTAAGCCAAAACAGGACTTTGGATATTGGTGGATGAAACCACGACAAAACCTTGTGGTGCCAGCGCAAACAGGTAAACACGCTCGGGTGCATCGTTAGGGGTGAAAAGTACCTGCTGACGTATGATGGAATAACGATTGCCTTGCTGAGCACTTACAAACTTATTGACTACTGCTACCGCTTGTTTACTGCTAATATCCTGTGCCGACAAGTTAAATTGAACCCCTGTCAGGATTAAAAGAAATAGAATGATGTTTTTTGCTGCTTTCATTAAAAGTTTTTAAAAGTTAAGCTATATAAAAAAGTTGAAAAGTAAACATTTCCTATTCAACTTTTTTATACGGCTTTACCATGCTGTTATTTAAAAATAACCTTACCGCTTGTGGGAACGTTATTAATTTTCAAGGTGTAAAAATAGACTCCTGAGCTCATGTTCAAATCTGATTTTGAAAGTTGAAGCGAGTGGTTTCCGGTTGTTTGATTTCCCAGATTTTGACTGCTAACCATCTTGCCCGTAACATCAAAAAGTTGCAACTGAACAGCAGAAGCTTTATCAAGTGTGAAATCTATATTCACTCTATCGGTAGCCGGGTTAGGATACACGTTAACCACATTGCCGGTAGCCGAAACTTCATCAACGCCGGTATTATTCTTAAACCAGGTTAAAACTTCATCAAAAATTGTTTCGGTATTTTCTCTGGTATCAATACGTGCGGTTTCAAATGCCCAGGTCATAACATAACCGGCATTTGGTTTATTTATCAACCCACAGGCTTTGCCATAAAAAGGATAGCCGTTGGGTCCCATGTTGTACATGGCAGTAGCATTTGGCGTAACGTCAAAAGCATCGGCATACCAAAGTCCCTCGGCATAAACCCAGTAAATGGGAGTAAAGGTGGAAATACCATTTCCGGCAACTGCATCTAACTGTAGCAGGTTGATACCATCATCATCTTTATGCGACTGGCCAATGTAGGATTGAATGCCCATATAATCATAAATAAACTGTCCGGCAGTAAAGTCGATTGGTGCATCAACAACGTCGTACATAAAGTCGAGGCCTTGCAGCCAAACATCTCCGCCATTATCAATATACTGAATAAGAGGCTGGTTAAATTTGTAATTATTGGTATCGCTAACAT
>QMPP01000034.1 GCA_003650425.1 Bacteroidota bacterium | reverse complement strand
GTTCCTGCTGCCAGTCCATCCATACCATCGGTAAGGTTGGCTCCGTTTGAAACACCGGTAAGGATGAAAATAACAAATGGGATAAAAATCAGAAAGGCATATTTTTCATAATCATCTCCCAACCATTTTAATAAAACAGCATAATCAAACTCGTTGTTTTTAAAAAACGGAATGGTGGTTTTGGTGGAGTGGCGTTGGTCAGGCTGGAAAGCATACGAAGGACCTTTAGTATCAATCTTTTGTATCATTTCGGTAGTAACAACTTTTTGCTTTTCGCGAATGACTACGTTGGGGTTAAAATAGAGCACGGCACCTACTATCAGTCCCAAAATGACTTGAGCCATTATTTTTATTTTTCCCTTTAATCCTGCTTTATCTTTTCTAAAAACTTTTATATAGTCATCAATAAATCCAATAAAACCCAGCCATACCGTGGTAAACAGCATCAGTAAAATATATATGTTGTCGAGTTTGGCAAACAGTAAAACGGGAATGATGATGGAGGCTAAAATGATAAGTCCACCCATGGTTGGCGTACCCTGTTTCTCCATCTGGCCTTCGAGGCCTAAATCGCGTACTGTTTCACCCACCTGTTTTTTGCGCAGGAAATTAATCCAGTTCTTACCAAATACCATCCCGATTAGCAATGAGGTAATGATGGTCATGGCTGCCCTGAAGGAGAGGTAGTTGAACACCTGAGCTCCCGGGAAGTTGTATGCCTGATCAAGATATTTAAACAGATAATATAGCATAGCTTTATAAATTATCGAATAACTCGGTTAGTACTTTTTTATCGTCAAAGGGATACTTTACCCCTTTAATTTCCTGATAAGTTTCGTGGCCTTTGCCTGCCACAAGGATGATGTCGCCGGGTTGTGCCAGCATCACGGCTGTATGAATAGCCTCTTTCCGGTTAACAATGGCCACCACCGACATTTTTTTAGCCACATCAACCCCTTCCAGCATATCATCAATAATGGCTTGAGGCTCTTCATCCCGAGGGTTGTCTGAGGTAATGATTACCCGCGTGCTCAACAAGGAAGCTATCCTTGCCATCTTAGGTCGCTTTTCTTTATCTCGATTTCCACCGGCACCCACCACGGTAATCAGTTGCTCGTTGCCGGTTCGTATGGTGTTAATGGTTTTTAACACGTTTTCCAGCGCATCAGGCGTATGGGCATAATCAACAATGGCAGTGATGTTATTTTTTGAACGAATTACTTCGAAGCGGCCGGCAGCGCCCTTTAACGTACTCATCTTTAACAAAACTTCACCGGCATCCTGCCCTAAAAGCCGGGCGGTAGCATAAACAGCCAGCTGGTTATAAGCATTAAAAGTGCCCACCATCATAGTGTAAAACTGGTGCCCATCGATAGAGAGTATGGTGCTGTCAAAACGGCTTTCCAATACTCTGGCTTTGAAATCCGCCATGTTTTTCAGCGCGTATCCATATTTTTTCGCGGCCGTGTTTTGCAACATCACACGACCGTTTTTATCGTCCATGTTTACCAAAGCAAAAGCACCGGAAGGCAAATCATCGAAGAATCTCTTTTTGGCTTGCAAATACTCTTTGAAAGTTTTGTGATAGTCAAGATGATCGTGGGTTAGGTTGGTAAACACGGCGCCGGCAAAGTATAATCCGGCAATGCGATGCTGATGAATAGCGTGCGAGCTAACCTCCATAAAAACGTAGCCGCAACCTGCTTCCACCATCTCTGCCAACAGCATGTTTAGTGAAATGGCATCGGGTGTGGTGTGAGTAGCAGGAATGACCGTTTGGTGAATTTTGTTTTGAATGGTTGAGAGAAGACCGCATTTGTAACCGAGTGACTCCATCAGGTTAAAAAGGAGTGTAACGGTAGTTGTTTTGCCATTGGTTCCGGTAACGCCAACCAACTTTAATTTTCCCGATGGGTTATCAAAAAAGTTTGAAGCAATATAGCCCAATGCTACAGCACTATTTTTTACCTTTATGTAGGTAACCTTTTTGCTTAAAGTACCCGGAAACTCCTCACATACTATGGCTATAGCGCCCAGCTCCTCCGCTTTATTGATAAACCGGTGGCCATCGACCTGTGTGCCCTTAACAGCAACAAACAACGAGTTGGCTACTACCTTTCGCGAATCGGAAGCAATAGCTTCGATGGGGAGGTCGAGTGACCCGTTTACGGCTGTAATGCCCGCACGATATAGTATGTCTTGTAACTTTTTCACTTTCAATTATTATTCTCTAATATTCTCCTAATCTTAACTCCACCACGTTGTGGCCATTAATTTTTGTATTGGGTTTTATCGATTGAGAAACAACTTTTCCACGTCCTTTAAGCAGGGTCGAAAGGCCCATGTTTTCCAGCAGGTAAACGGCGTCGCCGACATTCATGCCTCTTACATCGGGTATGGTTTCCTCATCTATTTTTACAGGAACAAAGGCTACCATCTTCCCTTGCTTTTCAGTTTCTACCCAATCGCTTTTATCGCGATAAGCGAGGGTTTTAAAGCCCAGCTCTTCAACAACGGTATTGGTAGTTTCAAACAGAGAGGGTGCATCAACCATCGGAACCTTTTTTGTTGCTGTATCCGTTTGGTACTTGTTGTCAAGCGAAATAGAGGTAGCGTAAATTTTATCGGCAATTTCCTTAAACACCGGCCCGGATACCAAAGCACCATAATAGCCGTTTTCAGTTGGCTCGTTTACAACCACGATAATAGAGTACCTGGGATGGTCAGCAGGAAAATAACCAACAAAAGTGGCGTTGTAGCGGCGCTTGCCGTGATATCCCTCTCCTTCTGAAATTTGGGCGGTTCCGGTTTTTCCGGCCATTTTGTACCACCGATTTTTAAGCTTATGCCCGGTTCCTCTAAGCACAACCCCCTCCAGCAACGATTGGGCTTTTTTTATAGTAGAGGGGGAAGCAATTTGCTTGTTAAGAATTTGAGTTTTAAATTGCTTTATGGTTTCACCGTCTTGCTGAATGCTTGTTACCAGCATGGGTTTTACCATAACGCCATCGTTGGCAACGGCATTGTAAAAGGTAAGCAGTTGAAGCGGGGTAACCATCACCTCGTAACCAATCGACATCCATGGAAGAGAGGTTTTCCACCAGGCCTTTTTATCCTTCACGGGATGTTTAATAAGCGGGTTAGGCTCGCCAATAATTTCAATTCCTGTTGGCTTATTCAGACCCATAGCGTATAATTGATTAACATACTGCGCCGGATTGTCTTTAAAAGCATCGTACGTAATTTTTGAAATCCCCATATTGGAAGAGTGCTCGAAGGCGTCGCGAATGGTGAACCGACCATGATTATACATGTGGGCATCTACCAACCTACGGCGGGAATAAATTACATAAGGGTGCTCGAAAAATAGTGAATCGGAAAGTCTGATTTTGTTCTTTTCCATCAAAGCCATAATGGAAGCTAACTTAAAAGTGGAACCCGGTTCAATACGTTTGCCAACGGCAAAATTGTAGTTCTCTTTATAATAGCCGTCTTTCTCATCGTGGTTAAGGTTAGCGATAGCCTTGATATGGCCGGTTTGAACCTCCATCACCACCACAGTGCCCATTTTGGCCTTGTGATAAATCATCTGCTTCAACAGTGCCTGCTCGGCAACATCCTGAATATTGACATCCAGCGTGGTTTTTATATCTTTCCCGTTGACGGGTTCAATTTCATTTTCATCATGGATAGGAATCCAGTCGCCGTTGTTGATGCGTCGGCGCAACTGTCGGCCATCCTTTCCCATTAGCACGGTGTCGAACGACCCTTCCAGGCCTACCCGTTTTTTGTTGTCGTTAACAAAACCTATGGTACGGCCGGCAAGCTCACCGAATGGCTTCTCGCGACGGGTACGCTGAATAGCGATGAGACCGCCTTTCATTTTACCTCTTCGCAGAATGGGAAAGGTTCTTATTTTTTGAAGATCATCGTAAGTAACCTTATGTCTGATAAGCTGAAAGCGCCGTTTATGTTTGCGGGCGTTGCTTAGTAACCTTTTGTAATAGCTTTTGGACTGATCGGGAAACAGGCGATGAAGGGAGTAAGCCAGCGAGTCAAGGTTGGTAGCAAAATCTTCATCCGTAATATTGGGAGTACCCACATCCATCCTGATATCGAAAATGGGGATGGAAGTTGCCAACAAGCTGGCGTTGTCAGACAAGATGTTTCCACGATTCGATTCAAGGGTAAAAGTCCGTATCTCCTGTTTTTTGGCCATGGCTTTCAGCTCGGCACCCTCCACGGTATAAATCCTGACGGCTTTCACCATGATGGCGATGCCCGTTAAAAAAATAACGGCGTAGAGGAAAGCCTCCCTCAGTAATATGTCCTTTTTAGCATCGCTCATTTTATCATCGAATCCAGCTCCTTTTGACTGACCCTGATAACTTTTAAGGGTTGGGTATTTTCTTTAAATCCTCGTTTTTCTAAAATCTTTTCCACCTGGCTTTGCTTGCTCATGTTCATCAGTTTCGATTTTTTACTGATATACTGGTAGCGCAGCTCTTTAATATCTTTTTGTTTTCTGTTTATCTCACGGGTTTTTTCTTCAGCCTGATAGTTGTTGGTGATGTAAAGAAATCCCAACAGAGTAAGCCAGGTTAACAGCGGAAATAGTCGTGAAGACTCCTTCTTTTCAAGGATATCGCCCGAAATAATATCCTTGGGCGTTTCCATAACTGCCCTGGCTCTATCCGACATCTTAAAACCGAACATCTTTTTCAGTTTAGCAAAACCGGTTTGGCGATTCCCCGGTGCTTTTGGAGCTTTCGGCTTTTTCTTTAATATGTTTTTTTGTGCTGCCATCCTCTATCGTTTTTCTGCTACTCTGAGTTTGGCGCTTCGTGCGCGACTATTTTCCTGAATCTCCTCCTGGTTGGGGATAACTGCTTTTCCACCTAAAGGTTTTAGCGGGCTCAATACATTTCCGTAGAAGTCTTTTTCAATTTTTCCTTCAAAGTTCCCGGCTCTGAAAAAGTTTTTCACCAGCCTGTCCTCCAGCGAGTGATAAGAGATTACCACCAATCTGCCTCCCGGCTTTAAAACCTCTGCTGCCTGTGTTAACATCTCCTTTAAAACTTCCAACTCTTCGTTTACCTCAATGCGAAGGGCCTGAAACACCATGGCTGACAGCTTATTTATTTTACGCTCCGGCAAACACTCTTTTATAACCTCAATGAGTTGCCCTGTAGTTTGAATGGGTTTATCTGCCCTGGCTTTAACAATAGCCCGGCTAACGCAGTAGCTGCTTCTCAGCTCGCCGTACTGGGTAAATATTTTTTGAAGTTCTTCGGCAGAATAACTGTTAATGATAGTTTCAGCCGTGTTTCCTGTCAAGGGGTTCATACGCATATCAAGCCGGGCATCAAACCGGGTAGAGAAGCCCCGGTCGGGCACATCGAACTGGTGTGATGAAACACCCAGGTCGGCTAAAATGCCATCCACCGGAATAGCCTGGTGCAGGCGGAGGAAGTTTCTTAAAAACCGGAAATTGTGCGGAACCAGTGTAAAGCGATCGTCATCGGGAACATTGTTCAATGCATCAGGATCCTGATCGAAGGCGATAAGCCTGCCTTGTCCATCAAGACGCTGCAATAAAACACGCGAGTGCCCACCTCCGCCGAAGGTGACATCGACGTAAACCCCATTGGGGTCAATATTCAGCAATTCAATGCTTCTATGTAGCAATACAGGATTATGGTACATCAATTTACAATTATTCCGTTTCAAGGTCGCCCATTACCTCTTCGGCGAGGTTGGCAAAATCATCAGGATCATAGTCAACGGCACTTTCATAAGCCACTTTGTCCCAAATTTCGATACGGTTTGCAACTGATGTAATTACGATCTCTTTGGATATGCCGCCATATTTTAGAAGGTCCTTTGGAATCAGCAACCTTCCCGTCCCATCCAGTTCGACCGGTTTTACACCAGCCATAAACTTTGTAACGAACTCGGCATTCTTCTTTTTAAACATGTTTAACTTAGAAACCATAGCACTTTCGCTCTGCCAGTTTTCCATGGGAAACAACTCCAGGCACTTTTTGAAAATGCTACGCTTGATGACAAAACCCTTTTGAACCTCCTCGTTCATTTGGTTTTTGAAAGGAGCAGGAAACATGAAACGCCCTTTGGCATCAAGTTTTGCTTCGTATGTTCCTAATAATGTTTGCATCAAGAATGTCGGTTTTATGGCGTAAAATTAATTTAAATTTACCACTATTTGGCACGATTTACCACATTTTACCCCAATGTTGATAAAATGTTTCGTTTTAGGGTAAAAAAAGTTTTTAATGTTACCCTTAGGTATTAGAAAATCAGCGTGATAAAGAAAATATTCGTAACGAAAACCAAGATATTAACATTGGAAAGGTGTAATAATTGTTAATAACTCCAATATGGAATTTCATGTGTATTGATCGTCAGGCGGTTGGAATGTTGATAAAAAGGATGTCTTATGGGATTATAAGTGCCTAAAGTACTTCGAGTGCCTAAAGTTGGAAGTTTAGAGTTTGGAGTTACTTCTAAAATCGATGTTTAGGATATGCATCCATTAACCCATTCATCATTAACAAGATATTGGTTAGTTTTTTTAAGGGCTAAATCCGAATTACATAAGCTGGGGATAAAGCAGTTCCATGCCATTTACATACTTGGAGCTTTTGGTTAGCCTAAAGGGAAGATTGTTGGTTATAAAAGCAGCCTCTTTATCATTCACAAAATCGTATTTCACTTCAATAATAAAATCGTTTCCACGATATCTTCTGAGAAAAGTGTTATGGGTTGGTTCGATGGCGTGATAGGACAAATCGCTATCGATGGTTAACCGGAACTTTTCATCAAAAGAAGCAAAATACTCCCGGCTATACCGGTTTAGCAGAGAAGGTGACAGATGTTGTAAAACCTCGAAAGCCCAATCGGGCAATTCGGATTCAGCAAAAACACCCTTTAAAACATTCATGTTTAAAGTTTCGTCAACGCTGAAAGGTTTTAATGGAAACGATAGTTTATTTCCCAGAAATCCTTCACGCACCTTAAACTCCAAAACAGGCTTTTTAATGTCTCCGGTTAAATCGTCATACCAACGTATTCGGGCTTTCTTACGGCTTCCTTTGCCCGAAACATTATCGTAGAAAAAATCGAAGTCGTTGGAGTCGAAATAGATGTTGTTGATGTACCTCGGGTGAAAAATAACCCCAAAGGCAGCCGGATGATTTCGTACCGCTTGCAAAATACCGGAATAGTGCAAATCGGACACCACAAACTTCCGCTCGTACCGACTGATATCTTGATTAAAAGGAGGAAAAAACATACCTGTTTTTAGAAAGATTTACTCTCGACAAATGAAATCTTAACCTCTTTGGACAGTCTGTTGATCTCGGTTTTAAAATCCTGAAGTTTCTCCGGTTTTGGCGAATCAATCACAAAAGAGACTTCAATAGCTTTTCCGTTTTCATCGTAGCGTTTCAGTTGGTATTTTCCAAAAGTATTTTTAACGATATCCACAACTTTATTCAGGTTAATCTCAGAAGGATTACCCGATACATTCAGATAAAGGTTCTGCCATGTTGATTTTCCTTTTATCAGGAATCTGCCCCAAATAAAAACCATACCAATGGCAAAGGCCTCAATAACCACCATAGTTTGGCTGGCACCAAGTCCTAAACCAACCGAAATAGCGAAAAAGAGGTAAGCCAGCTCTTCCGGCTCCTTAATGGCTGCCCTGAATCGGACAATGGAAAGGGCGCCCACCAAACCCAACGATAAAGCCAACGACGATTTTACAATGGTAATAATAAGCATGGTTGTAAAGGAGATGAGTAGAAAGTTTGCAGAAAACTGCTTTCTGTTTGAAATGGTTTTGGCACATTTAATATAGGTAAACTCTAAAATGAGTGCCAGCACAAGCAGCACGATGGCATTTAACAAAAAGTCCTGAAGCGAAATTTGCTGCTCCTGCGTTATTAAAAACTTCTGAAACAATCCCCACTTGTCATTCATGGAATTAATTTTTGATGGATTTTATAAAAGCGCAAAATTAACAAAAAGTTAATAGTAGCCATTGGTGATGAGATAAAAACGTAAATAGATAGCATATCATCGAATGAACACGAATTTAACGAATTCAAATTTCATCTTCCGAAACACCATACACTTCATCGGGTTCATCGTTGCCAATGGGTTCGGTATGAATAATAACATCGTAGATGCTTGGAATTTTTCTTTTCAGCTCTTCTTCAATGCAGGAAGCAATCTCATGTGCTTCGCTCAGCGACAGGTTGCCGTCAATTTCAACGTCAAGGGTTACTTCGCAGAGATTGGCAATTTTTCTGACCCTGATACGATGTGGATTTTGAGCTCCATCAATTAGCTTAACTGTACCGATAATGGTGCGATAGATTTCCGTATCCTCGACACCATCCATCAACTCGCGATTAGTGGCCATAAAAATTCTAAAGGCCACTATCATAATCCAGATACTCACCACAAAAGCAGTAATAGTATCAAGTATGGGCATTTTCAAAATAAAGGTAAATGTCAGACCAACCAACACCGATGCCGATATAACCACGTCGCTTTGCATGTTTTTTGAGTTGGCAATAAGCATGGTGCTTTCCACCGCTTTACCCACTTTTTTTAAATAGGTAGCCAAAAGTTGCTTGCCAATAATTGAAATGACAATAACATAGATAGAAATCATACTCGGAATATCACGTTCGGCAGGATGCAATAACGATCCCACCACGGATATAGCAAGCTGTGCCCCTGCAAAAAAGATGATAAACGCCAGCAGCTTAGTGGCAATGGTATCGGCCTTTTTATAGCCGTAAGGATATTTCGGGTCAGGAGGATTGGCGATGATATGAGCAGTAATCAGGGTAATGACTGAAGTCAAGATATCACTTCCCGAATCGATACCATCGGCCACCACAGCCATACTGCCGGCTACTATCCCGACACTAATTTTAGCTACGGCCAAAAAACCGTTGCCCCAGATGGCAATCCTGGAGGCTTTTATGATGGTTCGCTCACGGGTTGGTAATTTTGACATACTGGTTTTCTTGTTGTTGTTTTATGAATTATCGGGTAGGTCAAAGTATAAAGTCTTTCTAAATCTTCTTTTAACAGAACAATAATTTCTATCCAATTTACCTGTATAATTTATTATACAAAAAAAATGTAGTCATTTGAGTACTTACTCTATTTTTTATCCTTCTTGCTATACAGCACTTTAATAAAAAAATAGGCTGTAACGATGGTAACCGTTCCCTGAACGGCAATCATAAATGTTAATGCATCGGTACTCATGATATTGGATTTTTTGATTGACTAAGTTTTCGTTTATTGGAAGCAATATGTACCATATACGAAAGACCCACGATGGTTAACAATAGTAACAATCGCGACATATCCTTGGCAAACATTACAGTAGGAGCACCCTCTTTAAACCATATCACCTCCTGGTTAACATGAAAAATCTGCCCTATGATACTATCTGAAGCAAAAGGCCAGCTACCATGCATGAACAACTGATTTACGGCTGTTTGCCAATCGGCTATCTCGCCATTGAGGGGTTTTATTAACGAAGTGATTAGAATAATAATAAGAAACAGCGGTGTTACCCACTTAATGATGGGCTTGTATATTTTGGGTATTTTAATATCGGCGCCATCGGTAATTTCGTTCCAACCTTTGTCTATACCAAACACCCACCCAAACAAAATAATTTCGGAAACGGCAAAAATGACCAGCGCCACCGTACCGGTCCAATAGTCGTATTCGTCAAACACGCCGGCTTGAAAAAAGAGTATGGTGGGCAGTGCCAAAACAAGTATCAACAAGCCAAGCGTGTAAGCGCCTTTTTTACGACTCCAGTTAAATTCATCCTTCACAAATCCCATCCAGGGCGTACCCATGGCCAGCGATGAAGTAATTCCGGCTATAAATAACAATCCAAACCAGGCAACACCTGCCAGACTGGCAAGCACCGGTCCCCATTTACCAAATAAGTAGGGCATGGTTTTAAACGCCATCATAAAACCGGCATTTTCTTTTACCCAATCAAGGCCCATGTAGCCAACGGCAATAGGAATAACGATGGAGGCACCCAGTACTATTTCAACAAAACCATTCATCCAACCTGCTGTCATGGCATTTAGGGCTATGTCTTCATGCTTTTTAACATAGGCGGCGTAACAGAGAATAGTACCCATTCCCACCGACAAGGTGAAAAATATTTGCCCTGCCGCTGCCAGCCAAACTTTAGGATTACCCAAACTATCATAATTGGGTTTCCATAAAAAATTGAAACCAACCATCGAGTTGCAGGTAGTACAACCCGGCTCGCCGGTATCACCAATGGAGAAAGCCATTATTGCCAGAAAAACACCAAAGATAAGAAGCAAGGGCATAGCAATTTTAGCCACCTTTTCGATGCCTCCGCTAAGGCCTTTCGATAACACGTAAACATTAATGGTTAAGGTAACAACAAAAGCCACAATAGCCAGTAGGGGAAAATTAATAATCAGACCACCAGCACCGCTAGAAGTACTGCTAATTCCCACGTAATCGTTAAAAACCTGGCTAACTTCGGAAGAGCTTAATCCGTTAAATGTTTGTAAAACAGAGTTAAATGTATAGGACAATGTCCACGATTCAATATAGGTATAGTACGAAAGTATCCCCAGATTGGTAAAAATTCCAAACACGCCGATGTACTTCCACAAGCGCTGCTTGGACATGCTATCCATAATAAAAGGTGATGAGTGGTTACCTCTTACGCCTCCATACCTGCCAATGGCCCATTCGACCCACAACAAAGGAATTCCCATCAACAAAAAAGAAACCAGATAAGGGATAATAAAGGCTCCGCCCCCATTTTGAACTGCCTGAATCGGGAAACGCAGAAAATTACCCAACCCCACAGCATTGCCCGCCATGGCGAGAATAAGACCTATTCGTGATCCCCAACCTTCTTTTACTTTTGCCATAAAAGTCGAAATTTTGAGTTACTCCTGAAAAGAAACTACAATGATAAGAAATTGTAAGGCATAATTAAAGTCAATCCTCAATAAATTTCAAAACTTTGAGTTTGCGCCACGTCTGCCACGAGGATGAAATCCGGGATTCCAAATCTTAGGTTACCTATAAAATTTCAATATTTCAGATTACCTGAACACAATATCCTTGATAAGGTTTTTCCCGGCTTCCTTGTTGAGAGCCTTTACAATTTTAGACCGTGCCATCATTAACTCGCTACGAAGGGGTGCCGAATCGAGGTTAACATAAAGGATGCCGTTTTTGATGGCGAGGTGATCGGTATGATGCGCTATCATCGAGCCCACAACCGGTTCCCACGAAGCCATCAAGTTAACTTCTTCCAACTTTTGGTTCATGCGCAAACGGCTAACCACCTCTTTAATGGCATTGCCAAGGGTATATTCGTGATTGGGTTTCATTGATGTGTTGTAACTATTCCGTGTTCTACCATAAATATTTTGTGATCGATGTCAACCTGACTAAAAATTGCCTCGATACGCTCGGACTGTGTGTCAGTGATAAACACCTGTCCGAAATTATCGTCGCTAACTAACTGAATAATTTTATTTACCCGCTGATGGTCGAGCTTATCGAAAATGTCATCGAACAACAGTACCGGCTTAAAATCCTTTACCCTGCGCATGTACTCAAACTGAGCCAGTTTAACAGCAATAACAAATGTTTTTTGCTGCCCCTGCGAGCCAAACTTCTTAACGGGATAACCATCAATTTTAAAAAGCAGGTCATCCTTGTGAATTCCCTTACTGGTGTAGCGCAACATTCTATCCTTGTCTACTGATTTAGAAAGCAATTGCACCAACGGTTCTAACGCCAGTTGCGATTCGTACACTAACTCAATCTGCTCGCTGCCATCCGAAAGAAAACGGTAATTATTTTCAAAAATTGGGTTAAAATCTTGTAAAAAAGCTTTTCTTTTTTCAAAAATAGGCTGGCCATATTCAGCCAATTTCTTATCCCATATTTCCAACGAAACCGCGTCGAAATTCCTTCGCTCCGCAAAACTTCGTAACAGTGCATTACGATGGGCAAGTGTTTTGTTGTATTGAAGCAGGTTATCGAGATAATTATTATCGAATTGTGAAATAACACCATCGATGTACTTTCGTCGCACATCACTACCCTCGTTGATCAAATCGCGGTCGTATGGCGAAACCATCACTAGTGGAATTTTGCCAATATGATCGGCCAGCCGCTCATACTCCTTTTTATTAAACTTAAACGATTTTTTACTGTTGCGCTTCTGTATAACGCTCACTTGGTCATTCAACGAGTTTTGATTTTTATAAGTGCCGTGAATAGAAAAAAAATCGGTTTGATGTTTTATATTCTGAGAATCAATAAAATTGAAGTAGCTCTTGCAAAACGAAAGATAATAAATAGCATCCAGGATATTGGTCTTTCCAACACCATTGTTACCCACGAAGCAGTTTATCTTGTCGCTAAACGCCATCTCCGCCTCTTCGTAATTCTTGAAATTGATTAACTTAAGTTTTTTCAGATACATGCTGCTTCCATATTCATTGGGGCATCAAAGATAGTGATTTTAGCAAGGCAGCGAAATCGCCAAAAACTATTTACTCTTTCTATTTAACGCATCTACAGAATAAGGCATCGTCAAAACCCATTGCATCATTGTACCATTACATCATTGTACCATTGTATCATTGTACCATTACATCATTGCATCATTGCACCATTGTACCATTACATCATTGTATCATTGTACCATTGTACCATTGTACCATTACATCATTGCATCATTGTACCATTACATCATTGCATCATTAACCCACCAGCCACTTTTTCATGCTTTGTTTGTTCCGCTCGTTAATAATATTTTTTCCTTCGGGAGTATAGAGAAAATCAATCAACCCGTCAAAACGCTTGGTAATATTACCTCTGATTACCTTCATGGTTGCGTTCATTAAACCGTTTTCCTCATTGAAACTCTCCTCCGGGATACCTATGGAAGCAGGAAGCCAGCGTGCCGGAAACGTATCTTCAAATTCACCACCACTTAAATATTTTCCCAATTCACCTTTAATTACTTTTAAAGCCAATTCAACAGCTTCATCACTTTTAACATCAACGTCCTCCGCTTTAATTTTTTCTTTTAGCGCCAGTACATTGGGCACAATCAAACCAACGGTGTACGGATTTTGATTGTTATGCAACATCACCTGCTCAAGGTATTTCGACTGGTCGGCAAGAGCCTCTTCAATACCTTCGGGGCTGTATTTTTCGCCATCATTTCCGATTAAAAGACTTTTAAATCTTCCTAATACATACAGAAAGCCATCTCTATCTAAATAACCAATATCACCGGTGTGGAGCCATCCATTTTTGAGGGTTTCTTTGGTAGCTTTCTCATTTTTCCAGTAACCATTCATTACGTTTTCACCTTTAACCACAATCTCACCCTTCTCACCGATCTTCATCTCGTTACCATCATCATCAAGAATTTTAATTTCCAGGTTGGCAACAATCCTGCCCGAGCTACCCATTTTATGAGCATCGGGCGAATTGGAAGAGATAACCGGAGCGGCTTCCGAAAGGCCATATCCCTGATACATGGGAATGCCGATGGCATAGAAAAAACGCTGTAACTCAATATCCAGCAAAGCACCACCACCCACAAAATACAAAAGGTTTCCACCAAAGCCTTCCCGAATTTTGCTGAATAATACTATATCAAACAGATTGATAAGAGGCTTATATATATAGGTGCCGCCATTCCCCTTATCAAATCCCAACTTGTTATACTTATACGCTAGGTTAAGTGCGAATTTGAATAGATTTTCGGTGATTTTACCTTTCTGTCGAATGCCGGATTCAATATTCTTTTTAAAATTTTTAGCCAGCGCCGGAACACTAAGTAGAAAATAGGGTTTAATCTCTTTGATGTTTTTGGGAATATTTTTTAACGTCTCCATAGGGGTGCGACCTTTCTCAACCACGGCCAGACTAGCTCCTTTGCCTATCATAGTGTAAAGACCAACCGTATGGGCAAACGAGTGATCCCACGGAAGAATTAACAAGGTAATATAATCCTCTTTAATTTCAAACAGCGAAGTGCCCTGCTCGGTGTTGGCTGTGTAATTTCGATGGGTTAACATAATCCCTTTAGGATCGGCAGTTGTACCAGAAGTATAAGTGATGTTGGCTACATCATCTCCTTCAACAGTCTGCATCATCTTTTTCACCTCTGCTTTCAATTCCGGGGAAGCCTCTTTTCCCTTTTGAAAAATACGGGAATAGAGCAGCTCATTCTCATTGGTTTTGATATCATCAAACACGATAATGGTTTCCACCAAGGGTAGCTCGTTACATATATCACGGATTTTTTTAAGCTGCGACTCCGACACTATCACGGCCTTCGATTCAGAATGATTTATTCTAAAGGCAATCTCTTTAGGTTCGATAAGCTTTACCGATAGTGGCACATCAATCACACCCAAATAGAGCATGGCCAACTCCGATACCAGCCACTCTGTTCTTCCCTCAGCCATCAGCGCCACCCGATCTCCTTTTCGTAAACCGAGGTCGTATAAGCCGGCGGCAAAATGCTCTACCTGTTCATCAATCTCCTGATAGGTAGCGCCTACATATTTTCCATTCTTCTTTTCATGAATTAAAACATTGTCAGCAAACTTTGCCACACTATTTTTAAAAAAACCTGGAATTGTCTTCATAATCATAATTTATGATAAAAAAAAGGCAAGATAATAAAATTTAAATTAGGCAACCCCATTGGCTTATCTTGGTTTCGGAGAGTTACGCCTTCACATAAATATATCATGCCAAATCGGATATCGTGCATTTACTTTGTTAATCGTGCGGACTCAAAGGGTTTTAATTATCTTCTCAAAGTCGGGGCTGCCATGCAAATAGTTGAATGCTTTGTTATTTATAATTTCTGAGCGGTTATCAAATCCTTTGTCGATGGCTTTTTGCAGCGAGGAGAAAACCTTTTTATCCTGTTTCAGTTTGGCAAATCTTACCGCCTTGAAAAAGTAAACATAGGAATTGTCGGGATCCACTTTTTGATAAATGGCAAGAAATTTAGCTGCCTGCTGCAGGTTGTTGTTTTCCAACGCCCTGTTTGTGAAGATGTACGAAATCATGCTGATATAATTGACCAGTCTGGCGTTCATCAGACGGATCTCACGTGAAGCATTGTTTTGGGAATCATCCATTAGGCGGTCGGTTTTTTTCATCCACCAGTTAATATCCTTCTCTTCCATGGCTCTTGCCAGCAGGCGTTGTTGTTCAACCTCCTTGTTTTCGAGTTTGTCGGCTTCCGGGCCGGGGTTTAGCATATATTGGCTGTTTTTTGACTTGCCCAGCATCAGCGCCAGCGAAGCATCCATTACCTTGGCAGGGGGCCAGTCGTGCTTGCCGTCAAAAACCAGCAGGTATGTTTTCCAGTTACTGGCTTTGAGCTGGCGATAGAGATTTTTAAGTTCCAAAAAATTAAAATCTTGATTACCTGTAACGCCAACCCAGGTAAAACTTTTGTTTACCGGGTTTTGCACCTGGGGAAACCCGGCTGAGCACCCGATAACACCGGCCACAGTGCTGTTGTACAGGGCAACCAGCGTGGCAATGCGTGCTCCTCCCGAGAAACCGGCCGTGTACATTCTGTTTTTATTAATATGAATTCTGTTCTCAACATCACCCATAAAGGCCGTGATAATCCGGTTTCGCAACTGACCACTTTGTCCGTTTTTTGAGTTGTTGGAAGCTGCCAGCACCAGGTTGTATTTTTCAGCAAGGGTTTTGTATTTTTCCAACGGCAGGGTGCCGCGGCCATGAGCATCAAAAATAAAAACAATGCTGTTTTCCTTTTTTACATCGTAGCTTTCAGGCAGGTAAAGAGCGAAAGAGAGTGCCGTGTCGTTTTTTATTTTGACCCGTGGGTACAGTTTGCCTGTTTCCATGTTTTCGTAAGTAACGGCAGTGTTGACTTTATGGTTTTTTTCGTAAGGAGTATTACAGGAAACCAGCGTAATGACAGTCAAAAAAAACCCGATAAGCGTTTTATTCAAATGCATCTACTACCAGTTTTACAAAATTGTTGTAATCAAATTCGCCGTGGCCATTGAGCCCGAACCGGACAATAACCAATTTTTTTGAAGGGATGATGTAAACCCGCTGTCCGTGGTATCCATCGCAGAAGTAGGTATCTTTAGGGGCATCGGGAAGTTCTTTGGGTTGCAACCAGAACTGGACACCGTATTCTCCGTTGGAGCCTTTGGTGGGAGTGGTTGTGTAGTCAACCCATCCCTCGGGGAGAATGCGTTCGCCGCGAGCTACCCCATCATGTAAATAAAAAAGGCCGTAACGAGCCCAGTCGCGTGCCGTGGCAAAAATATAGGAAGAACCCACGAAAGTTCCCGAAGCATCGGTTTCAAAAACCACGCTCTTCATTCCCAGCTTGTTGAAAATAGCCTTACGCGGAAACTTCCAGTAATCCTGATCGTTTTTAAACTGACGACGAATAATCAGCGATAAAATATTGGTGGTTCCCGAAGAGTAATACCAAACTGAATCAGGTGGGTATTTAGCGGGTTTGTTTAAAGCAAATCCACCCATGTCGCTTTTTTGATACAGCATAATGGTGGCATCCGAAATGTCGGTATAGTCTTCAACCCACTCCAGCCCGCTGCTCATGCGTAACATGCTGTTAAGGGTAATGTTTTTACGGTTGTCGTTTTGCCACTCTTTAACGGGTGCGGGGGCATTAACATCAAGCTTGCCCTCTTTTACCAGCACGCCTACCATCGAACTGGTAACACTTTTGCTCATCGACCAACCCAGCAGGCGCGTTCGTTTTGAAAAGCCCTTTAAATATTTCTCGGTAACAAAACTGGTGTCGTAGCAAATCACGACTGCTCTGGTGTTTCCACGGTTAAAGGCACTGTCAAGGGCAACTTTTAGTTTTATCCGGTTTACTTTAACCGAATCACCCTTAGGCAGCCTATCGCCGAAAGGCCAGGCAATGGTATCGGGGTTTTCGGGTAATTTTTCCTGAATAAGTTTCTGTTTTCTGACTGTTGCTTCATCGCCATCGGCTAACAGGGTGCATCCTAATCCTTCGCGATAGATGGCTTTTTGTTTAGCCGTACCGACAAAACTTCCCGTTACGCTTTGGTCTTTTTTATTCACAATGTTTTTTGAGAGAGACAGAAAAAAGCTGTTCAGTTCATGTGCTTCTACACTTGCCTGTGTCCGGTTGGTCATAAATACCCACGAGCCTACCATTTTAGCTGAAAAGCCGGTGAAGATGGGTGCTCTGTCGAGCAGATACTTAGCACCGTAGCCAATGCCCAGCACCAAAACAATAAGAATGATGTATTTAGTCCTTTTCATAATTGTGGTTTTTTTGATATGTTTCAAAAGTAATCAAAATATCGGGTTGTACATTCACTCTTCGCATTCGCATTGTAGGTAGAGTGAAAATAAAGAACGGTAAGCTTTAGGAGGAAATATTATATTTTGATTTTCCGGTGGTTACGATTTACTGCTTTCTTATTCTGAATATACGGTTTGAAACTTCATTTATATTTCAAAGTAGAAATTCTTCAATGTTTTCCGGTGTAACCACATTAAACTTTTTCATCGGGTATGCTTTGGAAAAAGTTGTTGGAACCCGTGGTTTTTTTGAAATATTGGTTTTGAATTTAAATACGGTAAACTCTCCGTCTTTTTCCTCAACAAAATCAATTTCCTGCTGTTGGGTTGTTCGCCAAAAGTAATAATGGCCATAAAAATCGTTATAGTGCAGATGTTTAATTTTTTCGCTAATGATAAAATTTTCCCATAAAGCTCCTTTGTCAGTTCTAAGGTCAAATGGCCTGAAATCACCAATCAGGGCATTACGAATCCCATTATCAAAAAAATATATTTTTTTACTTTTTTTTATTTCATTTCTTACGTTTCTGCTCAACGTCGGTAATTTGAAAATAATAAACGCTTTTTCAAGTAAATCAATATATCTTTCTACAGTTTCTTTGTCAACACCAACTAACTGAGATAATTCATTATAAGAAACCTGACTGCCTACCTGAAGGACTAAAGCTTTCAATAGTTTATCAAGAACAACAGGTTTTTTAATTAAACCGAAAGAGAGGATGTCTTTGTAAAGATAAATAGTGAACCAGATACCCTATTTACTTATCACAATTTTTTTAATATCGCGTATATTTTTACCCGAGAGTATTTCCAAAAAGTAAATACCATTTTCAAGAGAAGATACATTTAAAGTTGCCTGTTTTTCCATGGCTGCATCACGGTGTAGGCATATTCTGCCCGAAACATCCATAATCTTGATCTCTTTAATGGTATGGTCAGCTTTTATAAAAAGTATTTCTTGCGCGGGATTTGGCCAGGCTTTAGAAAAAGTTGCCGTCGTTGGTTGAAGGCCTGTTGTCATCCCGTATTCGGAGTAACCCATGTCGGGGGCTGTTCCTGTATATTCGTCCGGTTGCATATCAACTACGGTGAGGGTATCGCCATAAGCATCAACAATATTCAGAAAAGCGGTACCTGCATCAATACAGGGCGAATATTCCGTAAGACTGAAATCGCCGGCATCTGCGTCAACAAACGCTGCATCAACATCCATGTTGTTGCTTCCTTCTGCTCCGTCAGGGAATGGAGTATTACAATAGTTAACTTCTGCCCATCCGAAATCAAGGTAAATGTTGTCGCTGTATGCTCCGGGATTGTTATAAATGATGCAATTGGTAAACGATGCATCGGAAAAAGCGAGTTCAACGCCTCCACCATCACCATTGGAAGCATGGTTATCGTACATCGTACAATTGACAAACCTGATTCTGCTGCTGTAACCGGAAACAGATACGGCACCGCCAGTAGCATAGGTTGTAACGTTGCCTGTAAACAAATTTCGGGAAATTTGTGTTTCGTAACAGCCGTACAGACATATAGCTCCTCCACCATACAAAACAGTATTATTTGTGAACAGGCAACTATCGATATTCATTCCCATATCGCCCGAAAGTTTTATAGCTCCACCTTCACCGTAGGCGTGATTATTAATGAATGTACAGTGGGCTATTCGTGTTTCGTTGGTAGAATTTAAGGCATATAGGGCACCTCCCATCCCGTTGTCGTCGGCTGTTGCCTCGTTGTTGGCAAACAGGCAGTGGGCGATAACAGCATCGGAGTTATTCATCATAATGCCGCCTCCATGCTGGTCGGGAAAGTCACTTCCGCTGGTTTTGCCATATTCGATACGGCAATAATGAAATTCGCTTACACCCTCTGCTTCGTCAAGACGGATACCATGCCAGCCTGTTGCCGGATTATCGGTGGTAAAATATACGGTGTCGGCCTCTGTGCCCTGTGCTGTTAGTTGTCCCTTTACAGTCAGCTTATAATGCCCCTGAAATCTGACAACAACACCCGCTTCAATGGTCAGGGTTTCTCCTTGCACAACCGTAATGTCGCCGGTTACCAAATAGGGTGAGCCGGATGCCGTCCACACTCCTGACTGGTTGCCGGTTACGGTGGTTTGTGAATAAATAAAGGATGTCAACAACATCAGTGTCATAAAAACATAAACTCTTTTCATCGTGTAAATAGTTATTTGTAATGTACTAAATTAAGGCGTCTAAAGTATTAAAAATATTATTATGATATCATGAGATATTTTGATCGATTGAGATGCTTTTTTTCAAGTCGTTTTCTGTTTAATAAATTAGTATATTTGCACGTTATTTTGCGGCAGTAGCTCAGTTGGTAGAGCATCAGCTTCCCAAGCTGAGGGTCGCGGGTTCGAGTCCCGTTTGCCGCTCTTAGTGCAATTATCGGTATGCTAATAAATGATTTTGTCAGTATTTGAGTTCCGTTTATCGCTCTGTTTTTATAATAAATGTACACTTCTATGAAAAATTTAGTTTTGTTTTTAATGATTTTAGGCTTGACTGCTCCTACGGTGGGATACTCCCAGTTTGGTATTCAGAGTAAAATCCGGTCGAAGTACGAAAAAAAGTACAAAGAGATGGGAAAAAAGAAAGCTGAAGAACAAGCAGATAAAGGGTTAGATAAAGCAGAAGAAAAAGGAATTGAAGAGGCAGATAAAGGGCTTAACAAAGCTACTGATGCTGCTGACCCGGCACTGGATAAAGCAGAAGAAGCTCAGGAGAAAGGTGAAGATTATGCTATCTCAGGGTTGCAAAAGTATCAGGATTGGGCTGCCGGTTACGAAGAAGGTGTAGCATCGAAAGATCCTGCCGATTATAAAAAATACCCTTTTGAATCAGGTATTGTAAAATATAAACTGGAAGGTTCCGAAGAGGGAGAGAAGATCGTTTACATGGATATGGGTGGATACAAGATTGCTGAATATAAAACCATTAAGAAAAAACGGAAGAAAGTGGAAAAAGAGACGGTAATGCTTATTGGTGCCGATATGATTACCATTGATTATGATAATAAGTCTGCTGTAAAAATGCACAACCCCATGGCTTACCTGCTGGCTGACCCTGATCGCGACTGGCAAAAAACTGGTGAGAAGATGCTAATTAAAATGGGCTACAAGATTGTTGGTAACGAAACTATTCAAGGAAAAAATTGTGCCGTATGGCAACATGGCAAACAAAAACTATGGCTATGGAAAGGTATTACCCTGAAATCAGTAGAAAAGGTGGGTGGCAAAAAAACCATCGAAACGGCTGTTGATGTAAAAACAAATGTGGAAATTCCAGCATCTGCTTTTGAAGTCCCTGAAGGGTATGAACTGGAAGTGGTTGGTGCGTCAGATATGCTTCCGCAGGTTACTGATGAAGATATTCAAAACCTTAAAGAGGATGAAGACATGGATGATCTGTTAGATCAAATTGAAACCATGTCCTTTTCTGAATATAAAGCTTTGGTGTTAGAAGAGGATCCTGATACACCAGAGGATGAGATACAACAGAGCTACCTCTACCTTAGACAAAAAGCCAGAAGAAGGCATAATAAATAGTTTAGAGTATAGCTTGGTTAATTGTTTCTCAGGCTTTTGGTATGTTTTCCTTTTTATTTGTTGTAAAAATATTTTGAACCGGTAAACAGGGTTTTTACTACCTGGCCGTAAACTGCCTGGTGACGTGATGCAATTTCGGGCCAAAGAAGTTGTGTTTTATTGTATGTCAGGTTTTGAATCAGCCGGTTTTTGTAATCATCATCTAATAAAATTTTAATAATAGCCTCTTTGTATTCTTCATCGGTT
>QMPP01000033.1 GCA_003650425.1 Bacteroidota bacterium | reverse complement strand
GTTGATTTATTGATAAAGTGTTAACTGTGAATCTCGATTTTTCATCAACTTCTTAAATCGTTAATCAATATTCATTATTCGATGTTTATTTAATATCCTCCTGCTGCTGTGTGATGGTAGTTCAGTTGTGCAGTTATCAATTTGAGCTTATCAATTTCAGCGGTCAGTTTGGCTCGCTTCCATTCGTTGAATAGTTTTAAGTACTCGGTAGAAGTGATGGAACCATTATTCATCTGGCTTTCGGCTGATTTGTAAACGCTCTTTTTAAGGGTTACAATTTCTTTATCAATTTCAATCTGCTTTTTAAGTTGTGCAATCTCAAAAAGGTATTGACTCTCTTCCAGCGAAATTTGTTTTTCAAGGGTTGCCTTGCTGTCACGAATAATTTGTTGCTGCAAGGTTACTTGTTCTTTCTGCTTTTTGAACAGATTCCAATCGAAAATTTCCCAGGTAAAACGTGCTCCAACCATATAATATCCATGCAGGTCGGTATTCAGAAAATCGTAACCGGGACGGCCATACCCTGCTCTGCCAAAAGCTGAAAACTTCGGCATCCGGTTGGTTTTGAACTTTGAAATGGTAGAATTGGTGTAGTTTACCTGAGCATCCATTAATGCCAACTCGGGTCTGACACCTCCTTTTGCAGGCTGAATAATCGGCTCGGCAAACCGATAGTTTGTATCAAGGTTCAAACCTGTTATCAGGTTGAGGGAATGAATTACATTGAGTCGGGATGATTCAACAACAATCAGCTCCTTTTGAAGCTTTAACTTTTCAGCTTTGATGTTATCAAGATCACTTTTTAGTAAAGTGCCATTTTCATAGGCTGAATTCAAAGTGTTCAGGTTTTTCTCTAATTCGTTTTCAGATACCTGCAAAATGGATTTACTTTTATTAAGATACAGGTAGTTTGAATAGAGCTGATTGATTTTCCCGATTAAGCCATAGGTTTCAACATTGAGTTTTTGAGCTTCGATGTCGTTGGCAGCATACTGTACCTCTTTAGCCGATTTAACAGCTCCACCATCCCAGATGATCTGATTAATGCCAATCTCAACACTGTAATTGTCCTGAGGGATTTCGGGGAAAAATCCGGGCATGGTGGGTACTTCCGGAAAGGTAACCACTTCGGACTGGTAGGTTGCCTGGCCCGAAAGGTTCATCTTTGGTAGATAATTTTTATTCAATGTTTCGTTGATGAGCTGTCGCTGACTGGTAATAGTCAACTGCTTTTTAAAAGCAGGCCAGTTTTGCTTTGCTGCCGAAATACAGGAGTCGAGGGTAATTTCCTGAGCGGTTATCAGCAAGGGTAACAATGATAGCAGAATTATTAATTTTTTCATTTTAGGGTGTTTTTTTAATTGCTTTGATAACAAACCGGGCTACCTCTTTTTTTCTCGATTCAATAAACCGGTCATAAACCTTCGTGTCGCCATTTGGCACAATTCCGGTGATGATGGGTTTGGCTACGAAAGGAAATATCAATAGTGAAATAACATTTACAATTAACTGATCCGGTTCAATATCATCGATGAGTCCGTCGGTAATGGCTTTTTTTATTTTTTCCTTAATCAGTTTTTTATTGAATCCTGAAAATTTGAAAAGATTGACTACCCTTTCGGGGTTGTTGTTGATTTCCTGGGTAACAAAACCGGGAATATGGGGATGCTTGATTAAAAAATCGATATAAACTGAGGTGAACTTTTCGATGGCTACAAAAGAAATCGGGCTCTTCACTAAAAATACTGATGGCTCCGGGCAGAAACATTTTGAAAGCACGGGTAAAGATGATTTGAAACAGATCGTCTTTGCTTTTGTAATAATAATGTAGCAAAGCCTTATTTATTCTGGCACGGTCGGCAATGGCCTGCATCCGGGCATCGCTGTAGCCCTTTTCTTCAAACTCGGTAAATGCCGACTGTAAAATTTTTTCGCCGGTATCCTTTTTATATTTCATTTTACAAACTTAACCATTTGGTTAAATTTAACCAAATGGTTAATAAAAAACTTTGGGGAAATAAAAAAATCCCTACCGCAGCAGGGATTCCGAAACAGATTTCTCCTGTTTCAAGCGTATGGAAAAGGCCCAAGGCCGGATTCCTGTTAAAAGTTATATTTAATTTTTGTATAAATCATCGAGTTATCCTGATACTTACCGAACATTCCGCGTTCATCACCCACAAAAATATTGGAGCCCAGCAAAATGGAGAAAGCATCGCTAAAATCGTAGGTTATTTTTGGGCGAATAAGGGCGTCGCCATATTTCAATCCCACGTACGAAAAGAGTTCGAGGTGCAATGTTTCGCGCATGGCATCATAACGGCCTAAAAAAGTCATGGTGTTTTGAACCTCATCTTCATCCATATTATCGTCATAATCAAAAATATATTTTTGAATAAACTGAGTACTAAGTTTTAAATGCCCCACTCCGTAATCAAGTCCGACCACATAATGCAAATAATCTTTTTCCACCAGGGCTCCTTCTGCCATAGGGTCGGCCGTTTGAAAATATTTTCCGTTGTAATAGGCTGCTTCGCCTCTTAAAACAAAGCTCTTAATGGTTGAAGTAAACGACCCTCCAGCCACATATAAACGATGATGTTCCGGTGTAATCAGCAAGCCCGTTAATACAGGATTATGCGTAGTAGTATCAATGGCAAACTGTTTTTCAACAAACATACTGGGTGTTTGATCCCATGTGTATGCACCCATCAGGTCAAAATCAATGGCGGATGAGGTGAATGAATACTTCAAATAAGCTTCACTATTTTCAAGCGAAGGATTAATTATTTCTTTTGAACGGTCAAACGTTGGAGGAGCAGGAAATTCAGGTGGTTTATACCAAATAGATCCCGGTCCGGGTAACTCGTTTCCTGCATATACAGGTTTCCAAATGGCTTCCAGTGTACTATTACCAAAGTAAAAGTCGAATTTAACAGCATATACACCTCTTCTAATTTCATCAAAATCGGGTAATAAAAACTCTGTCAGATTTAAGGGGGAAACAATGTCGGTTATAAAAACACCATCGGCTTTTCCCCAAACAATTTGCTGCTTACCTATTCTGATATCAAAACTGTTAAAATACATGTCGAGGTAAATCTCACGCATCCTGAAATCAAAGCTGTCAATATCATATAAATAGATTAAGGGGTTAGCTTTTAACGCCATCTTGTCTCCCATCAGGTTAAAATTAAGGTTCAATGTATTTTGTAACATGTTAATATCACCGTTATTATATTGTACACCGGTGTAGTTACGAACAAATCCATCAATCCCTATCGTTGATTGTGCCAAAACCATTTGGCCTGTCAACAACAACAGAACTGCCAATAGGTTTATTTTAAATATTTTGATTGTTTTTTTCATGATAATTTATTTTTAAAATTAGTTTTATTACCGGTAAAGTGCAACACCAAATCCAAGTTCAATTATGTCCGTTAGCGGGATTGATTTATTACCAGCTTTACTGGCGAGATACAAATCGCGTGAACCTGCCCGTACATAAAAAGCAAGACCTGATGCCGGTGTTTTATTAGCCAGCAGCTTGGTTTTTATTTCACCTCCAATAAAAACTCCTGCATTTAGTCCCGGCGACCACCAATAGTAACCATCGGGATAATTATCAGGAAGCTTCACCCAAAACTTACTACCAAATGTATGGTGGATATACCAACCGATGTTAAGGGGTAATATCTCAACATTTTTTGATGCTTTAATTCTAAACAGTTTAGCTGTAAACTGCAAGCTGATGCTATGCAGATCGTCAACCGTAAACCATTTTGGAACATAGCCGTAAAAAAGTGATACATCAAGATGTTGTTTAAAAAATGTATAACCTACACCTGCCGATAAAAACCCAATACCCCCTGCATACTGAAGTTTTACATAGTCGGGAATAAACTTATTCCAGGTGGTTGTATCCTTAGTTTTGACGTCATTGTTGCTCTGAGCCCAAAGAGAACTAACATTCAGGCTTAAAATAACAATGAATATGTAAAGTTTTTTAAAACGCATATTCACTCACATTATATTCACCATTATAGATGGTGATGGTATTAAATTTTCGATATTCAGTTCCGTAAACATTAATATAAGTAATGCTGTCCGAAAATGGTTTGTAAGTTTCAAAATGATGCAAATGACCATGAACACAAAACAGTACATTGTTGTATTTGTCCAGGGTTTCATGGAAACTTTCAGTAAGGTTTGCATCAAAATCAGCATCGGTAGGAGGTACATGAAAGATTACTACGGCATACCTGAAATCATCATCAGGTTTTAGCTGGTTGTCTAGCCAGTTTATATCGGGTACTTTTCCGTTAAACTGAAATTCCCTGCTGTTACTGTTTAAAAAAACGAATTTAACGTCACCGTAAATAAAGCTAAAGTTATAATCACCAAACATTTTCTGATAAGCCTGCCCGCCATTTCCCACCATATCATGATTTCCAAGCAAAACAAAATATGGAATATCTAAATTCAATAAATAGGAATTACCCCATAAATATTGTTTTGGTAATCCGAAATCAGCAATATCACCCACGTGTACAACAAAATCAAAATCTACGATCTGGTTAACTTCGTTCACTTTACTTACAAAACTTTCCAGCTCGTCGTAAAAACGATGAGAGTCGCCCGTAAAAGCAATTTTGATGGTGTCAGATGTGCTTTTGGTTTTCAGTTTTTGCAGGTTCTTGTTGTTTACTCCGCAGTTTATTTCATTAAAATCTATTACATAGGATGAATAGTCGAACGCATCTGTACAAGAAGTAAAGAGCACGACACTTACTAAAAATAATATTTTGATGATATTTTTCATTTTTTTTATTGTCATAAACATATTGGAAATATTTGCTTCCAATGTGTTCAATTAGATGTTGTTATATTCCCCTCATCATCATTCTTTCAGAGAATTTTGAAGCCGGAATACCCGTGTTAATTTTAACGTTATCCAGTTTCATTGATGTTCGGTGGTTTTTTTGAACATTTTCCATTTCGGAAAGAGTAATGACCCAAAATTCTGATATTTTTTTGAATTCCTTAATTTTTAAAATCTTCAATAACTCACCATCTTCGTCATAAAATTCTTTTTTAAGCCCGATGAAATTATCTTTTCTAATCCAGGTAACCGTTTTGCTGTATATATAATCTTCATCTTTGGGGATACTTTGTACAACATAGTATTCCACTCCATCAATGGTTTCTTCGCGTAAAAGTTCATGGGTATCGTCATCCAGTTTCCGGTCACCAAGATCGTCGTAGGTAAAATCGGAGCCCATAAAATAATCGCTTTTGCTATCGCTGGAAATACGTTTGATTTTTTTCAATGCCGGCAGGTAAATCCACTGGTCATCGCTTTTTGAATCGTCGTCGTAGGTCCAGTTCATGAAAGAGGTGTTTTTAACATCGGCCGGAGCAACAAAAAACATGATACTTTTTTCAATATTACCAAAATCTTTGGTGAACTGTTTAATTTTTCTTACCCGTTCGTCGCCGCTTTTGTTGATTAACGTCATGGTAAGGTCGGAAGTTTGGTCATCACCGGCAGGACGGTTATACACCTGATCAATAATTTCTCTTCCGGTAAGTTGTTGCGCTGTTAACTGACTTGCTATTCCGGCAAGAAAGAACAATGCTAAAGTGAATGTGATTTTTAATGTTTTCATTTTTTTTTAATTATTTAATGGTTCAATTATTTAATGGTTTAATGGTTCAATGGTTCAATGGTTCAATTATTTAATGGTTTAATTATTTAATGGTTTAATGGTACAATTATTCAATTATTTAATGGTTTAATGGTACAATTATTCAATTATTTAATGGTTTAATGGTTCAATGGGTTAATTATTTAATGGTTTAATGGTTCAATGGGTTAATTTATTCATTGTATAATTCTTACATTGTATAATTGTACCATTTATCCATTGTATAATTGTACCATTCACTCATTGTATAATTTATTTATCACTCACAGTTTTAAGGATTGCTCCTAATATTTTTAGTATTTCTTCTAAATCAGAAAGTAATTCTGTAGCAAGCTGCTTATTAATGTAATTACTGTCTCTAAGTAGTCTAATCCAATAATGCGTTTCGCGGGCTTCTTTATATGCTATAAAAAACTTTGCTCTAAAATCCTTTTTAGAAATACTACCAGCTGCTTCTTCAGAGTTTGCTCCAACTGATGTGCCACTTCGTAAAATTTGTTTCGATAAAGTGTACTCTTTCTTTTCGTACGCCAGATACTTATAAAGCTCAATAATACGTAATGCAAAATTGTAAGTTTTTGATAAAATGATGTTCTCTTCCATGATAATATGGTTTTGAGTTAATAAATTTGGTTCAATGGTTCAATTATTTAATGGTTCAATTATTTAATGGTTCAATGGTTCAATGGTTCAATTATTTAATGGTTTAATGGTTTAATGGTTCAATTATTCAATGTTCAATGTTCAATGTTCAATGGTTTAATGGTTCAATTATTCAATTATTCAATGGTTCAATTATTTAATGGGTTGATGGATTAATTTATTCATTGTATAATTCTTACATTGTATAATTATACCATTTATTCATTGTATAATTCTTACATTGTATAATTGTACCATTTATTCATTGCATAATTCTTACATTGTATAATTGTACCATTTATTCATTGCATAATTATACCATTGCATAAATTTATCTCTTTTTAAAATATATATTCGAAACGTAGAGTAACACCAACATAATGGTCAGGGTTCCAACAAAGCTAGTAAACATATTTAACGATACCAAAGCTCCCAATTCACGGTTTGGTGGAAACACCGAGAAAAGCAACACAAGAAATCCTGCAATTACTACTATAGCATTATAGATAATAGCCTTTCCGGAGTGTGCCATCGTTTTTTGCGCCGCTACCATTTTATTGTCGGTTTCCGCAGCATTATTTCGATATTGTTCCAGAAAGTGAATCGCGTAGTCAATACCTATTCCAATGGCAATACTGGAAAGCAAAGCGGTAGTTGTGTTTAACGGAATACCCAAAAAGCCCATAGTTCCAAAACTGATTAACGCCGTAATGATAATAGGAACAGAGCCTATAAGACCAATGGTTATACTCCTAAACATTAGAGAAATAAGCACAACAATGATAATTAATGAAAGGATAAGGCTTTTGATTTGCCCTTCCAGAATAAGGTCGGTAAACACCAGTCCTTTGTAACCACTACCGGCATAATTCATGGTGATGCCCAGCTTTTTGAAATCATCTTCATAAGTGTGAATTACATCCAGTGCCGAGTTAATGGCTTTCGAGTTATCACTTTTAAGCTGAAAGGTAACATTTAACTTATCGTAATTGTAGTCAACAACTTTATTCAGGTTCTCCGGATCACCCGACATCTCATAAAGCAACAGGTACTGTGCAATCAAATCCTGATTGTCGGGAATGTTATTGTAGGCTTCACTATCAGCATTCATAACTTTGTTCATTCGGTCGATATAATCAGCCAGTGAAAAGGTGTTGCCAACTACCTGAAGTTGCTTATCAACATCTTTCTGCATCTTATCTACAAGCTTAAGAACTTTCGGGTTTTTAAAGGTGTCCTTTTTTCCGTTGGCATCCAGAATCAGGTTTAAGGTACTGGTTCCTCCAAAATGATCGTTGATAAATTTATCGGTTTGCACAATGTCACTGTCCTTTTCAAATTTATCCAGAAAACTGGAATTAATCCATATTTCCTGCATCCCTATTAATGACAATACAACAATTGCTGCTGTTCCAATAATTGACACGTACTTATGTTTGATAACCCAGCCGGCAAAGTTGTTGGCCAGCTTTGAATTTGAATGCCCCTCTTTATCCTCTTTCGTGTTAACCTTACGTGCTTTGGGTAATCCAAACAGCATAATCCCGGCAGGAATAAACACCAGCGAAAACACCATGGCCATCATTACGCCAAAGGCCGTGAAAACACCAAAATATTTTACCGGGTACACCTGCGAAGTTAATAACGAAATAAATCCTACTGCCGTTGTTACAGATGTCATAACCACCGGTTTCCACATTTCATGAATCATGTCGCTAACAGCTTCGCGCTTGCTCGCGTTTGGATGATGGTCGACAAAGGTGTGCAGGTGGCTGTACAGGTGTATGCCGTCCGCCACACCTATAGCAATAAGCATAACCGGTATCATGGTAGAAACAGCGTAAATGGGAATATTTACCAATGCCATCAGCCCAAAAGCCCAGATGGTTGAAAAGAACACAACACCTAATGTAATCAACGTTCCTTTAAAACTTCTAAGCGTAATGAACAACACTATAAAAATTACCAATAATACAATCGGTACCATGGTTTTCATATCCTTTGGTCCCAATAGTGCCATGGTTCCTTCCACGATAGGACGGCCTGCCACATAAATTTTTATATCATCGGTTTCAGAGGCTTTGGCTACTTTTAAAATGTGATTGTAAAAATCCTGTGTAAAAACATCTTTACCTATTTCGGCAACAATAACGGTAACTGTTTCATCGGTGGAAACCAACCGGCCAAAAACCATCTCGTTATCTTCCACCTTTTTTTTAAGTGCTTCCAGTTTTTCTTTCGATTTTGGAACTCTCTTATAAAAGGCTTTTACATCCATACCGTCTTCTGTTCCTACAATATTATCGGCTGTATATAAAGAGGTAACATCATTCTTGTCAATCTCTTCAAACTTTTGGAAACGTTTGGTAAGCTGTTTTAACGTGTCCAAGGTAGCCGTGTTAAAAACTCCGTTTTTGTTTTCCAGGGCAATAATAATCCCATCTTTAATATCAAACCATCCTTCGGCCTTATCGCTGTAAATAAATGCCGGATGATCCTGTGGCATGTATTTATCCAGGTTAGTTTCCATTTTTGAATTTTCCGCCATGGGAAAAAATAACAGGATGGTAGAAATAATTATCAGCGCAAAAACAAGCCCCGGCTTTTTTAATAAATTGTTCAGTAATTTTTCCATTTTTTATGTTAATTAATGTTCACTAACTTTTGTTTTATTTTAAAACCCTTTTATGTTTTACGACAAAAGGGCAAATATTTTAGTTATTACTTATTATAAGTTTCAGGCTTTTTAACATCTGATCCCCTTCAAGTTTCAAGTTATGCTTTTTACCTTTAATATCCCATTGCTTAACTAAAAACCTAAGCGAACCCATTACAATGAGTGCCAGATTTTTACTGCCAATATCAGATCTTACATCTCCCTTTTCCTGTCCTGATCGCATAATGCTTTCGATGGTTTGTTCATTTTGATCAAAAACCTCAATGATTTTATTTTTAAGCTCAATATCATTTTTAAAAATTTCTTCGGAAAAAATGACCGATACATAAGAAGGTGATTCGATAAAAAGCTGAATTATTTTAGAAAAAATAAACTCAATCTTTTCAAATGCTGTGCCATCAAAAGTAAGTACCATTTGCGACATCATCGAAGCCATTTGCTTAAAGTTATTTAAGATAGTAAGTAAAATACTACTTTTACTATCAAAGTGGCGATAGATGGCCGGCTCAGAAATACCTATTTTTTTTGAAAGATTTTTTATGGTAAGCCCCTGGATACCCTTCTCAGCTATCAACCCCAGTGCGGATTCCATTATTTGTGTTTGCCTTTCCGTTTGCATCAAAATTAAATTTACGTATTTTATCATTTAAAATCGAGGCAAAGTTAGTTAGTATTCGCTAACCTCCAAATTTTTTATCAATAAATTTTCTTAAAATCTTACATTTTTATATACTTGTCTGAATATCAATATTATATTGTGATATAATTTTTTTCCAATTTTAAAGGCTTTTTCATATATTACTATTATTATTTCGTTCCCCCAAAGATTTATCTATCTTTATTGACTTAAAAAAACAACATGAAAAAAGCATTTACACTTAGGTCAATAGTACTGCTATTGCTGTTTCAGGTTTCCTTTTTATATGCACAAATTACATCTGTTCAGATTGACAGTTTGGTTACTGATGCTATGAACCACTTTAGTGTTCCGGGTGTAGCCGTAGGTATAGTAAAAGATGGCGAAATTATTTACAACAAAGGGTTTGGATTACGAAAAATTGATGATAAATCGGGCAAGGTTGATGAACACACGCTATTTGCCATTGCCTCCAACACCAAGGCTTTTACTAGTGCTGCTTTGGCCATATTAGTTGACGAAGGCAAGCTGACCTGGCAAACAAAAGTGAGAGACATCATTCCTGAATTTAAAATGTATAACAGCTATGTTGCCGATAATTTTACCATCGAAGATTTGTTAACCCATCGTAGCGGACTGGGTTTGGGAGCAGGTGACCTGATGATTTTTCCCGAGGGAGGTGATTTCACCATCCACGATATTCTTACCAACTTTCAGTATTTTAAACCTGTCTCCCCTTTCCGTACCAAGTTCGATTACGACAACCTGTTATATATTGTAGCCGGTGAAGTAATTGCGCGGGTAAGCGGTATGAGCTGGCATACTTTTGTAACCGAAAACATTATTGAACCGCTCGCACTAACCGACACCTATTATTCGTACGCGGCCATTAACGACAAAAGCAACACAGCTACACCCCACGCCGTTAATAATGGCATACCCCACCCCATTGCTCCTTACGAAATGGATTTAAAAAAGATAAATGGAGCGGCAGCCTCCCTCTACTCCAGCGTGAACGACCTCTCAAAATGGATGATTGTCCAGATGAATAACGGGAAATACGGCGACAGCTTACAGCAAACTCTTTTTTCAGAAGAAAGTCATCGTGCCATCTGGACGCTTCACACCGTAACAAAAACTTCAACTAATAAAAGGTATAACAACCATTTTAGCGGTTACGGTTTGGGATGGTTTTTAAAAGATGTAAAAGGTTACATGAGCGTGTCGCACACGGGAGGACTACCCGGTATGTTGTCGAAAGTGATTATGATTCCTGATTTAAACCTGGGCGTAGTAGTACTTACTAATTCCAGTAACGATGGTGTCGGCGTTTTTGCTTCGGTAACACAAGCTATTATCGATAGCTATCTTGGCCTGGACAACAACCACTGGGTTGACAAGTATGCCGGATATTTTAGCAGCCGAAAAAACAGAGCCGACTCGGTTACATCACAAGTATGGAAAACCGTTGAAGAAAATAAAAAGACACCTGTCAACAACCTTGTGTATATTGGTGTTTATAAAGATAACTGGTTTGGAAAAGCCAAGGTTTACCAAAAGAATGGTGAATTGTGGTTCAAATCGTACCGTTCGCCAAAACTTACCGGTAAAATGTTTTTTTATCGTGCCAACACTTTTGCCATTAAATGGAACTATCGCGATATGGAAGCCGATGCCTTCGCCACCTTTTGCCTTGACGAAAAGGGAGAATCCCAAAGTCTAACACTTAAAGGTATTTCACCTGATATTGATTTCAGTTTTGATTTTCAGGATTTACACTTTAAAAGAATAATCCATGAATAAGCTCTTTAAGAAATTACGTAAACTAACCCGTAAACCTGTTGATTCGATAGCTGTTGTGCTTAGTGGTGGTGGATCAAGGGGAGCCATTGAAGTTGGCGTACTGCAAGCTCTGGATGAAAATGGTATAAAGGTGAAAGCCATTTCGGGAACAAGTATTGGAGCTATAATAGGAGTGCTGTATAGCGCGGGTATGTCTCCTTTGATAATGCGCGAGATTATGGCAAGACAAACATTGACCAAGATATTCCATTTTTCATGGAATAAAAAAGGTTTGTTGAGTATGAATGAATTATTGAAGATTTTTAAAAAATACAACGTTCAAAACTCTTTCGATCTATTAAATATCCCGTTCTATGCCTGCGCTTCCAATCTAGATACCGAAAAAGGTGATATTTTTTCTTCTGGTGATTTATTCCAATCGGTTATAGCATCAGCTTCAATACCCCTTTTATTTGAACCTGTTGTAATAAACAACCAGCATTATATTGATGGCGGACTTTATAACAATTTTCCTATTGAACCCCTATTAGATAAATACCCTTATATTTTAGGGATTCATGTAAACAATTACAAAGAACCGGTAGATTATAATGCTTTAGCTATTGCCGAACGGGTGTTTAGTGCTGTTGTTCGACGAAATATTGTGCCCAAGCTAAATAAATGTGATTATTTAATTGATCCTTTTCTTGAAAATCGTAGTGGCATCATCGATTTTCGTCAAACTGACAAACTATTTGAGATTGGTTACAACGAAGGAATTAAATTTATTAATGATGAAATCAGGAAAAATAAATAGCACTAAAATCAGTTATCATCCAACATGCTCGAAGCTTAAGAGTTTTTAACTTTTTTTCGTTTATTAATATTGGTCAACTTTATCCTTTGGCGAAGCGAATAGTGTACTTTTGCCTAAAATTTTATTGGTATGCATCGTAAATTCAATATAGTACTTCTATTAATTATTTTTTCAGCCATCCTTGCTAAAGCGCAACAAAAGCAGGACTCTTCAAAACCGGCAACCCCTTCAGGGAAATTTCTTGTTGAAGATTCGCCTCAAGTGAAAGCGCTTGACAGCCTGGCTTTTTTAAAAATTTACAGTCAGCGCTATTTTACACTTGACAGTTCCCGATTTCAGGCATCAGGAACCAAACCCGAGGCTGCACCATCGGTTCCTGATTCAGTGATTAAAAAAAGGCTTGCTGTTTTAAATGCGCAAACACCCATCGAACTTACCTATAATAAAGAGGTGAAATCATTTATTAACCTCTATGCCAACAAACGCCGGCTGCTAACCGAAAAAGTTTTGGGTTTATCGGAAATCTATTTCCCCATGTTTGAAGAAATACTCGACCGTTACGATATGCCGCTGGAGCTAAAGTATCTTGCCGTGGTGGAGTCAGCACTAAACCCCGGGGCAGGCTCTAACAAAGGAGCCAAAGGTTTATGGCAGTTTATGTACGGAACCGGAAAAGTTTACGGATTAAAAGTAACCTCGATGGTTGACGATCGTTACGACCCTTACAAATCAACGGTGGCGGCTTGCGAACACCTGCAGGATTTGTACGATATTTACGGCGACTGGTCGTTGGCCATGGCAGCCTACAACTCAGGAGCAGGCAACGTTAACCGGGCTATCCGTCGTGCCGGTGGTGTAAAAAACTATTGGGCTGTATGGCCATTTTTACCCAGAGAGACCCGTGGCTATGTTCCTGCCTTTATTGCCGTTACTTACGTGATGAACTACCCTGCCGAACACAATCTTTATCCCATGCGCCCCAACATGTTCTTTTTCGATATTGATACCGTACATGTAAAAGATGTACTGGCATTCGACCAGTTAAACGAGTATTTGCACATCCCCATGGAACAGATCAAATTTTTGAATCCGCAGTATAAAAAAAACATTATCCCCGCCATTAATGGCAAAGAATATGTTTTACGACTACCTCGCCGCTACACGGCCGACTTTATTAACAACGAAGATTCGGTTTACATGTATAAAACGGTTAAAGGGCTGGAACATGATAAGCTGATGGCAGAGGTAAAAAAAGCCGGAAACCGCAATATTCATATTGTTCGAAGCGGTGAAAGTCTGGGGTTAATTGCTAAAAAGTATCACGTGTATGTTAGTCAGATTAAACGGTGGAACCACTTGCGAAGCAACACCATTTACCCCGGTCAAAAGTTAGTATTGTTTGGCTATTCCGGAAGATCAAGGACAACAGCTTCGCACAGGGTACCCGTAAAACGATCAAAAAACAAATCGTATCATTATGTAAAAAACGGCGAAAACCTGGGGTTGATTGCTAAAAAATATCACTGCTCGGTAATCGACCTTAAAGAGTGGAACGGATTACGTGGCAATACCATTCACCCGGGACAAAGGCTACAGGTTTACAAGCCTGAAAACAAAAGCAATGCTACCATAAGAAGCGGAAAATATATGTACCACATCGTTCAAAAGGGAGATACCCTGTGGGATATTGCCAAAGAGTACGACGGGGTAACCGTTGAGCAGATTAAACGACTTAACAAAATCAAAAACACTCATCGCTTAAAGCCCGGACAAAAAATTAAAATTGCGGTAATTAGTTAGTGGCAACATTTTTGTAACCTATTTACCAATTATAATATTAATACTTTTACACCATGATAACAATTAAAAGAGTTGGCGTATTATCACTTTTGGCCATGGCGTTTTTGTTGAGTTCCTGTGATGAGAATAATTCACAATCCAAATTACCACGATCCATCGGAAACACATCCGAAGTTTTGGTAGTTATTCAAGACGATAATCAGTGGAATGGCGATGTGGGAAAAACCCTTAAAAAATATCTGGAAGCCGATCAATACGGACTCCCCCAGCAAGAAAGTTTGTTTAAATTGGCCCACATTAACAAGTCGGCATTGAGCGAACTTTTTCAAAAACATCACAGCCTTATTTTTATTGATATTAATAAAAAATATAAAAAGGTGAAGCTTACCCGTTTCGATAATAAATGGGCAAAACCCCAGATAATTTATCAGTTGTCGGCTCCTTCGAATAAGGCCTTTGAAACCACTTTTGCCGGTTACAGCCAACAAATAATAAACGGATTGGGCAAAGTTGAACGCGAGCGCATTATGAATGTTTTTAATGCCGCTTCCGATATAAAGGTTATGCAAAAATTTGCCAATAAATTTAAATTAAAAACTACTCTTCCAGAAGGGTTTTATATTGCAAAAAGCGAAGCCGGTTTCATGTGGCTTAAACGTGACGCCAACAAATATAATCTGGGAATTATTGCTATTTCTGTTCCTTACAAAGACACCATTCAGTTTACCAACGCAAGTATTGCAGCACGCATCATGTTGTTTATGAGAAATTATGTTCCGGGGCCAACCGATGGTTCATACATGTCGCTGGACACCACCTATGTGCCCCCGGTGAGTAAACCCGTTACCGCTTTCTTTGCTCCCTACACCATCGAAACACGTGGCATGTGGCGGGTAGAACACGATTTTATGGCCGGACCTTATGTTGCCTACACCTTTATTAATCCGGTAACCAACGAGCTAACCACCTTGTTCGGTTATGTTTATAAACCCAACAAAGACAAACGTAACCTGTTACGCCAAATAGAAGCTATACTCTATTCCACAAAAGCATACGAGGTAAAAAAGCAGTAACCCGGAAAAGCCGGCCGGCTATTTAAACTTATATTGATAGATCCGGTATTTTTTATACAACTCAGCGTTAATGTTAATTAACGCGCGATTCATCATGGTATTATTTTCTAAAATCCAACTGGCTTCACCCATGTGATATCCCCGCTTAGTACCATTATGAAATGTTTTGGCGTACATACAAGCATCGATGCCGGTTTTACGGTAATTTTCTAAAATACCAAGGGTGAGCACCCTAACACTTGTTACCTTCTTTTTAAAATTAATTAGTTTCAGAAAATTAAACGGAAACAGATTGCCGTTTGGTATTTTAATAAATATTTCATTAATGTTGGGAATGGTGGCCGAAAAAGCCACGGGTTTCCCATGATCTTCGACCATAAATACCAAATCGGAGGTGGTTATCATTTTTAGCTCTTTGGCCAGCGCCATAAACTCCTCTTCGGTCATGGGAATAAAACCCCAATTGTCTTTCCAGGCTTCGTTATATATGTAGCGAATCTTCGGGATTTCTTCCTTCATATTTTTGAAATCAATCGGACGAATAATGATGCCCTGCGACTTAAGCCGTTCTTCAATCTTTGCACTCAGCGTGAGCATCCGTTCCGGGATTTTATTATTCCGAAGAAGCCAGGCCAGCAAGTCCATCCTTTTTTCCAGGCCGTAATCTAAAAACATTTTATCGTAATACTCCTTGTTGTGGGTCATCATTACATAAGGAGGGGTATCAAAACCTTCGATTAAGGTACCGCAGGGGTCGTTGGTGGATGGGTTCATGGGGCCATACATTCCTTTTACTCCTTTATCCTTTAACCATGCAATGGCTGTATCAAAAAGCGCTTTGGTAACCTCTTTGTCTTCAACCGCCTCATAAAAACCGAAAAAACCCCAATTCTCTTTCCAATGATCAACATAGGCCTGATTGGTAATAGCGCCAATCCTGCCCACTACTTCTCCTTTGTCGTTATAAGCTAAAAAATAGTCGGCTTCACCATGTTTAAAGAAAGGATTTTTCTTCTTGTTAAGTGTTTCCCGGGTCATAATTCGCAACTCAGGAACATATTTTTCATCCTTTGCATAAAGCTTAAAAGGGAATTCAATAAACTGATTTAATGCCTTTTTACTTTCGACTTTTTTTACCGTAATCATAATTTTGATATTTATTAACAGAGGCCAAATTTAAGTAATTCTTAATACAATCAAAATTATACCTATTTTTGACGCCCTTGATGCAAGTAATAAGTTTGGTAAAGAATTGTTAATTAATACAACTAATAAAATGTTAGAACTTCAAAAGAGAGCTATTAATTTTGGCGAACCTCGAAGAATAAGAGATTCGGGATTGTATCCCTATTTCAAGGTGCTTCAGTCAGGACAGGATAAAGAGGTTGTAATCAACGGCAAAAAGGTTCTAATGTTTGGGTCGAACAATTATCTTGGTTTAACCAGCCATCCTAAAATAAAAGAAGCTGCTATTGCTGCCATTAATAAATATGGTTCAGGAACTGCCGGCTCGAGATTTTTAAACGGTACATTGGATATACACCTGGAGTTAGAAAAAAAACTTGCTGACTTTGTGGGAAAAGAAGACGCTATTACCTTTTCTACCGGTTTTCAAACAAACCTGGGTGCTATTGGAGGTGTTATTGACCGTAAAGATTGTATCATTATTGACGAGCAGGATCATGCTTCGTTGATTGATGGAACTAGGTTGACTTTTGGGAAGGTTTACAAGTATAAGCACAACGATATGGAGTCGCTGGAAAAGGTACTTATCAGGCAAACCGATTATGATTTCAAGCTTATTGTTATGGATGGCATATTCAGCATGGAAGGAGATATTGCCAAACTGGATGAAATTGCGGCTCTTGCTAAAAAATACAACGCGGTTATTATGGTTGACGATGCGCATGGCTTAGGTGTTTTAGGGAAAAACGGAAGAGGAACGGCTAATCACTTTGGCGTTACCGATGATGTAGAACTTATTACCGGAACCTTTAGCAAATCGCTGGCAACTGTAGGTGGTTTTATTGCTGCCACCAAAGAGGTTATCGACTTTTTACGTCACACGGCACGCAGCTTTATTTTTAGTGCCAGTTTGCCTCCGGCGGCCACCGCATCGGTCATTGCCGCCCTGGATGTAATTGAAGAAACACCCGAAATTGTTGACCATTTGTGGGAAAACACAGACCTTTCGATAAAGCTCTTTAACCATTACGGAATAGATATTGGAAAATCGGAAACCCCCATTATTCCCATTTATGTTCGCGATAACGAAAAAACCTTTATCCTTACTAAAATGTTACTTGATCAGGGCATTTTTGTTAATCCGGTTATTTCACCGGCCGTACCACCCGAACATTCGCTGCTGCGGTTCTCGTTGATGTCAACACACACGAAAGATCAGATAGAGTACACCATCGAAAAAATTTATACCACAGGGAAGCAAATTGGTATTTTTCAGTAGGTTATAGTCGATACAGCAAAGCACTATTTTTATTGAAGTTGTTTAAAGTTGGCCACTTACATAATTTTGAAATTAATGCCTTCTTTAGATTTTGTGGATTAAAGGAAATAAAAGAGTAAGGTGGAAAATTCGTGTGTATGTTTGTTCAATTAACTTTTATCTTTGCAAAAATTTTTAATACGAACAGATGCAATTAAGCGAACAGGAAATAGTTAGACGAGAAGCCCTTCAGGAGCTTCGTAAATTGGGCATCAACCCTTATCCCCCCGAAATGTTTAAAGTATCGGCCTACGCCAAAGAGGTACTGGAACTGTTTCCAAACGACAACACCCTTTTTCAGGAAGTTTCGATGGCAGGCCGTATTATGAACCGCCGTGTTATGGGAGCTGCCTCCTTTGCCGAACTTATGGATAATACCGGTCGGATTCAACTCTACTTTAAGCGCGACGATATCTGCCCCGGCGACGACAAAACCATGTACAACAAGGTGTTTAAACGTCTGCTCGATATTGGCGATTTTATTGGGATTAAGGGTTTTGCTTTTATTACCAAGATGGGTGAAATTACCATTCATGTAACCGAATACAAGGTGCTGGCAAAATCGCTTCGCCCACTTCCCATTGTAAAAGAAAAAGACGGACAGCTTTATGATGCCTTTACCGATCCCGATCAACGTTATCGTCAGCGTTATGTCGATCTGATTGTTAATGATCATGTTAAAAAAACTTTCATTCAACGGGCACAAATAATCCGATCGATGCGTGATTTTCTTTCGGGAAAAGGTTATCTCGAAGTAGAAACTCCTATTTTGCAACCCATTCCCGGGGGCGCTGCAGCCAGGCCGTTTATTACCCATCACAATGCCCTGAATATGCCCTTGTACTTGCGTATTGCCAACGAGCTTTATCTGAAAAGGCTAATTGTGGGCGGTTACGAAGGGGTATTTGAATTTGCCAAAGATTTCCGTAACGAAGGGATGGATCGATTCCATAACCCCGAGTTTACCCAAATGGAGATGTACGTGGCATACAAAGACTACTTTTGGATGATGGAAACCACCGAGCAAATGATTGAAAAAATCGTTACCGACCTTTACGGAACGACAAAAGTTCGGGTTGGCGAAAACGAAATCGATTTTAAAGCCCCCTTTAAAAGACAAACCATTTTAGGTGCTATCCGTGAGTTTACCGGATACGACCTAACCCATAAATCGGAGGAGGAAATTAGAGAAGTGGCCGAAAAACTTAATATCGAAACCGACCCAAGCATGGGGAAAGGAAAACTGATTGATGAAATTTTCGGCGAAAAATGCGAAGGAAACTACATTCAGCCAACCTTTATCATGGATTACCCTGTTGAGATGTCACCGTTATGCAAACGCCATCGCGACAACGAAGAGCTTACCGAAAGATTTGAGCTGATGGTAAACGGAAAAGAGCTTGCCAACGCCTATACCGAGCTAAACGACCCCATCGATCAAAGAGCTCGTTTTGAAGAGCAGCTCCAACTGCTTGAAAAAGGCGATGATGAAGCCATGTTTATCGACTACGATTTTTTGCGCGCCATCGAATACGGTATGCCCCCAACATCAGGAATGGGTATCGGAATCGACCGATTGGTCATGTTGTTAACTAATCAACCCTCCATTCAGGAAGTTTTATTTTTTCCGCAAATGAAACCGGAACAGAAAGCAAAACCCATCACAGTTGAGGACTTTATAAAATTAGGAGTAGCTGAAATTTGGGCTGAACAGATGATTCCTGCCGGATTTAAAACCCCTGCTGACTTAAAGGAAACCAAAGCAACGGCCATTCAACAAAAGCTAAACGGCTACCGTAAAAAAAATAAACTAAATATTCCCGCTGTACAAATAGACGAAATTAACGGCTGGTTAGAGGGTGTTTAAAGAAATTTTTATACTTTTAGGGCTGTTTTATTGCAAATCTGATTTACCTGAAACTTATAGTCGGATGATTCGTTAAAAGTTAAAACGCTAAATCTATGAAAAAGAACCTGCTTACTGTCGCATTTACAGCTTGTTTAACTTTGCTGTTGATTCTTCCCTCTACTCTCAAAGCACAGGATAAGTCGTACTGGGAGGTAAATCTGAATGGCGGAACAAGTCTTTTTTTTGGAGATATCAAACAATACCAATGGGTACCTGTTTCAAATAACGAAAACGAATGGCGTTTTGGTGCCGGATTACAATTTGGTCGCCAATTATCGTATGTTTTTGGCGTCAGAGGCCAGGCTTTATATGGCCAGTTGGCCGGAACAAAACGCGAATGGAAACGCTATTTTCAATCAGATTATATCGAAACCGACCTGAATTTTACTATTAATTTCAACAACATCTTTGGGCAAAAAAGATCTGACCGTTTTTTTAACCTTTACATGATAACAGGCGTTGGCCTTACTCAATACAACACTACCGTTTATGAACTGGGCACCAATAAAATAGTTGCTCAGGTAGGAAACGGATATGGGAAAGGTATTGGAGGACGAACCCTGGAAGGCATTTTAACGGTAGGCATGGGTGCCGATTTAAGGATTAACGACAACCTTCATGTCACCCTTGAGTCGGCCAACCGGGGCATGAACTCGGATGCTTATGACCATTGGGAAAAGGGGTTTCCTTTTGATGTGTATAACTACACCTCTTTAGGCCTTTCGTGGAGGTTTGGTGTGGGCAAATCAAAAGCCCCGCCCTATCACTACTCGGAAAACGAAACAAACTACTATGATTACGAAACCGATACCACCACGCAGGTTGATGAAGAGATTACCCCTGAACCGGTTCAACCCGGACAACAGGTGGAAGTGCTGGAAATTGAAGAACAAAAACCTGTTGAACCTCCGGTTGTAGTACCGGCAGCAACAAGCACCACAACCGTTCAACAACCCGAATCCCCTGCTAAACCAAATCCTGAATACAGAGTTCAGATAAAAGCAAAATATGGAAAACCGTTATCACGTGAAAAACTAAGTGCACAATATAATATCCCTGTTAATGAAATCCGGGAAGACCGTCACAACGGCTATTACATTTACACGGTAGGATCGTATGCAACATACAATGAAGCCCGCGACAGAAGAAACGTGATACGAAACATAAATGGTATTTACGATGCTTTTGTAGTAGCGTTTAACGAATGTGGAAGATTGGATAAATTACCCTAAACCATGGAAGAAGAATACAATTCTAAATATGATTATAACCCTGAAACAGACGAGATGAATTCTAAGCTTCGGTGGTTGTTAGTTATCGTGGCCTTCGCGTTTGCAATCTATGCTTCGTATGTAGTAGTTTAATCCGGTAAAACGAACATAAAAAAACCTCACTTGTATTTTACAAGTGAGGTTTTTTATGCGAAGATTATGCTACTTTTTGTCTGTTTCTTTGGGTTCATTATCATTTTTTTCATCTCCTTCCGAAATGCCACCTTTAAACTCCTTCACCCCTTTACCAATGCCACGCATCAGCTCAGGGATTTTTTTACCGCCAAAAAGCAACAGCACTACCACTACGATTAAAACAACTTCGTAACCACCAAACCAGCCTGCAAGCTGAGCGGTTCCCGTATTAAGAATTGTAAGTATCGACATAATCATATATTTTAATTTCCTGACAAAGATAATAGATTATCTATCCCGATGAAAGTGATTGGCAACGTTTTATTTTATAAGTTTGTCAATATATTGTATCTCTGCCCATCAAAGCCGATCAATCATGAAACATTTTTACTTACTGATCTTTTCATTTATCGTTTTAGCTTCTTCAGTTTTTGCCCAGAATAAAAAAGATTTTAGCCGGCTTCATTACCTCTCGAAAGAGGAGATGAACCAGCCGGTTAACACCAAACTCGATTTTAATCCAACCGATCCACCCGAAGGATTTATCCGTAACGTGGCCGAGTTCGATCAAATGCAGGCAGTGATGGTTCGTTATCCTTTTGGTATTCCTGTCTCACTTATCGCCGAAATGGCACAAGATACCCGCGTGCTGACCATCGTGGCTAACCAACAGCAAAAACAGAGTGTGCTCACCATGTATGTTTCTAATAATGTTGACACTTCGCAATGCGATTTTGTGTTTGCTCAAACTGATTCGTACTGGACCAGAGATTATGGCCCGTTTTTTATTTTTGACGGGAATAACAACGCCGGCATCGTTAATTTTCCTTATAACAGGCCGCGACCCAACGACGATAATATCCCGGTGGTGATAGCACAATATCTTGGTATTAATTTATTCGGGATGGATTTGAGCCACACCGGCGGAAATTACATGTGTAACGGAATGGGACAGGCTGCTTCCACCGATTTGGTGCTGGATGAAAACCCCTCCCTTACAGAGGCTGACGTGGATACTCTTGCTGAAAATTATCTGGGGATTGAACAATATCATATTACCCTCGACCCCCTGGGAGAATACATTAAACACATCGACTGCTGGGGAAAGTTTTTAGCCCCCGATAAAATTATCATCGGCAAAGTTCCTTCAGCAGATCCTCGTTACAACGACTTTGAAGCGGTGGCCACCTATTTTTCCAATCAAATAAGTAGTTATGGCGACCACTATAAAGTGTTTCGGGTTTTCACGCCTGGAACGCCCCAGGAAACCCCTTATACTAATTCGCTGATTTTAAATAAAAAAGTGTTGGTTCCCATTACCGGAAGCCCCTGGGATGATGATGCTCTTTCGGCTTACCGGGAAGCTATGCCGGGGTATGAGGTTAAAGGGATTTATTACAGCGGGTGGTACGATACCGATGCACTACACTGTCGCACCAAAGGCATTGCCGATATTAATCAGCTCTATATTTGGCATGTACCTGTTTTGGGTAACGTTGATTTTGATTACAGCTATCCCATTTCTGCCAATCTTTATAACTACAGCGGCCAACCCGTTTATCAGGATTCGGTTTTCATCATCTACCAAATTAATCAGGGTAGTTTTGACACCCTGTTGATGTCGCCCGAAGCAGACAACCCTATGGGTT